>DATEDA010000176.1:0-14139 GCA_035286595.1 Burkholderiales bacterium | reverse complement strand
GTCCCGGTTCGCGGCGGCGAGTCAACCCACGACTCGCCGCGCACGAACCACCCGTGACGAAGGGCGCGGCCCAAGGCGCTCGCCGGGCCCGAACGCCGTCTGCCCGCCACTATTGCGGCTTGAACTGGAACGCGAGCGTGTACTCGTCGATCCGGGGCGTGTAAGTGATGCCCTTCTTCGTCGCCCAGGTGTTGATCTGGTGGTGGATCGGGATGATCCCGAGATCGGTCATCGCGATCCCGACCGCGTCCTGGATCTGCTTCTCGCGGGCCTTGTCGTCGATCGTCGCGAGCGCCTGGTCGAGGAGATCGTTCACCTTCGGGTTCGAGTAACGGCCCCACGCGAACTCGCCCCAGCCCTTCTCCGGGATGTACGCCACGAGGTGGGCGCGGAGCGGCGACGAAGCCTCGGCGGTCGATGCGCCCCAGCCGAGCATCGCGAAGCTGAACTCGAGCTTCCGGGCGCGGGCGAGGTAAGCGCTCATCGGCATCGTCTCGACCTTGGTCTGGATCCCGGCGCGCGAGAGCATCTGCGCCACCGTCTGCATGATCTGGTCGTCGTTGACGTAGCGGTTGTTCGGGCCGTGGATCGTCATCGCGAACCCGTTCGGATACCCGGCCGCCGCGAGCAGCTTCCGCGCGCCGGCGAGATCGTACGTCTCGGGCTTGAGGGCCGGGTTGTGGCCGAACATCGGCGCCGGCACCAGGTTCGCCGACGGCAGCGCCAGACCCTCCATGACCCGGGACTTGATCGCCTCGCGGTCGATTGCCTTGGAGATCGCCTGGCGCACGCGCAGGTCCCTGAGCGGGTTCTTCTCGAGCGGCTTGCCGGTCGCCTTGTCGAACACGAACGGCGACCGGTCGCGGAACTGGTCGACGTGGAAGAAGATGATCCGGTGCGAGGTCTTGGTCGAGGTCTGGAAGCTCGGGTTGGCCCTGATCTTCGCGAAGTCGGCAGTCGGAATGTTCTCGATCGCGTCGAGCTCGCCCGAGAGCAGCGCCGCGACGCGCGTCGGGTCGCTCGGGATGACGCGGAAGGTCACCTTCGCCCACGCCGGCTTCGGACCCCAGTAGGCGTCGTTCCGCGCGAGCTCCACCCGGTCGCCGCGCTTGAACGCCACGAACTTGAACGGCCCGGTGCCGTTCATTGCTTTGCCGGCGTTGAAGTCGGCCGTCGACGCGCCGGTCGCGGTCTTCTTCGACACGATGTAGATCGTGTTGATGTCGTTCTGCAGCTGCGGGTGCGGGAAGGCGGTGACGAACCGGATCGTGTGCGGGTCGACGATCTGGACCTGCTTGATCGCCTTGGTGTAGGTCGTGAACGGTCCCGGCGAGTCGGGGATCTTGCCGACCCGCTCGATCGAGAACGCGACGTCCTCGGCGCTGAAGTCCGACCCGTCGTGGAACTTCACGCCCTGCCGCAGCTTGAACTCCCAGGTCCTTGGGTTCACCGCCTTCCACGACTCGGCGAGCCCCGGGATGAGCCGCGAGTCGGGATCGAGCGTGATCAGCTTCTCGAAGACGTGCTCGGCGATGTTGTTGTTGGGGAAGAGGTTCACGAAGTGCGGATCCATCGACGTCACCTCGGCGCCCATGCCGATGCGAAGCTCCTG
This sequence comes from Burkholderiales bacterium, assembly GCA_035286595.1. GTDB lineage: Bacteria > Pseudomonadota > Gammaproteobacteria > Burkholderiales > SG8-39 > DATEDA01. Next base: position 12,527 of record DATEDA010000176.1, on the reverse strand, counting down.
CGCCGTGGCGGCGCCCAGAGCGAACGACGCGAGGAGACCGAGCAGCGTGCGGCGGATCGTGTTGGCCATGTTGTGGTTCCCCCGAGAGGTTGGCGGCAGGAAATTATAGGCGTCCGCGCCGGGTTGTAAGTCCCGCCGACAGGGGATCGCAAACTTGTGTCAAAGCACTGGACGCGAGGCGGGCGGCTGTGACAGCGTCTGCCATCAAGGATTTCGTTGCCACCGGACGATGTCGGACACTTTCACCCGCCGCATCCAGCTCGACTTCTCGCGCGAGCTGATCCCGCAGCTCGTCGAGCTGACCGACGATCCCGATCCGGAGGTCGCGCGCTGGGCGGCCGAGAACCTGCGCACCGAGATCGAGCTCGCCAAGTTCACGGCCTGGCTCGCCAGGCGCGGCGTCGAGCCGAACCGGCTCGCGCTGGAGGAGCCGAGCCTCTACGAGCAGTTCCGGCTGGCCCGGCGCCCGAAGCTGACCGTCGTCGGCAAGCCGTAGGCCGGCGCGGCGCCGGAACGAAAACCTCGCCCGCGACCGTGCGACAATCGCGCGGATCCTTCGCGCCTTGCCATGGACGAAGAGCGGTATCCCACCGCGTTCCCGGTGCCCGAGCTCGGGGCGTACGCCCGCGGGACCGCCGGGATCGACTACGTGCACACGTTCGACTCGGGGCGCCCCGGGCCGCACGTCATGATCAACGCGCTCACTCACGGCAACGAGGTGTGCGGGCTGTACGCCGCCGACCAGCTGTTGCGCTGGGACGTGCGGCCGGCGCGCGGGCGGCTGACGCTTTCGCTCGCGAACGTCGCTGCCTTCGCGCGCTTCTCGACCGACCGACCCGCGGCGAGCCGCTGGGTCGACGAGGACTTCAACCGCGTATGGAGCGCCGCCAAGCTGGACGGCCCGGGCGCGACGAGCGAGCTCCGCCGCGCGCGCGAGCTGCGGCCGGTCGTGGCGAGCGCGGATCTCCTGCTCGATCTTCACTCGATGCACCTCCCGGCGCCGCCGGTGATGATCGCCGGCCCGCTCGCGAAGGGGCGCGAGCTTGCGCGCCGGCTCGGCGTCCCCGCCTTCGTCGTGAGCGATTCGGGACACGCGAGCGGCGCGCGGATGCGCGACTACGGGGCGTTCAACGACCCGGGGAGCCCGAAGAACGCGCTGCTCGTCGAATGCGGCCAACACGGGGAACGCCGCGCGGCGGAGGTCGCCCTGGAAACCTCGCTCGCGTTCCTGCGCGTGGCGGGGATCATGGATCCGGCGTTCTTCGAAGCGCACCCGCCGCCCCCGCCCGTGCCGCAGCGGTTCATCCAGGTGACGCACGCAGTGACGATCAAGACCCACCGGTTCAGGTTCGACGCCGGCTACACCGGCATGGAGACGATCGCGCGCGCCGGGACGGTGATCGGGCACGACGGCGATGAGCCGGTCGCGACGCCCTATGACGACTGCGTGCTGGTGATGCCCGCGCCGCGCCGCCACATCGCGCCGGGCTTGACCGCGGTGCGGCTGGGGCGGGTCGTGGAGCCCGCGCGCGCCTGAGGGTATGCTTGGTTTCGCCCGTGTCGGGAGGAGCGCCATGAAAAAAGTCTTCGCGGTCGTCGTCGGGCTAGCCGCGGCACGCTGAGGCCGGACCGCCGGTGGACTTCCGCGACTTCTTCGACTACCCGGGCGCCGAGCCCGCGGCCGATGCGAACGATCTCGTGCTGCTGCCGCGGCTGCCGCCCGAGGGCTGGCAGAAGCTGCTGGCGCGGACGGGCGTGCAGCGGTTCCGCGCGGGGGAGACGCTGGTCCGCGCCGGCGACACGCAGCCCGCGCTCTTCATCGTGGTGAGCGGCAGCCTCGAGGTGCTGGCGGAGATCGACCGCGGCAAAGCGCGCCGGATCGCCGTCATCGAGGCCGGCTCGGTGTTCGGCGAGCAGGCGTTCTTCGACGGCCTGCCGCGCTCGGCGAGCGTGCGTGCGCTCTCGGACGGCGAGGTCCGCAGCCTGACCCGCGAGGCGTTCGAAGTGCTCGCCGCCCGCGAGCCCGAGCTCGCGCGCGCGCTGCTCCTCGATCTCGGGCGGATCCTGTCCCTGCGCCTGCGGCAGACGAGCGCGCTCGTCGCCCGCTTCGTCGAATGAGCTCCGTTCCGGCGGCTGCGGACGCCGATTTCCCGAACTACACGCGGCTGCCGACGTACCTGCCGCAGGGTGCGTGGCGCGGCTTGCGCGCCGCCGCGGTCGCGGCCGCGCTGGGCCTGGCCGCGGTCCTCGTCCTCGAGCCGCAGCTCGGGCTCGACCTCGTGTGGGGCCTGGTCATCCCGCTCGCACCGATCGTCTTCCTGGTCGCGCCGGGCGTCTGGCGCAACGTCTGCCCGCTCGCGGCGCTGAATCAGCTGCCGCGCGCCGCCGGCTTCACGCGCGGCGTGGTGCAGACCCCGCGGCTCAGGGAATACGCGTACGTGATCGGCATGGCGGCGCTGCTCGTGCTCGTGGCGGCCCGCAAGCCGCTCTTCAACCAGTCCGGCGTCGCCACCGCGGTACTGATCCTGAGTCTCATGGCGCTCGCGTTCCTGGGCGGCGTCGTCTTCAAGGGCAAGAGCGGCTGGTGCAGCAGCATCTGTCCGCTGCTGCCGGTGCAGCGGCTGTATGGCCAGACGCCGTTCCTGACGGTCGCCAACACCCATTGCCAGCCGTGCGTCGGCTGCACGAAGAACTGCTACGACTTCAATCCGAAGGTGGCCTATCTCGCCGACCAGTACGACAACGATCGCCACTACGTCGCCTACCGGCGCTTCTTCGCGGCGATCTTCCCCGGATTCGTGCTCGCCTATTTCCTGGTGCCCGATCCGCCGGCGATCTCGCTGGCGGAAATGTCCCTCCAGTTCCTCCTCTACATGGGCGCGAGCCTGGCGGCGTTCACGGCGCTCGACACGTTCGTGAAGGCGAGCCTGGTGAAGCTGCCGGCGCTCGCCGGCATCGCCGCCCTCAACCTCTTCTACTGGTACGGCGCGCCCGCGATGACCGAGGCGGCGGCGCGCATCTCCGGCGAGACGGTGAGCGACTGGTCGGCCTGGATCGTGCGCGGCGGCGTGGGCGCGATCAGCCTGATCTGGCTCGCGCGGACCTTCGCCACCGAGCGCCGGTTCATCCGGCGGACCGTGGAATCGACCACCGGGCAGAGCGCCCGGCTCGGCGCGGGGGCGGCCGCGGCGCTCGAGAGCGAAGCGCGCCGGGCGGCGGTGGAGGTGACGTTCCAGCCGGAAGGACGCCGCGGGGTCGCGAACCCCGAGAGCACGCTGCTCGAGGTCGCGGAGCGCTGCGGCCTCGTGATCGAGGCCGGCTGCCGCATGGGCATCTGCGGCGCCGACCCGGTCGCGGTGACCGAAGGGATGGAGAATCTGTCGCCGGTGGGTGACGACGAGCAGGCCACGCTCGACCGGCTCGGCTTCGCCGCCAACACGCGCATGGCCTGCTGCGCGCGCGTGCGCGGGCCGGTGGCGGTCATGCTCGCGCCCGACCGCACCGTCGCCAGGCTGGTGCACGTCGGCGCGAGGTACGACGCGTCGATCAAGCGGGTGGTCGTGGTCGGCAACGGGATCGCCGGCGTCACGGCGGCCGACCACGTGCGCCGCACGCATCCGAGCTGCGAGATCCACCTCGTCGGCCGCGAGCGCTACCCGCTCTACAACCGCATGGGCATCACGCGGCTGATCTACGGCCGCTCGGCGATGCAGGGGCTCTATCTGCTGCCGGACGCGTGGTACGGGCAGCACTCGATCACCTCCTGGCTCAACACCCGCGTCGATTCGATCGATCCCGCCGCGCGCACGGTGACCCTCGGCACGGGCGAGATCCTCGAGTACGACCGGCTGATTCTCGCCGCCGGCGGGCGCAGCGTCGTGCCGCAGTTCGAAGGGTTCGGCGCGCGGGGCTCGTACATCCTGCGCGACGCCGAGCACGCGATGCACCTGCGCGAGTACGCGCAGCGCCGCCGCGCCCGGCGCGCGATCGTCGCCGGCGGTGGGCTGCTGGGCCTCGAAGCGGCCGACGGCCTGCGACAGCTCGGCCTGGAAGTCCTGGTGCTCGAGCGTGGCCCCTGGCCGCTCCAGCGCCAGGTCGACGAGCGCGCCGGGCGGATGCTGCAGGGCTATCTCGGAGGGCTCGGCATCGGGGTGCTCACGGAGGCGGAGGCGATTGCGGTGGAGGCCGGCCCGGCCGGTGTGAGCGCGGTGCGCCTCAAGGACGGCCGTACGCTGCCATGCGACGCCTTCCTCGCGTGCGCTGGAGTCCGTCCCGACACGGCGCTCGCCGTGGCGGCCGGGCTCAAGGTGAACCAGGGCGTGGTCGTCGACGACCGGATGCAGACCAGCGCGCCCGGCCTGTACGCGGCGGGCGACATCGCGGAGCACGACGGCCGTCTCTACGGCATCTGGCCGGCGTCCGTGGCGCAGGGCGAGACGGCCGGCGTGAACGCCGCGGGCGGCGAACGCACGTACTCCGGCACCGTGCCCGCCACGATCCTCAAGATCAACGGCGCCGAGCTCGTCTCCGTCGGACGCATCGCCGAGCAGGACGGCGACGAGGTGATCTGCTTCGAGGCGCCGGGGGAGTATCGCTACGCGCGCCTGCTCGTCCGCGAGGGGCGCATCGCGGGCGCGATCATGATCGGCCACGGGCGCGAAGCGACGCTCGTCGGCGACGCCGTCCGGCAGGGACGCCGGATCGAAGCCGAGCTCGGCGAGCTGCGGCGGGGCGTGTTCGCCGCGCTGGCGGCCTGAGGCGACTGCTAAAATAGCGCTTCCGTCCTTCGCCGCGAGCCGCGCGCCGCATGAGCATCTCCCCGACCCCGGACATCATCGCCGAGCTCAAGGCCGGCCGGACCGTGATCCTCGTCGACGACGAGGACCGCGAGAACGAGGGCGACCTCGTCTTCGCGGCCGAGTTCGTCACGCCCGAGAAGATCAACTTCATGGCGACGCACGGGCGCGGCCTCGTCTGCATGCCGATCACCGAGGCGCACGCGCGTCGCCTCAACCTCGGGCCGATGGTGCCCCACAACCGCGCGGTGCACGGCACGAACTTCACCGTGTCGATCGAGGCCGCGCGCGGGGTGACGACCGGGATCTCCGCCGCCGACCGCGCGCACACGATCAAGGTCGCCGGGTCGCCGACCGCGCGGCCCGACGACATCGTGCAGCCGGGCCACGTCTTCCCGCTCATCGCCCAGCCGGGCGGCGTGCTCGCGCGGGCGGGCCACACCGAGGCCTGCTGCGACCTCGCGCAGCTCGCGGGGCTGAACCCGGCCGCGGTCCTGTGCGAGATCATGAAGGACGACGGCACGATGGCGCGGCTGCCGGATCTCCTCGAGTTCGGCCGGCGCCACGGGCTCAAGATCGGGACCATCGCCGACCTGATCCACTTCCGCAGCCGCACCGAAAGCCTGATCAAGCGCGTCACCGAGCGCGAGATCGAGACGCGGTTCGGCCGCTTCCGCATGGTGGCCTACGTGGAGAAGCTCTCCGCCGAGACGCATCTCGCGCTCGTTCGCGGCGAGATCGATCCGAAGTCCGAGACCCTGGTCCGGGTGCACGAGCCGCTCTCGCTCCTCGACCTGCTCGACACGGGCACGGGCACGCACTCGTGGACGGTGCACGAGGCGCTCGCCGCGATCGACCGCGCCGGCAAGGGGGTGGTCGTGCTGCTCAACTGCGCCCAGAGCGCGGGGAGCCTCATCGAGCAGGTCGCCGAGCCCCGGTCGCGCGAGCCCGCGCGCCGCGCGCTCCTCACCTACGGCATCGGCGCGCAGATCCTGCGCGACCTCCGGGTCGGCCGGATGCGCCTCATGACCACGCCGCGCAAGATGCCGAGCATGGCCGGCTGGGCGCTCGAGGTCACCGGCTACGAGAGCCCCGCGCGGGCGGCGGCGAAGTGAGTCACGCTCGCCGCCGTGGTTGAGATCAAGCCGGGGCGCGACGGCGCGGGGCTCAAGGTCGGCATCGTCCGCGCCCGCTTCAACGAGCCGATCGGGGTCGTCGCGCTCGAAGCCTGCCTCGGGCGGCTCGCCGACCTCGGCGTCGCGGGAGCCGACATTACCGTGGTCAGCGTGGCGGGCGCGCTCGAGGCGCCGCTCGCGCTGCAGCGGCTCGCCGCGACGCAGCGGTACGACGCCCTGATCGCCCTGGGCGCGGTGATCCGCGGCGAGACCCATCACTTCGAGGTGGTCGCGAACGAGTCGGCCTCCGGCCTGATGCAGGTGCAGCTCGACACCGGCATTCCGGTGGCGAACGGCATTCTCACCACCGATACCGAGCCGCAGGCCGAGGCCCGCGCCGCCCCGAAGGGGCGCGACTGCGCGGACGTGGCGGTCGAGATGGCGAACCTCCTCCGCGCGATCGAGCGGCAACACAAATGAAGTCTGCCCGCCGCCGGGCCCGCGAGTACGCGCTGCAAGGGCTGTATCAATGGCAGCTCTCGGGTGCCCCGGCCGCGGACATCCGCGGCCAGCTCGCCGAGGACCAGCACTTCGACAAGGCCGACGCTGCGTACTTCAACGAGCTTCTCGGCGGCACGATCGCCGAGGCCGAGGCGCTCAAGGGCGCGATCGCCCCGCTGCTCGACCGCAAGGTCGAATCGCTGTCGCCGGTGGAGCGCGGGATCCTGCTGCTCGCGGCGTGGGAGCTCAAGCACTCGCCCGACATCCCGTTCAAGGTCGTGATCAACGAGGCGATCGAGCTCGCGAAGGACTACGGCGGGACCGACGGCTACAAGTACGTGAACGGGGTGCTCGACCGGCTCGCGCCGGCCCTGCGGCCCGAGGAACGAGACCGGAACAGGACGCCGCGAGAACCCAAGTGACTCGCGTGACCGAGCGCCTCGCGTGCCCTCCGAGTTCGAGCTGATCCGTCGCTACTTCACCCGCCCCGCGCGGACCGCCGCGCTCGGGGTCGGCGACGACTGCGCCCTCGTCCGGGCGCCGACCGGCCTCGTGGTCGCGGTGACGACCGACATGCTCGTGGAGGGAACCCATTTCCTCCCCGGGGCGGACGCGCGCCGGCTCGGCCACAAGTCGCTCGCCGTGAACCTGTCCGACCTCGCCGCGATGGGCGCCGATCCGCGCTGGTTCCTGCTCGCGATCTCCCTGCCTGACGCGGACGAGCCATGGCTCGCGGCGTTCGCGGAAGGGATGTTCGCGCTTGCCGATGCGCACGCGATCGAGCTCGTCGGCGGCGACACCACGCGCGGCCCGCGGACGATCTGCATCACTGCCATCGGCACGCTCCCGCCGGGCTATGCGCTGCGACGCGACACGGCGAGCGAGGGCGAGGACCTCTGGCTGTCGGGCTCGACCGGTGACGCCGCGCTCGGGCTCGCCCACGCGAGCGGTCGCGTCGCGCTCGACGCCGACGCCCGCCGGCATTGCCTCGCCCGGCTCGAGACGCCCGCGCCGCGCGTCGCGCTCGGGCAGAAGCTGCGCGGGCTCGCGGGCGCCGCGATCGACGTCTCCGACGGGCTGCTCGCCGACCTCGGGCACGTCGTCGAGCAGTCGAAGCTCGGCGCCGAGGTGGACTACGAGTCCCTGCCGCGGTCGGCAGCGCTGCGCTCGTGTCCCGATCGCACGCTCGCCGATGAGTGCCTGCTCGCGGGCGGCGACGACTACGAGTTGCTCTTCACCGCGCCGGCGGCCCGGCGCGCCGAGGTCGAGGCGGCGGGCGCTGCCGCCGGCGTCGCGGTGACGCGCATCGGGCGCGTCGTGGGCGGGGGGCCGGGGGTGCGGCTTCTCGATGGGCAGCGCAAGCCGATCGAGATCGCCCGGCGCGGGTTCGATCACTTCGGATGACGCCGACCACGCTCGTGCGCCCCAGCGCGGGCTTTCTGCTCTCGCACCCGGCCCACTTCATCGCGCTCGGATTCGGGACCGGGCTCTCGCCCCTCGCGCCGGGCACGGTCGGCACGCTGCTCGCGTTTCCGCTGTACGCCCTGCTTGCGCGGTGGCTTACCCCGGAGCTCCTGGCCGGCGCGATCGTGGGCCTCTTCGCGATCGGGGTCTGGGCCTGCGGCCGCGCAGGGGGTGACCTGGGTGTCGCGGACCACGGCAGCATGAACTGGGACGAGGTCGTCGCCTTCCTCGCCGTGCTGCTCTTCACGCCGCCGGGGCTCGTCTGGCAGGCGTTCGCGTTCGTCGCCTTCCGCGTGTTCGACATCGCCAAGCCGCCGCCGATCCGCCACGTCGACCGCACGGTCAAGGGCGGCCTCGGGGTCATGCTCGACGATGCCATCGCGGCGTTCTATGCGCTGCTCGTGCTGGCGGCGGCGAAGCGGCTGCTCGGGTGATGCCAGGTGTCTGACCCGCTCACGACGCTGGCCGCGCGCGTCGGCGCGCGCCTCAAGGACCGGGGCGTGAAGCTCACTGCCGCCGAGTCCTGCACCGGCGGCTGGGTGGCGCAGGCGGTGACGTCGGTCTCCGGCAGTTCCGACTGGTTCGAGCGGGGATTCGTGACATACTCGAATGAGGCGAAGCGCGAGATGCTCGGCGTGCGCGCCGAGACCCTCGATCGCTTCGGCGCCGTGAGCGAGGAGACGGCGCGCGAGATGGCGCTCGGCGCGCTCGCCGCGAGCCGAGCGCAGGTCGCGGTCGCGATCACCGGCGTCGCCGGCCCCACGGGTGGCACGCCCGCGAAGCCGGTGGGGATGGTGTGCCTCGCGTGGGCGTCGAAGGAGAGCGGGGTGGACACGGTGACGAAGCACTTCCCCGGCGACCGCGAGGCGGTACGCCGGCAATCGGTCGTCTGCGCGCTCGAGGGCGTGCTCGAGCGGACCGGAGAGACATGACGATGAACACCCGCTTGGTTCCCGGCCGGCGCCGCGCGCTCGCCGCGCTCGGCGTTGCCGCCGCGTGGCCGTGGCTCGCGCATGCGCAGCAGAACGCCGGCCCCTACGTGCCGACCCCGTGGAAGATCGTGGAGGAGATGCTGAACCTCGCCGACATCCGCGCCGACGACTTCGTCATGGACCTCGGCTCGGGCGACGGCCGGCTGGTCATCAGCGCCGCGGAGCGCTTCGGCGCGCGCGGCTACGGCGTCGACATCGACCGCGAGCTCGTGAAGCTCGCGAACGAGAACGCCGCGAAGGCGGGCGTCGCGGCGCGGGTGCGCTTCGAGGAGCGGGACCTCTTCGAGACGCGCCTGGGCGAGGCGACGGTGCTCACGCTGTACCTCCTGCCGCACACCGTCACCCAGCTCGTGCCGCGGATCCTCGCCGAGATGCGGCCCGGCGCGCGGGTGGTCTCGCACGACTATCCGCTCGTGCCGTGGCAGCCCGACCGGCACCTGCAGTTCGAGCTGCCGGAGAAGGTCTACATCAGCGGCACCACCCGCACGGTGCTGTATCTCTACACCGTGCCGGCGCGCGTGGGCGGTGATTGGACGCTCGAGCTGCCGCCGGCGCTCGGACGCGAGCGTGTGCGCGTCTCGATTCTCCAGCAGCCGGCCCGCCTGCTCGGAACGGCCACCATCGGCGGCACCCCCGCATCGCTCGAGAAGCTCGTCGTCCGCGGCGAGGCCGTCAGCTTCGAGATCCCGAACCTCAGGCGCCGCGGCCAATCGGTGCGCTTCTCCGGCAGGGCCCGCGGGGACGTCATCGAAGGTGTGGTCGCGCTTCCCGGCGGCGAGGTGCCGTGGCGCGCCACCCGCGCCGCGGGAAAGAGCTGACGGAGCCCTGCGGCGCGGCCGGAAAAGGCTCCAACATCAGGGGGTTGCCCGCTCCCTGCGACCGGTGCCCGGGCGTGGATTGCGCCACTTCACCCGCGCCGCGAAGGGAGTAGATTGATCGATCCGCGGGAGCACTCCACCCGCCATGCTCGATCCGAGGCAACCATGAGCGCGATCCGGCCGGCCGCCGTGGCCGGCATGTTCTACCCCGGCGCAAGCGTCGAGCTCGGGCGCGACGTCCTCGCGATGCTGGAGGAGACCCGCGTTGCGCCCCTCGTCCCCGGCCTCCCGAAAGGGCTGGTCGTTCCGCATGCCGGCTACATCTACTCCGGGGCGGTCGCGGCGAACGCATACGCCCTGCTGCGGCCCGCGGTCGGGATCGTCAAGCGCGTGGTGCTGCTCGGGCCCTGTCATCGGGTGGCGGTCCGCGGCCTCGCGCTTCCGGCCGCCACCGCGTTCGAGACGCCGCTCGGGCGGGTGGAGATCGACGCCGAGGCGGTCGCAGCGCTCCGGGCGCTGCCGCAGGTCGGCGTGAACGCCGCAACGCACGCGCACGAGCACTCGCTGGAGGTGCAGCTGCCGTTCCTGCAGCAGATCCTGCGCGACTTCAAGCTGGTGCCGCTGGTCGTCGGCTCGGCGACGCCGGGCGAGGTGGCCGAAGTGCTCGACGCCCTTTGGGGCGGCCCAGAGACGCTGATCGTCATCAGCTCGGACCTCTCGCACTATCACCCCTACGACGAGGCGCGAGCGCTCGACCGCCGGACGGTGCAGGCAATCGCCGACTTCCGGGTCGACATCGATCACGCGCAGGCGTGCGGCGCGACGCCGGTGATGGGCTTCCTCACCGCGGCGAGGAAGCGCGGCCTCCAGCCCGAGCTGCTCGACGTCCGCAACTCCGGCGATACGGCCGGCGGCCGCGATCGGGTCGTGGGCTACGCCTCGTTCGCGTTCTGGGAGCCGCGGCGGGCCTACGACGCCGAACACGGCCGGACGCTCCTCGGCCTCGCCCGCGGGAGCGTCGTCAACGCGCTCAGCGCGGGGCCCGCGGTCGCGGTCCCCGAGGCGCCCTGGTTGAGGGAGCGCCGCGCGACCTTCGTGACCCTGACCCAAGTTGGCAAGCTGCGCGGCTGCATCGGGAGCCTGCATCCGACCCGGACGCTCGGCGAGGACGTGGTTGCGAACGCCGCCGCCGCCGCACTCTCGGACCGCAGGTTCTCGCCGCTGACTCCCGAGGAGCTTCGCGGGATCGACATGGAGGTGTCGCTGCTCTCGACCCCGACGCTGGTGCCGTTCGCCGAGGAGCGCGACCTGTTCGCGCAGCTTCGGCCCGGTGTGGACGGCGTGATCATGGCGTGCGGCGGGAACCGCGGCACCTACCTGCCGCAGGTGTGGGCCGATCTTCCCGAGCCGCGCCAGTTCTTCGCGAGCCTCATGCAGAAGGCCGGCATCCCCGCCGACACGCGGCTGACCCGCTGCCAGATCTGGCGGTACCAGGTGCTGAAGTGGCGCGAGTCGGAGCTGAAGGCGCACTAGCGATGGGCGGAGTCGCCGAAAGCAAGTACCTCGGCCGCTGGTGGCACAAGCTCGACGACGGCCGGATCCAGTGCGACCTGTGCCCGCGCGACTGCCGGCTGCACGAGGGCCAGCGCGGCGCCTGTTTCGTCCGCATGCGCGAGGGCGACCGGATGATCCTGACGACGTACGGCCGCTCGTCGGGGTTCTGCGTGGACCCGGTCGAGAAGAAGCCGCTCAACCACTACTACCCGGGGAGCTCGATCCTGTCGTTCGGCACCGCGGGCTGCAATCTCGCGTGCAAGTTCTGCCAGAACTGGGACATCTCGAAGTCGCGCGAGATGGATACGCTCGCCGACCAGGCCTCGCCGGAGAAGATCGCGCGGGCGGCCGAAGAGCTCGGGTGCAAGTCGGTCGCGTTCACCTACAACGACCCGGTGATCTTCGCCGAGTACGCGATGGACGTCGCCGACGCGTGCCATGCGCGCGGGATCAAGGCAGTGGCGGTCACCGCGGGCTACATCTCGCCGGGTGCGCGGGAAGAGTTCTACGCCAAGATGGACGCGGCGAACGTCGACCTGAAGGCGTTCACCGACGAGTTCTACTTCAGGCTGTGCGGGGCGCATCTGCAGCCGGTGCTCGACACGCTCGTGTACCTCGAGCACGAGACCGACGTCTGGTACGAGATCACCACGCTGCTGATCCCCGGCAAGAACGACTCGTCAGAAGAGATCGAGGCCGAGTGCAAGTGGATCATGAAGGAGCTCGGGCCCGACGTGCCGCTGCACTTCACGGCGTTCCATCCCGATTACAAGATGACCGACCTTCCCGGCACGCCCGCCGCCACGCTCACGCGGGCGCGGGAGATCGCGCTCCGGAAGGGCCTGCACTACGTCTATACCGGCAACGTGCACGACACCGAAGGCGGCACGACCTTCTGCCCGGGGTGCGGCAACGCGGTGATCGTGCGCGACTGGCATCGCATCCTCAACTACCGCGTCACTCCCAGCGGTGCTTGCCGCGAATGCGGGACGGCGATCGCCGGACACTTCGACGAGTTCAAGAAGGCCTTCGGGCCGCGCCGGATCCCGGTCCGGCTCGCGAATTTCCACGCCTGACCACAGGCAAAGTCCTGAGCGGACCGGCGGCGTTTCGCGCGCTCGGCGTCGCCGCCGGCCGGCGTTCATGCCCGCGGGCTGCAATACCGCGTGCGACTTCTCTCCAGAATTGGGACATCCCGAAGCCATGGGAGAGGAATGAAATGTCCTCGGATCAATCCCCATGGAGGTGAGATATGAGCGTTCGACTTGTGATCTGGATTGCGTCGGG
>DATEDA010000175.1:0-9390 GCA_035286595.1 Burkholderiales bacterium | reverse complement strand
AGGCGGCGGAGACGCTCGGGATCACCGCCAGCCGGCTGAAGACGCTGGGGCTCGTCGACAAGATCGTGACCGAGCCGCTCGGCGGCGCGCATCGTGATCACGCGGCGGCGGCGCAAAGCCTCAAGAAGGCGCTGCAGGATGCCCTGCGAAGCCTCGCCGACAAGCGCCCGGCCGAGCTGGTCGAGGCGCGGTTCGAGCGGCTGATGGACTATGGCAAGTTCAAGGAAGCGACCGCAAAGTGAGCTTCTCGAGCGGGTTCGGAACCGCCTTCTGGAGCACGTGCCGAATGGCGCGCGGGTGACCCTGGGGCTCTCGGGCGGCGTCGACTCCGTCGCGGCGCTCGATCTCCTCGCCCGGCTCGCGCCGGGGCATCCGTTCACGCTGTCCTGCCTGCACGTCAATCACGGCATCAGCCCGAACGCCGGCCGGTGGGCGCGGTTCGCGCGTGCGACGGCGCGACGGTACGGGTTGCGCTGCGCGGTCAGGGCGGTGGCGCTGGCGCCGTACCGCAAGCTGGGTCTGGAGGGCGCGGCGCGGGCGGCGCGGTACGCGGCGTTCGCGCGCGTGGACGCCGACTTCGTCGTGCTCGCCCAGCACCGGGACGACCAGGCGGAGACGGTGCTGCTGCAGCTGCTGCGCGGCGCGGGATTGCCGGGGCTCGCCGCCATGCCGGTGATCCGCCACCAGTCGGCCGGTGACGCGCCGCAGCTGCTGCGGCCGCTGCTCGACGCCACGCGCGCGGAGATCGAGGCGTACGCGCGGCAGCAGCGTCTCGAGTGGATCGAGGACGAGACCAATGCCGACGAGCGCCGCCCGCGCAATCGGCTCCGCCGGCGCGTGATGCCGCTGCTGCGCGAGCTGAATCCCGACGCGGTTGCCAGCCTCGCGCGCAGCGCGGCGCACATCGCGGAGGCCGAGGCGCTGATGCAGGCGCTTGCGGAGATCGACGCGCGCGGCGCCACCAAGAACGGCGGTCTGCGGGTGAGCTCGCTCGCGCGGCTGGCCCGGCCGCGCGCCAAGAACGTGCTGCGTTGGATGCTGTCCGCTGCGGGCGGGAGAGCACCCGACAGCGCGCAACTCGACGAGCTGCTCCGGCAATTGCTGACGGCACGCGGAGATGGCGTCGTGCGGGTGGTGGTCGAGGACCTCGAGGTTCGGCGCTTCCGGGGCGCGGTCTGGGTGGTTGCCCGGCGCGGGGCGCTGCGCCGCGACTGGCGTTCCCGCTGGAATGGCCGGCGGACCTGGCCGTTGCCCGAACTCGGCGGGGTGCTGCGGTTCGAACCGACGGCGAGCGCCGGGATCTCGGCCGCGGCCCTGGCCCGGGGCCCGGTCGAGGTGCGCGTCCGGGCTGGGGGCGAGCGGTTTCAACCGGACGCGCGACGCCCCCGGCGAACGCTCAAACACCTCCTCCAGGAAGCAGGGGTCCCGCCATGGGAGCGGGAGGGGCTGCCCCTCGTCTATTGCGGCGGAGCGCTGGCATTCGTGCCGGGGATCGGGGTTGCGGCAGCGCTTCAGGCCGGCCCGCGCGAGCGGGGCGTGGTGCTCTCGTGGCAGCGCCGCGCCGTCGAGCCGTCGACGGCGCGGAAAGCGGTGTTAAAATAATAAGTTATTCCTGGAGCACCGAAGCAAGAGGGACCACAATGGCGGTTGAACGGACGCTGTCCATCATCAAACCGGACGCGGTCGCGAAAAACGTGATCGGCGAGATCTCCGCGCGCCTGGAGGCCGCTGGCCTGAAGGTGATCGCCGCGCGGATGATGTGGCTCTCGCAGCGCCAGGCCGAAGGGTTCTACGCGGTGCACCGCGAGCGGCCGTTCTTTCGCGACCTGGTCAAGTTCATGACGTCCGGTCCGGTGATGGTGCAGGTGCTCGAAGGGGAAAACGCGATCGCGAGGAACCGCGAGCTGATGGGCGCCACCGATCCCAAGAAGGCGGCGAAAGGCACGATCCGGGCCGACTTCGCCGCGTCGATCGACGCGAACGCCGTGCACGGATCCGACGGGCCGGAGACGGCCCGCACCGAGATCGCCTTCTTCTTCCCGGCCGACGAGATCTACCCGCGCTAGAGCCGCCGCATGCGGACCAATCTTCTCGGCCTCGACCCGGACGCGCTCACCGGCTTCCTCGCCGAGCGCGGCCAGAAGCCGTTTCGCGCGAAGCAGGTGCTGCGCTGGGTGCACCGCTGCGGCGAGTCCGACTTCGCCCGCATGAGCGACCTCGCGAAAGGGTTGCGCGAGATGCTTGCCCAATCGGCCGAGGTCGCGCCGCCGCGGCTGGTCCGCGAGAGCCAGGCCGCCGACGGCACCCAGAAGTGGCTGCTCGACGTGGGCGCCGGCAACGCCGTGGAGACCGTGTTCATTCCCGAGGCGAACCGCGGGACGCTCTGCGTGTCGACGCAGGCCGGGTGCACGATGGCCTGCCAGTTCTGCTCGACCGGGCGGCAGGGGTTCAACCGGAATCTCACCACTGCCGAGATCGTCGGGCAGCTCTGGTGGGTGTCGAACGTTCTCCGGCCGCCGGCGACCGGCGTGACGCGCAGCGAGGACCGGGTGATCAGCAACGTCGTGCTGATGGGGATGGGCGAGCCGCTCCTCAACTTCGACAACGTCGTGCCGGCGTTGCGCCTCATGCTGGACGACCACGCGTACAACCTCTCCCGCCGGCGGGTCACGCTCTCGACCGTCGGGATCGTGCCGATGATGGACCGCCTGCGCGACGAATGCCCGGTCGCGCTCGCGGTGAGCCTGCATGCGCCGAACGACGAGCTGCGCAGCCGCCTGGTCCCGGTCAACGAGAAGTACCCGCTCGCGGCGGTGCTGGCGGCGTGCCGGCGCTATCTCGAGCGCTCGCCGCGCGATTTCATAACCTTCGAGTACGTGATGCTCGACGGGGTCAACGACAGCGCCGCCCACGCGCGCGAGCTGGTCGGGATCGCGGCCGAGGTGCCATGCAAGTTCAACCTGATCCCGTTCAATCCGTTCCCGGACTCCGGGTTCCGGCGCTCGCCGCCCGAAGCGATCCGCAGGTTCGCCGAGCGGCTGCTCGCCGCCGGGATCATCTGCACCACCCGCAAGACGCGGGGCGACGACATCGACGCGGCCTGCGGCCAGCTCGCCGGCCAGGTTCAGGACCGGACGCGCCGGACGGTGCGCATTGCGAGGTTCGCATGATGCCGAAGCGCGGTGGCGGGCTGCTCGCGGCGCTCGCCGGCTGCCTGATCGCGGCCTGCACGACGACCGATACGCACACCGAGATGATCCAGCCGACCGATCCGAACTACGGACCCGTCGTCGGCGAGGTGAAGGACGCGCGCACTCGCGCCAAGGCGCACACGGACCTCGCCGCCGCCTACTACGAGCTCGGCAACGTCGGGGTCGCGCTCGAGGAGGTCCGGATCGCGATCGCGGCCGACGCGAACTATGCGCCGGCGTACAACGTCCAGGGGCTGGTCAACATGGATCTGCGCGAGAACGGCGCCGCGGAGGCGAGCTTCCAGAGAGGGCTCAAGCTCGCGCCGCAGGATCCCGATCTGAACCACAACTACGGCTGGTTCCTGTGCCAGACGGGGCGGGAAGACCAGTCGCTCCCGTGGTTCATGAACGCCGTGCGCAGTCCCCTCTACCCGACCCCGGCGAAGTCGTTCGCCGCGGCCGGCCGCTGCCTGCAGAAGCGCGATCCCGCCGAGGCGATGAAATACTACGACCGCGCGCTGCGCATCGATCCGAACAACCTCCAGGCATTGCTGCCGTACGCCGAGATCCTGTATCGGCGCGGCCAGCTCCGGCCGGCGAAGGAGCTGGTCGGTCGGTACAACAAGCTCGTGCCGGAGCCCACGGCCGAGTCGCTCTGGCTCGCGCTGCGGATCGAGCGCAAGCTCGGCGACCAGTTCGCCGAGTCGAGCCTCGCCACGCAGCTGCGCCGCCGCTACTCGAACTCGAACGAATTCCAGTCGCTGCAGCGCGGCAACTACGACTGAGCGCCGCATGTCCGACCAGCCGCAGGAAACCGCCGCCGCCGCCGCGCCGTCGAGCCCGGGCCGCGCGCTCGCCGCCGCCCGTCAGGCCCGCGGGATGACCGTGACCGAGGTCGCGCTCCGCCTGAAGTTCTCGCCGCGGAAGATCGAGGCGCTGGAGGCCGACCGCTACGACGCTCTGCCTGGCCCGACGATGGTGAGGGGCATGATCCGCGGCTACGCCAGGCTGGTCGGGCTCGACCCCAAGCCCCTCGTCGGAGCGCTGCAGCGCGAGCTCGGCGAGGGGCCCAGCACCATGGCGATGCGGCCGCAGGCCATGGACGTGCCGTTTCCGCGCGAGCCTCGCCGCGGGTCGTTCGTCTACGTCCTCCTGTCGGCGGTGGTCGTGATCGCGGTCGCCAGCGTCGTCCTCGAATGGGTGCTGCGGCCGGACACACCGCCCGCGGTTGCGCCCAGGCCGGCGCAGCAGATCCCGGCGCCGGCGCCCGCGGCGCCGGTCGTGGCGCCTGCGCCCGAAGCCCCGCCGGTATCGGTGGTGATGATGGAGCAGAGCCCCGAGGCGCAGTTGCGGGCGGCGATCCTGGCGGGAAAGCGGATCGAGATGGTGTTCAACGAGGAGTCGTGGGTCGAGATCAGGGACGCCGAGGGGCGGATCGTGTTCTCGCAGCTGAATGCGGCGGGCACGCGCCGGAAGGTCGAAGGCGTGGCGCCGTTCTCGCTCGTCATCGGCAACGCCGCCGGCGTGAAGCTGCGCTACAACGACGCCGAAATCGATCTGGCGCCCTACACGCGCACCGACGTCGCGCGCCTGACATTGAAGTGAATCGATGGACGCACCGGTAACGCGGCGCGCTGCGCGCAAGGTCTGGATCGACCGCGTGCCGGTCGGCGGCGACGCGCCGATCATGGTGCAGTCGATGACCAACACCGACACCGCCGATGCGGACGCGACCGCCCGCCAGGTGCTCGAGCTCGCGCGCGCCGGCTCGGAAGTGGTGCGCGTGACGGTCAACACGGCCGAGGCGGCCGCCGCCGTGGCGGCGATCCGCGCGCGACTCGACGCGGCGGGCTGCAACGTGCCGTTGGTCGGCGACTTCCACTTCAACGGCCACAGGCTGCTCGCCGAGTTCCCGGGTTGCGCGCAGGCGCTCGCGAAGTACCGGATCAACCCGGGCAACGTCGGCCGGGGCGCAAAGCGCGACGAGCAGTTCGCGACCATGATCCGGATCGCGTGCCGGCATGGCAAGCCGGTCCGGATCGGCGTGAACTGGGGCAGCCTCGACCAGGAGTTGCTCGCGCGGCTGATGGACGAGAACGCGCGGCGCGCGGAGCCTCGCGATGCCGACGCAGTGATGCGCGAGGCGCTGGTCGCCTCGGCGCTCGAAAGCGCGGCGCGGGCCGAAGCGCTCGGCCTGCCGGGCAACCGGATCATCCTGTCGTGCAAGGTGAGCGGAGTGCAGGACCTGATCGCGGTTTACCGCGAGCTCGCCCGGCGGTGCGACTACCCGCTCCATCTCGGATTGACCGAGGCGGGCATGGGCACCAAGGGGATCGTCGCGTCGGCGGCGGCGATGGCTTGCCTCCTGCAGCAGGGTATCGGCGACACGATCCGCGTATCGCTCACGCCCGACCCGGACGGGGACCGCACGCGCGAGGTCGTCGTCGCGCAGGAGCTCCTGCAGACCATGGGGTTGCGCTCCTTCGCGCCGCTCGTGATCGCCTGCCCGGGCTGCGGCCGGACGACCAGCACGTTCTTCCAGGAGCTCGCGGCGCGGATCCAGAGCTACCTCCGCGCCGAGATGCCGGGGTGGCGCGAGCGTTATCCCGGTGTCGAGACCATGCACGTCGCCGTCATGGGTTGCGTCGTCAACGGCCCCGGCGAATCCAAGCAGGCGAACGTCGGCATCAGCCTGCCGGGCTCCGGCGAGCGGCCGGTCGCGCCGGTGTACGTGGATGGCGAGAAGACCGTCACGCTGAAGGGTGACAGCATCGCCGCAGACTTCCAGCGCATCGTCGAGGAGTACGTGCGCACCACCTATGGCCCGAGCGGGAAGGGCCGGCGGGACGGCGCGGATCGCGAACGAACGACCAAGGCCGTCGCCTAGAACGCACCGCCACGGACGATGACCCAGACCATTCAAGCGGTGCGGGGGATGAACGACATCCTCCCCGACGAGGCCGTGCTCTGGGAGCGCTTCGAGGACACCTCCCGCTCCTGGGCCCGGAGCTACGGCTACCGCAACATCCGCACGCCGCTGGTCGAGCACACGGCGCTCTTCCGCCGCGCGATCGGCGAGGCGACCGACATCGTCGAGAAGGAGATGTACAGCTTCGTCGACGAGCTGAACGGCGAGCAGCTGACGCTGCGCCCCGAGGCGACCGCTTCCATCGTGCGCGCAGCGATCGAGCACTCGCTGCTCCACGCCGGGCCGCAGCGGCTCTGGTGCATGGGCCCGATGTACCGGCACGAGCGGCCGCAGAAGGGGCGCTACCGGCAGTTTCACCAGGTCGATGTCGAGGCCCTGGGGCTCGCCGGTCCCGACATCGATGCCGAGCTGATCCTCATGTGCGCGCGACTTTGGGGCGACCTGGGGATTGACGGACTGCGGCTCCACCTGAACTCGCTCGGGAGCCTCGCGGAGCGGGGCGCGCACCGCGAGGCGCTCGTCGCCCATCTGGAGCGCCACGCCGCCGATCTCGACGCGGACTCGCGCCGTCGGCTCGCGACCAACCCCCTCCGTGTGCTCGACAGCAAGAACCCGGCGTTGCAGCCGGTCGTTGCGGCCGCCCCGAAGCTGCTCGACTACCTTGGGGAGGCATCGCTCAAGCACTTCGACGGGGTGGAGTCAGTACTGAAGGACGCAGGCGTCGCCTACACGATCGATCACCGCCTCGTGCGTGGGTTGGACTACTACAACCTTACGGTGTTCGAGTGGATCACCGACCGGCTCGGGGCGCAGGCTACCGTGTGTGGTGGCGGACGGTACGATGGCCTGTTTGCGCAGATCGGCGGCAGGCCCGCTCCGGGAGCCGGATTCGCGATGGGGATCGAGCGCCTGATCGCGCTGATGCGCAACGACTCGGCAATCGCCACCGGCGAAACCCCGGACGTCTACCTCGTCCACCAGGGCGAAGCTGCCGACCGCTACGCGTTCACCGTCGCCGAGCGGCTCCGCGACCACGGGTTCTCGGTGACTCACCACTGCGGCGGCGGGAGCTTCAAGTCGCAGATGAAGCGGGCCGACGGGAGCGGTGCGCCGGTGGCCGTGATCGTCGGTGACGACGAGGCGAATGCGCGCGAGGCGAGCGTCAAGCCGCTCCGCGAGGACCGTGACCAGAAGCGCGTGCCGCTCGACGAGCTGCCCGCGGTGCTGACCGACACACTCTACGTGGATGAGACCGAATGAGCGCGTACGACCTCGAGGAGCAGGAGCAGCTCGCCGAACTTAAGGCGTTCTGGAAGCAGTACGGCAATCTGATCGTGCTGGGACTGTCCCTCGCGCTTGCCGTCGTCGCCGCCTACTGGGGCTGGAACCGGTATCAGGCTTCGCAGACCGCCCAGGCCGGGGCCGTGTACGCCGAGCTGCAGAAGGCGGCGGCCGCCAACGACGCGAAGAAGGTGCGGGATCTGGCGGGCACGCTGATCGAGACTCATCCGCGCACCCTCTACGCGGCGCTCGGGGCGCTGATCTCGGCGCGGGTGCACTTCAGCGCCGGCGACCTCAAGACGGCGCGCGCCCAGCTGCAATGGGTCGTCGACAACGTGCGCGATCGCGAAGTGCAGGCGATCGCGCGGCTGCGGCTGGCGAACGTGCTGATCGACGACCAAGCCTACGACGAGGCCCTGAAAGTGCTCGCGGCCAAGCCCGAGCCGTCGTTCGAGGCGCCGTTCGAGGCGCTGCGCGGGGATGTCCTCGTCGCGCAAGGCAAGCGCGCCGAGGCGCGCGCGGCCTACCAGGCGGCGCTCGCGAAGGCGCGGCCGGACGACCCCGCCGCCCGCGAGCTGCTCCAGCTGAAGCTCGACGCGCTGGGCGGAGGTTGAGAGGGCCGGCATGCGTGATGCGATCGCGTCCGCCTCTGCGGTGGCAGCCGCGCTGCTGCTCGCCGGCTGCGCCGCGGGTCCGTTCGACTGGCTGTTCGGCTCCAAGCCGCCGCCCCCGACGCCGCTCCAGCCGATCGCGACGCCGATCGAGGTTCGCGTCGTGTGGCAGGCGAGCGTCGGGCGCGGGGCGGACGCAGTCTTCACGCCGGCCGTCGCGGGGGACCGGGTGGTCGCCGCTGCCGCCGACGGCACGGTGACCGAGCTCGAGGCCGGAACCGGCAAGGAGGTGTGGCGAGTCCGATTGCCCACCCGGCTCTCGGGTGGCGTGGGCGCCGACGGCCGGCTCGTCGTCGTCGGGTCCCCGGAAGGCGAAGTGATCGCGCTGGACGAGGGCGGGCGAACGCTCTGGCGGGCGCGAGTGTCGAGCGAAGTGCTCGCGCCACCGGTGCTGACCGAGGACCTCGTCATCGTGAGAAGCGCCGACAGCCGCATCTTCGCGTTCGATGCGCGCGACGGGCGACGGCGGTGGCTCTATCAGCGGGTCGCGCCGCCGCTCGCGGTGCGCAGTCCGGCCGGCGCGGTCGTGCGCGGCGGTTTCGTCTTCGCCGGGTTCTCGGGCGGGAAGCTGGTGGCGCTCGCGCTCAACAACGGCGGATTGCGCTGGGAAGGCACCGTGTCGCTGCCGAAAGGCACGACCGAGCTCGAGCGGGTCAGCGACGTGATCGGGCTGCCCTGGGTCGGCGAGCGCGAAGCCTGCGCGGTCGCGTTCCAGGGACGCGTCGCGTGCTTCGATCTCGGCAAAGGCAACCAGATCTGGGGCCGCGACATCTCCTCGAGCTCGGGGCTGGGGGTCGACGCGCGGTTCGTGTACGTCGCCGAGGAGCGCGGCGCGGTCTCCGCGCTCGACCGGACGAGCGGACGGAGCCTGTGGCGGCAGGACAAGCTCGCGAATCGGAATCTCTCCGCGCCGCTGCCGCTCGGCGCGGAGATCGCGGTCGGCGACTTCGAGGGGTACGTTCATTTCCTGGGCCGCGACAACGGCGCGTTCGTCGGACGCCTCGCGACCGACGGCTCCCCGGTGCGCGCGGCGCCGGTCGCGCTCGGCGGAGCGGGGTTCCTGGTGCAGACTTCGAACGGGAATCTCTACGCCCTCGCGACGCGCTAGCGCTCGCCGCGCCTCCCGCAGTGAAGCCCACCATCGTCATCGTCGGCCGGCCGAACGTCGGCAAGTCGACCCTGTTCAACCGCGTGACGCGCTCGCGCGACGCGCTGGTCGCCGATCTTCCCGGTCTCACGCGCGATCGCCACTATGGCGATGGCAGGATCGGCGGGCGGCCGTACTTCGCGGTCGACACCGGCGGGTTCGAGCCGGTGG
>DATEDA010000174.1:0-6628 GCA_035286595.1 Burkholderiales bacterium | reverse complement strand
CTCGCGGCGCAGATCCCGCCGCAGACGCTGATGCGGTTCGCGGTGCCGATCTTCGCCGTCGGGCTCGCGCTCCTGCTCGCGGTCGCGCTGTTCGGCGAGGTGGTGAACGGCGCGCGGCGGTGGCTCAGCGTCGGCGTAGTGCGCTTCCAGCCCTCCGAGATGATGAAGATCGCGATGCCGCTGATGCTCGCGTGGTACTTCCAGCGGCGCGAGGGGACCCTGAAGGTCGGCGATTACGTCGTCGCGGTGGTGCTCCTCGGAGTGCCGACGGCGCTGATCGCGAGGCAGCCCGACCTCGGCACGGCGCTCCTCGTCCTCGCCGCCGGGTTCTACGTCATCTTCTTCGCCGGGCTCTCGTGGCGCCTCATCGTTCCGGTCGGCGTGGTCGCCGTCGCCGGGATGGTCGTGCTGATCGCCTTCGAGCCGCAGCTCTGCCAGCCCGACGTCACCTGGCCGGGCCTCAAGACCTATCAGAAGGCGCGCGTGTGCACCATGCTCGACCCGGCGAGCGATCCGCTCGGTCGCGGTTTCCACATCATCCAGTCGACGATCGCGGTGGGCTCGGGCGGGTTCCTCGGCAAGGGCTGGCTCGAGGGCACGCAGGCGCACCTGGAGTTCATCCCCGAGCGCTCGACCGACTTCATCTTCGCGGTGTTCTCCGAGGAGTTCGGCCTCCTCGGCAACCTGGTGCTCCTGGCGCTCTACTTCGCGCTGATCGGCCGCGGGCTCATGATCGCGGCGGGCGCGCCGACGCTCTTCGCGCGGCTGCTCGCCGGAGCGATCACCCTGACCTTCTTCACCTACGCCTTCGTCAACATGGGCATGGTGAGCGGCATGCTGCCGGTCGTCGGGGTCCCGCTGCCGCTCGTCTCCTACGGCGGCACCGCCCTGGTGACGCTGTTCCTCGGGCTCGGAATCCTGATGAGCTGCCACCGGCACCGGAAGCTGATCCAGACGTGACGACCGCGAGACCGCAAACGGCAAGCGGGAGGCTCGTGCTCGTGCTCGCGCTCTGCGCAGTCGCCTTGGTTGCCGGCTGCGCCACGGCACCGAAGACGCCGCGGATCGAGCGCGAGGCGAAAGCGCCGCCCTCGGCCCCCGCGCCGTCGCGGCCCGGCGGCTACTATCTGGACGACGGCCCGGGGGGCGGGCCGCCAGTCGATCTCGCGCGAATCCCCGACGCACAGCCCCGGCCCGAGCCGCTGCACCGCGCCGCCAACAGCCCGTACGTCGTCTTCGGCAAGGAGTACGTGCCGGAGCGCAGCCTCCGTCCGTTCCGCCAGCGGGGGGTGGCGAGCTGGTACGGCCGGCGCTTCCACGGCAACCCGACCTCGAGCGGCGAGCGCTACGACATGTACGCGATGACCGCCGCGCACCCGACGCTCCCGATCCCGAGCTACGCGCGCGTGACGAGCGTTGCGAACGGCCGCAGCGTCTTCGTGCGGATCAACGACCGCGGCCCGTTCCTGCACGGGCGGATCATCGACCTCTCGTACGCGGCGGCGTGGAAGCTCGGCTACGTCGAGCAGGGAAGCGCCCTGGTGGAGGTCGAAGCGGTGGTGCCGGGAGACACGGGGGGAGCGCCGCCTCGCCAGGAGCGCGCGCCCACGGCGAGCGACCCGGTCGACGTGCCGGTCGCGGCGGAGCCGGGCGGCATCTACGTCCAGCTGGGTGCGTTCGCGGCGCCCGAGAACGCCGAGAGCCTCCGCGCCAAGCTCGCGCTCGAGCTCGCGAGCTTCGAGGGCCGGATCGAGATCCAGCGGAGGGACGGGCTCTATCGCCTGCACGTCGGGCCGTACCGCACGCGCGCCGAAGCGAATGCCGCTGCGGACCAGATCCGCGACACCCTCGACATGCAGCCGCACCTCGTCGTGCGTTGAGCGCCCGGCTCGCGACGGCGTTTCGCTATAATCGGCCGCCTTTCCGTCGTCCCTTTCCATTCGCGCCGGTGCTCCGGGTTCTCGCTGCGATTCTCGTCGGGCTGCCGCTCTGCGCCGCGGGCGAAGCCCCGCCGCCGCCGCCGGTTGCCGCCCGGGCGTGGCTCCTGGTCGACTTCGCCAGCGGGCAGACCATCGCGGGGCGAAACGCCGAGGAGCGGCTCGAGCCGGCGTCGCTCACCAAGCTCATGACCGCGTACCTCGCGTTCGACGCGCTCGCGAGGAAGACGATCACGCCCGGGCAGACCGCGCGGGTGTCGGAACGCGCGCGGCAGGCCGGCGGCTCGCGCACCTTTCTCACGCCGGCGAGGCCGGTGACGGTCGAGGAGCTGCTCCAGGGGATGATCGTCCAGTCGGGAAACGACGCGACGATCGCGCTCGCCGAGACGCTCGCCGGCTCCGAGGACGCCTTCACCCGGATGATGAACCGCGAGGCGCTGCGCCTCGGCCTGAAGGACACGACTTTCGCCAACGCGACCGGCTGGTCCGACCCGAAGCAGCGTTCGACCGCGCGCGACCTCGCCGTCCTCGCGGTGGCGCTGATCCGCGACTTCCCCGGCGATTACCCGCGCTACGCGACCCGGGAGTTCCGCTACAACGGCGTGAACCAGCAGAATCGCAACCGGCTGCTCTGGCTCGATCCGAACGTCGACGGCGTGAAGACCGGCTATACGGAAGGCGCTGGCTACTGCCTCATCGCCTCGGCGAAGCGCGGCGAGCGGCGGCTCGTCTCGGTGCTGCTCGGCGCGAACTCCGACGGCGCGCGCGTCCAGGAAAGCCAGAAGCTGCTCAACTACGGCTTCCAGTTCTTCGACAGCGTGCGGCTCTACGAGAAGGGGCAGGCGGTGAGCAGCCTCCGCGTCTGGAAGGGCGCCGCGCCGGTGCTGAAGGCGGGTCTCGCCGACGATCTCCATCTCGTGTTGCCGCGCGGCGCCGCGCGCGAGCTGGCGGCCGAGATCCTCAGCGAGCAGCCGCTCGTCGCGCCGGTCAGCGCCGGTCAGAAAGTCGGCACCGTGCGCGTGTCGCTCGCGGGCCGGCCGCTCGGCGAGTATCCGGTGGTCGCGCTCGAGACGGTGCCGGTGGCGGGGATCTTCGGCCGGGCGTGGGACAGCGTGCGGCTCTGGTTCGAATAGACCGAGGGAGGGCGCGCGTGGAGAACCTCTGCTACCTGAACGGGGAGTTCATGCCGCTCGCCGAGGCGCGGATCCCGGTGCTCGACCGCGGTTTCATCCTGGGCGACGGCGTGTACGAGGTGATCCCGGCGTATGGCCGGCAGCTCTTCCGGCTCGACGAGCACCTGGCCAGGCTCGCTTACAGCCTCCGGTCCATCCGGCTCACGAACCCCCACGACACGCGGACCTGGGCGACGCTGCTGGGCACCGTCGTCGACCGGAACCCGTGGGACGACCAGAGTGTCTACCTCCAGGTGACGCGCGGGGTCGCGCCGCGGTCGCACGAGTTCCCGAAGACGCCGGTCGCGCCCACCGTGTTCATCATGACGAACCCCCTGAAGACGCCGCCCGCCGAGACCCGCGAGCGGGGCGTACCGGTCGTCACGCGCGAGGACTTTCGCTGGCGCCGCTGCGACATCAAGTCGGTGTCGCTGCTCGCCAACTGCCTGCTGCGGCAGGAGGCGGAGGATGCCGGCGTCGCCGAGACGGTGCTCATCCGCGACGGCAACGTCACCGAGGCATCGGCCTCGAACGTATACGTGGTGAAGAACGGCGTGATCGCCAGCCCGCCCAAGGACAACCTGATCCTCCCCGGCATCACCTATGATCTCGTGCTCGAGCTCGCGCGCGGCGCCGGACTCCCGGTCGAGGTGCGGCCGGTGGCAGCGGCCGAGCTCTTCGCCGCCGACGAAGTCTGGCTGTCGTCGTCCACGCGCGAGGTGCAGCCGGTCACCCTGGTGGACGGCAAGCCGGTAGGCACCGGCAAGCCGGGCGCCGGCTTTGCGCGCGTGTACCAGCTGTTCCAGGACTACAAGGCGCGCGTCAGGCAGCCCGCTCGTGTCTGATCAGGGAACCACGACGCTGCTCGCCTTCCCGTGCGAGTTCCCGATCAAGGTGCTCGGGAGGCGGCAGGCCGGGTTCGCGCAGGCGGTGGTCGACGTGGTGAAGCGTCACGCCCCAGAGTTCGACGCCGCCACGCTCGAGATGCGCGCCAGCCGCGAGGCGACCTATCTCTCGCTCACGCTCACCATCCGCGCGACCTCGCGCGAGCAGCTCGACGGCCTCTACCGCGAGCTCTGCGATCATCCGATGGTGACGATGGTGCTGTGAGGCGGTGATGGTCGATCGATCGGGGGTGATGGGTGGCCGGGACGCAACGTCGGCGGTCGCCTTCGGCGAGGCTCTCCCCTCACGGATCGTCGATCACCCATCGCTCATCATCCGCCTGCTCGGCCGAGTGCCCTATGTCCAGGCGTACGAAGACATGCGCCGCTTCACCGCGACGCGCAACGCCTCGACCCCGGACGAGCTGTGGCTGCTCGAGCACCCGCCGGTCTACACGGTCGGACAAGCCGGCCGGCTCGAGCATCTGCTGCGGGAGACGGCGATCCCGGTCGCGCGCGTCGACCGCGGCGGGCAGATCACCTTTCACGGTCCGGGACAGCTGATCGCGTATGCGCTGCTCGACCTGCGCCGGCGCAGCCTCACGGTACGACGGCTTGTCGCGACGCTCGAGCAGGCGGTCATCGACTTCCTCGCCGCTTACCGGATCGCGGGCGAGCGGCGCCCGGGCGCGCCGGGCGTGTACGTCGCCGGCGGGAAGATCGCAGCGCTCGGCCTGCGCGTGAGAAACGGCTGCTGCTATCACGGCCTCGCGCTGAACGTCGCGATGGATCTCGCACCGTTCCGCGACATCGATCCCTGCGGCTACGAAGGGCTTGCAGTCACACAGCTCGCGGATCTGGGCGTGGCGGTGGGCGTCTTCGACGTCGCGGCGCCGCTCGCCGCCCGGGTCGCTGCCGCGCTCCGGGCCAGCGGGCCCAAGGCATAATCGGCCGCCCCATGAGCGCGCCGGGCCGCCCCAAGCGCGAATCCTTGGCGCAAAGCGACAAGGTAGCCCAATGAGCCACGTTCCGGACAAGCAGAAGGGCGCCGCGAAGACCGCGCGGATCCCGATCAAGATCGTCCCCGCCGAGCGGCTGCCGAAGCCGAGCTGGATCCGGGTCAAGGCCCCCGGGCCGGGGACGCGCTTCCACGAGATCAAGCAGATCCTGCGCGAGCAGCGGCTCCACACGGTCTGCGAGGAGGCGTCCTGCCCGAACATCGGCGAGTGCTTCGGCAAGGGCACGGCGACCTTCATGATCCTCGGGGATCTCTGCACGCGCCGCTGCCCGTTCTGCGACGTCGCGCACGGGCGGCCGCTGCCGCCCGACCCCGAGGAGCCGCTGCACCTCGCGCAGACCGTGGCTCGCCTCCGGCTCGCCTACGTCGTGGTCACGAGCGTCGACCGCGACGACCTGCGCGACGGCGGTGCGCAACATTTCGCCGACTGCATCCGCGCGATCCGGGAACATTCGCCGCAAACGCGGATCGAAGTCCTCGTGCCCGACTTCCGCGGGCGGCTCGAGCCGGCGCTCGAGCGGCTGGCCGCGGCCCCCCCGGACGTGATGAACCACAACCTCGAAACCGTCCCGCGGCTCTACCGGCAGGCCCGCCCGGGCGCCGACTACGGACACTCGCTCCGGCTGCTGCAGGCATTCAAGGCCGGGCACCCGTCGATCCCGACCAAGTCCGGATTGATGGTCGGTCTTGGCGAGACCGACGACGAGATCCTGCAGGTGATGCGCGACCTGCGGGCGCACGCCGTGGATATGCTCACGATCGGGCAGTATCTGCAGCCGTCGCCGCACCATCTGCCGGTCACTCGCTACGCGCACCCCGACACGTTCACGATGTTCGAGCGGGAGGCGCGCGCGCTCGGGTTCACTCACGCTGCGGTCGGGCCGATGGTGCGATCGAGCTACCACGCTGACCAGCAGGCGCATCACGCGGGAGTCGTCTAGCAACACTCGCAGGGCTCCGGGCTCGGAGGAGGAGGAAAAGATGGGGTTCGTGTCCACCTACCGCTGTGCGGCTCGGTTCGCCGTCGTTGCCGCCGCGGCGGCCCTGGCCACCACCGCCGCCGGCCTAGAGATCGATCAACCCGTGCCCGAGCTCGACATCCGGCTCCTCAGCGGCAAGGTCCTCAAGGTGAAGGACCTGCGCGGCAAGGTCGTGATCAACATGATCTGGGCCACCTGGAGCCCCGCGGCGCGGATGGAGCTTCCGGAGATCCAGCGGCTGTATCAGGCGCACCATGACAAGGGGCTCGAAGTCGTGGCGCTGTCGATCGACGAGAACGTCGCCGAGGTGCGCGAGTTCTGGCGAAAGCGCGGCTACTCGCTTCCGGTGGCGATGCGGAGTGACGCGTTCTTCGAGGGCTACGGGCGCGTCAGCACCACCCCGATGTTCTACGTCGTCGACCGGCAGGGGGTCCTGCGGCACCGCATCGCCGGGCCGATCGCCACGGACAAGCTCGAGGCGATGCTCAGACCGCTGCTCGCCGAGCCGCCGCCCGGATCGCGCGTCGCGAAGCACTGATGCGGCGCTAGCCGCGTCATCCCCGCGAAGCTTGTCCCCGCGAAAGCGGGGAGCGGGGATCCAGTACTGAGCTTTAGTGAGCACGATTCTTGCCGCGCG
>DATEDA010000173.1:0-2848 GCA_035286595.1 Burkholderiales bacterium | reverse complement strand
CTGCGCGACGCGGTGCTCGCGGCCGGCGGCCGGATCTGGATCCTGACCGGCACGCCGCTGCTCAACCGCCCGCCGGAACTGTGGGGCGTGCTGGAGGCGGCGGGCCTGGCGCGGGACGCGTTCGGCTCCTGGCAGCGGTTCACCGTGCTCTTCAAGGCCGGCGCGAACCGGTTCGGCGGCCTGGAGTGGGGCCGCCCCGACGCCGAGGTCCCGAAACTTCTCCAGCGCGTCAGCCTGCGCCGCGAGCGCGCCGAGGTGCTGCCGGACCTGCCCGCGAAGACCCGCCGGACCGTCGAGGTCAACGGACTCGCGTGGCCGCCCGAGGGCAAGGATCTGGCGGACGCGGTCGGCGCGGTGCTGGAGGCGGTCGGCGCGGAGATCGAGCGGCTGATGGCCGAGGGCGTGAACCTCGAAGCGGCGATCAAGCAGGCGATGGCCACGGCGGATACGGCGGTCCGGTTCGAGGACGTCAGCCGGGTCCGCGCAGTGCTGGCGACCGCGAAGATCCCGGCCATGCTCGCCGCGGTCGAGGCGCACGAGGCCGAGGACGAGCCGCTCGTCGTGTTCTCCCGCCACCGCACGCCGGTCGACGCGCTGCGCGGCCGCGACGGCTGGGGCGTGATCACCGGCGACGAGTCGGCCGACCAGCGGACCGAGACCGTGCGCGCGTTCCAGGCCGGCGAGCTGCGCGGCGTGGCCTGCACGATCCAGGCGGGCGGCGTGGGCATCACGCTGACCCACGCGCACTCGCTGCTCTTCGTCGACCTGGACTGGACCCCGGCCCTCAACGAGCAGGCCGAGGACCGCTGCTGCCGGATCGGGCAGGCGTCGGCGGTCACCGTGACCCGGCTCGTCGCGGCCCACGCGATGGACCGGCGCGTCGCGCAGCTGCTCGGACTCAAGGAGACACTGATCGCGGCGACGGTGGACGCCTCGACGCGCACGACGGTCGTGGACGAGGCGGCGGCGCTCGACGCGGCGGCGCAGGCCGAGGCAGTGTGCGGCGCGGCACCGGCCGCACGCCCGGTCCGACGCGGCCCGCAGACGCCGGTCGAGCGGTGGGCGGCCGAGGCGATCGCCATGCTGTCCGGCCTGGACCCGGACGGCGCGGCGGTGCGCAACGACGCAGGCTGGAACAAGATGGACGGCCCGACCGGGCACTCGCTCGCGCAGCAGCTGCCGCGTGGGCTGACCGACAAGCAGTGGGCCCTGGCGATCCGGCTGGCGAACCGCTACCCGCGGCAAGTCGGCCGGGCCCCGCAGTCTACCGAGGTGGTCTGACATGGCCTGGGACAAGGGACAGGCGAGGGACTTCGCGCGACAGATCCGGGGCCGCTACGGTCGCGGACCCGGGAGCGCCTGGGGCTGGATGCCGCAGGATGCGCGCGAGGCCGCCGCCGCGGAGTTCGTGCTGCGCATCGTGCTCGGACAGGTGGCCCGCGCGGTCAAGGTCGAGGACGTGCAGCACCTGTTCGACGCGGTGCGCACGGAGCTGAAGCTCCCGGTCTCGCTCATGGCGGACGCGCTCCAGGCACCCGACGCCGTGGGAATGGACGCGGACGCCTCGGGCGTTCACGAGATGGAGCCGCCGCACAGGGGCGACGGCGAGAGAGGAGGCCGGTGATGGGCTGGCGCGACTACGACGGCGACGTGCCCCGCTTCGCGGGCTACATGCAGGACGAGGCGTTCAACGCGACGCGGCTCGACGCTGACGACGACGGCTGCTGCCCGTCCTGTGCGGCGCCGCAGGGCGTGGAGTGCGAGCGGGGCTGCCCGCGGGGAGAAGTCCGATGAAGAAGATCGAGAAGATGCCGCCCATGACGCAGGAGCAGGGGCAGCGGGTCGCGGAGCTGATCATGGAGGCCGCGAAGGCGCGAGCGAAACTGCCGGCGGCGAAGCGGGCGGCGAAGGAGGCGGAGCGCCGATACAAGCGGGCCGAGCGGAAGATCCGTCCGCTGGAGACCGCGTCGGACAACGCGACCTACCGGGTCGAAGACCTCGAAACCGACATCGGCGTGGCCGAGAGGCAGATCGAGGCGATCAAGGCCGACGCGCGACGCGCGGTCCGCCCGCGGCATCTGCATCGCGGCGCCGGCGGGCTCGTCTGGCACGGCACGGTCTGCGGCAAGCAGACGCTGGCGCTGCGCGACTACACGACGGCTGACCCGAACGAGGTGACCTGCGCGAAGTGCCTCGCAGCCGACGACGAGCGGCGGTAGAGTCGGGGCCATGCAGGAGTTGTCCAAGCCGGCGCTGGACGACCTGATCGTTCGGATCGTCGAGGGTTACTACCGGGTGTGGCAGGACGCGCGGCGCTTCGATCCGCGCGCGAAAGAGCCCTGCCTCTCGCTCGGGACGATCGTGGCGGACCTCCTAGAGAACCGACTCGAACTCGACGGGGACTTGCTGCGTGACGCGAGCCCGGGATTGCGCCGCCACGTCATCCGGCGCGCGTACAAGCTCGTCCAGCAGTCGCTCGGGCGGCTCCTGCGCGCGAAGCGGGTCGGGCGGAGCCTCGGTGGGGGGATGCGCGGCCGCGAGGTTCACTGCTACGAGCCGGCGGGAATGGAGTAGGCGCCGGGAATAGGACTGGACACGTAGCGCGTTGTGCGGTATAGATGGCCGGGACTCAGGGACCCGGCAGAGAGAGGAGGCCGACGATGAAGGCGAACCAGGAAGCGATCGCGAACCGGCTGCTCAAGGCGGCGAAGCGCGAGACGCGCCAGAACGAGGCGCTCGACGTCGTGGCCGCGCTGATCGCGGCGGCGGCGGTGATCGCGCCGGACTGCTGCGACGAGGTGACGTTCGTGGGCTGGGCGCGGTACGCGTTCCAGAGCGCGGTCGAGTC
>DATEDA010000172.1:0-32480 GCA_035286595.1 Burkholderiales bacterium | reverse complement strand
GCAAAGCCACCCGGGCATCTGGGTACTGCGCCCAGCCACGCAGAGCGTCGAAAACACGCTCGCCCTGCTGCAGGCGGCGCTCGGTTTGCTCGACACGGAAGTGACCCAGAACCGGCTGTGGATCATTGAAGAAGGCCGTGTCCGTATCCGAGAGTAGCGAGCGATCACGGCAATCCGATCAGGGCGCATCCAAGGCGCGCAGCACGGCCTTCGGCTCTCTGGCAATCACCTTCAACAGCACCAGGGCGGTGCCGCGCGGCATGCGATCGCCGCGCTCCCAGTGACGTAGCGTACCCAGGCTGATCGCGAACTTGGCGGCAAACTCCGCTTGCGTGAGGCCCGTGCGCTGGCGCATCGCCTTTACATTGATCTTCCCTCGCCCGTGCAGTCGCAACCCGCGGACGCGCTTACCCTCGCGATGCGCGATCGCCTGTCGCAATCCGTTTTTGATGCTCGCGAAAGCCTTACTCATGGGTCCCAGCGCATCGCAACGACGATGATCAACGCAGTCAAGCTAATCCAGTGGATTACCGACGTCCAGCGCGTGCGGCGCGCAAAAAAGCTGACCAAATGCTGACCAAACGGGTCCAAGACTGACCAAAAACCGGTCAGCCTCAAAAATTAAGTCATTGATTTATAAAGCGTGGATGGCGGAGAGGGCGGGATTCGAACCCGCGGTACGCTTTTGGCGTACACACGCTTTCCAGGCGTGCACCTTCGACCGCTCGGTCACCTCTCCGTGCCCGCAAGCTCAAGGCGCGCGCGATTCTATCTCAGAGCACCTTCCCCGGATTCATGATTCCCAGCGGATCGAGCGTGCGCTTGATCCGCCGCATCAGCTCCATCTCCACCGGCGACTTGTAGCGCAGGATCTCGTCGCGCTTGTACTGTCCGAGCCCGTGCTCGGCGCTGATCGAGCCGCCGAATCCCGCGACGCTGTCGTGCACGACCCGGTTCACTTCCGCCATCCGCGCGAGGAACGCCGCCTCGTCCCCGCCTTCAGGATGCGCGACGTTGTAGTGCAGGTTGCCGTCGCCGACGTGGCCGAACGTCACCATCCGCACGCCCGGAAACGCGGCCGCCAGCCGTGCGTCCGTCGCCGCGATGAACTCGCCGATCCGCGAGATCGGGATCGAGATGTCGTGCTTGATGTTCGGGCCCTCGGCCGCCTGGGCCTCGGACACGTTCTCGCGCAGCGTCCACAGCTGCTTCGCCTGGGCGCCGCTCGTGGAGATCACGGCATCGAGCGCGATCCCAGCCTCGATCGCCTCCCCGAGCGTCGATTCCATCAGCGCAGCGAGGCCGTCACCGGCGTGGGTATCCGAGAGCTCCAGCAGCACGTACTGCGGATGGGCGGCCTCGAACGGCGCCGGCACGTTGAAGTGCTTGCGCACGAGCGCGAGGCAGATCGCCGAGAAGAGCTCGAACGCCGTGAGGCGATCGCCGCAATGCGCCTGGACGTGCTCGAGCAGCCGCAGCGCATCGCGTGGCGTGCGCAACGCGGCCACCGCGGTCGCTTGCGCACGGGGCTTCGGAAAGAGCTTGAGCACCGCCGCCGTGATGATCCCGAGCGTGCCCTCCGCACCGACGAAGAGCTGCTTCAGGTCGTAGCCGGTGTTGTCCTTGCGCAGACCCCTCAAGCCCTCCCACACCTCGCCCGACGGCAGCACGACCTCGAGCCCGAGCACGAGGTCGCGCGTGTTCCCGTACCGGAGCACCTGGACCCCGCCGGCGTTCGTCGACAGGTTGCCGCCGATCTCGCAGCTTCCTTCGGCGGCGAGGCTCAGCGGAAACAGGCGGTCCGCCTCATCCGCCGCGCGCTGCAGGTTCGCCAGAACGCAGCCCGCCTCCACGGTGATCGTGTTGTTGATCGGGTCGAGCGCGCGGACGCGATGCATGCGCGAGAGGCTGACGATGACCTGCTTGCCGCTCGCGTCGGGTGTCGCCCCGCCGCAAAGCCCGGTGTTGCCCCCCTGAGGGACGACCGCCGTGCGAGTCTCGGCGCAGAGCGCCACCACCGCCGCAACCTCGGCAGTGGTCGCCGCTCGCACGACTGCAAGGGGCTTGCCCACGTAGCGCTTGCGCCAATCCGTCGCGAACGAAACGGTGTCGCGAGGATCGGCAAGGACGTGCGCAGGGCCGACGATGGCGGCGAGGCGCTCGATGAGTCCGGGGGCCATGGCCCCGATTCTATCGTCTGCCGGGATCAATACTTGAGCCGTGCGTAGTAGGTCTTCTCCGCTGCGACCCGCGCCTCGCCGAGCGTCCGGATCCCGCGCTCCGCGAGCAGCGGCAGAAGGCGCAGGAACACCCCCGCTGCCGTCACCGCATCGCCGAGCGCCGTGTGCCGGCCCACGACGTCGACGCTCAGCCGGCTCGCGATCTCCTCGAGACCGTGCGAGGGCTGCGCGGGGTGCACGACCGCCGACAGCAGCAGCGTGTCGAGCACGGGCTGATCGAACCGCACGCCGGTCCGCGCCTCCTTGAGCTGCAGGAACCGCATGTCGAAGGCGGCGTTGTGCCCGACCAGCACCGTTTCCTCGGCGAACCGGTGGAAACGAGGGAGCACCTCGTCGATCGTCGGCTGGCCGGCGAGCATCTCGGGCGTGATGCCGTGCACCGCGATCGATGCCTCCCCGAGGTGACGTTGCGGGTCGACGAGACTTTCGAACGTCTCGCCCCGCAGCAGTCGACCGTTCACGATCCGCACCGCGCCGATCGCGATGATCTCGTCGCCCTCGGCGGGGTTGAGCCCGGTCGTCTCGGTATCGATCACCGTGTAGGCGAGATCAGTCAGCGGGCGCTCGTCCAGCGCGTCGGTCGCGGGTGACCGCTGGAAGAGATCGAAGTCGTAGAACTCCGGGCGGCCGGGAAGCTTCGCCCGGGCGCGCGCGTCGGCGCGCTGCGCGCCGAGCGGGAGCAGCAGCCGGAAGTAGGCGATCTGCGCGGGGAGGTCGCGCTGATACCACGCCTCGCCTCCGTGCCGCTCGACGACCTGGGCGAGCGACAGCGGGCTGTCCTCGCCGCCGTGCGTGAACGCGTCGTTCTCCCAGGCGAACGCCGTCTCGGGCGCGAGCGGCGCGCCGCGCCACAGCACGTCGAGCTGCGCGTGCCCGCCGACCGGCAGCAACCGGAACCGCACCTCGCGAACCGCAAACTCGTCCTTCAAACGGCGCGCGAGGTAGGACAGCGCTTGCGCGAGCGAAAAGCTGTCGACGCGCAGCCAGAGCTCCGGGTCGACCGATTCGAGCTTCGTCGATAAGCCGGCGCGGCGCTCGATCCGGGCGCGGGCGAGCGTCAGCAGGTCCTCACCGCGCATCTCCTCGAGCGGCCAGCGCGCTCGCAACCGTTCGGCCGCCTGGGCGGTCGCCAGGTTCAGCCGGTCCGACAGCCGGACCGCCTCGTCCTGGATGATTGCGCCGAACCGCGCGCGCCGCGCCGCGTCCATCTCCGGGTGCTCGGTCACGTTCTCGATCGCGGCGCGGATGTTGGCGAGCGCCGCGCGCGTGCCCTCGACAAGGCCCTGCAGAAGCCCCACGCTCTTCGCGTCGGCGTCGATCGACTCCGTCACGTCGGAAAGCAGCAGGACGTACCCCGTCAGCGCAGCGTTCGCGGCGCGGCCGCGGTCCGGCTCACCGGAGCCGGCGAGACCTTCCCCCACGTTCAGGACCGGGGCGGCTTGCACCCGGAGCAGCCGTCCGTCGCGGGTCGCCGTGACGAAATGGACGCTCTCCCGCTCCAGGCGCGCAATCTGTCCCTCCATCGCCTCGATGGCGTGCTGGATCAAGCCTCGATCGAGGACGCCGAACACCGAGCGGCCGAGCCCCAGGAGGTCGGCGCGAGCGCCCGCATCGGCGCCTCCGAGCAAGCCTTGCGCCGCGGCGTTGTAGAGCAGGATCCGGCCTTCGTGGTTGCACACGAGCACGCTCTGATCTAGCTCGGAAACGAGCGCGGCAAGCCGGTTTCGCTCCTCCTCGACGCGCGCCTTCGCGTCGTGGACCGTAGCCTCGACGTCGTGGAGGAGCCGCGACCGCGCCTCGGCGAGCTCGTTCACGGCACGCGCGACCGCTTGCAGTTCGGGGGCCCCTTCCTCGCGCGTGCGATGGGCGGGGTTCGCTTGCGCGATCAGGCGGAGGGCCTCCGCGATCCGCTGCGCCGGGCCGACGGTGACCGCGAGCAGGCGACGGACGTAGAGCGCGATGCCGGCCGCAAGGACGACCACGAACAACACCAGCAGGCCGACCCGCGGCTGGGTGAGCACGGCGGCGAGCGCCGAGCGCTCGGTCGGCTCGAGGTCGGCCCAGAGCACGAACGCCGCCCCGGCGAGCACCACGAGCGTCAGCGCGACGGCCGCGAACACGGCCCGCAGCGCGGTGCGACTCACCCGGAGACCTCCCGCTCAGGGGCTCGCCAGCATTTCGCGGACTTTGGCGACGAGCTCGCGCGTGGAGAAAGGCTTGACGACGTAGGCGTCGGCGCCCAGCTCGACGCCTTTCGCGACCTCGACGTCGCGACCCTTGGCCGACACCATCACGACCTTCATGTCCCGCGTCGCCGGATCGCTCTTGAGACGCTGGCACACCTCGTAGCCGCTCCTCTTCGGCAGCATGATGTCGAGCAGCACGAGATCGGGGCGGAACGACGCCGCGAGCTCGAGCGCCTGCTCGCCGTTCGCCGCGACCCGGACCTCGAAGCCGGCCTGCTCCATCAGGAACTCGAGGGAGGCGACGATGTTCGGC
This sequence comes from Burkholderiales bacterium, assembly GCA_035286595.1. Lineage (GTDB taxonomy): Bacteria > Pseudomonadota > Gammaproteobacteria > Burkholderiales > SG8-39 > DATEDA01. The sequence goes on along the minus strand of DATEDA010000172.1, from coordinate 27,741 downwards.
TCGTCGTCGGCAATAAGGACTCTTTTGCCCATCAATCATGTTGCCGGCTCTCGCGCGTCAGCGCGAGAGCCGGCGTCCCTTGTCGCGGGACGCTCCTCAGTGTGCGGCAGCGGCGGCACGCCCGATGCCGGTGTTGGAGCGGACGTACAGCTCTTCCCACATCTCCTCGGCGCGCCGGTCGCGGTAGAGCAGCGAGCCGATCAGGACCGCCAGGAACCCGAGGGGGATCGAGATCAGACCCGGGTTTCGCAGCGGAAACAGCGGCTCGCTCAAGCCCACGATCGACGTGGTCGCGCCGCCGAGCGCCTTGATCGCACCGTCGGCACTCGCCTTGACCTTCTCGGCCGCCGCGATGGCCTGCTTCGTCCGCTCCTGCGCCGTGGGGTCCGCCAGGCCGGGCAGCTCGGCGTTCAGCTTCGCGATGCGCTCGTCGGCCGCCTTGATCGCCTTCTCCTGCGTCGCCCGGACCGGCGCGGGATAAGTCATGTTGGGCGATATCAGCACCAACCCGATCGCCGCGAGCGTCCCGATCACGAGCCCCGCGACGACGCCGCCCGTGTTGCAGCGCTTCCAGTAGAGCGTCAACAGGATCACCGGCAGGTTCGCCGAAGCTGCGACCGCGAACGCCAGGGCCACGAGATGCGCCACGTTCTGACCTCTCGCGAGGATGCCGATGGCGATCGCGACGACCCCGACGATCAGCGAGCAGATGCGCGCCGCCCTGAGCTCTTCGTCCGAGGTCGCATGGTCACCCTTCACGACGCCGACCCAGATGTCGTGCGACATTGCCGATGCGGCCGCGAGCACCAGACCGGCTACGACCGCCACAATAGTCGCGAACGCCACCGCGGCGACGAACGCGAGCATCAGGTTGCCGAGCAGGCTGTCCTTGCCGCCGCCGAGATACTGAGCGAGGAGCGGCGCCGCCATGTTGCCGCCACGGTCGATCTCGGTGATCGCCGGAGCCCCGACTTTCATCGCCGCCCCGGTCCCGAGGAAGAGCGTGAGCACGTAGAAGCCGCCGATGATCGCCATCGCCCAGATCACCGATTTCCTCGCCTGCTGCGCGGTCGGGACGGTGAAGAAGCGCATCAGGATGTGCGGCAGTCCGGCGGTGCCGAGCACGAGCGCCATGCCGAGCGAGATCTGGTCGATGGGGCTCTTGAACAGCAGCCCCGGCTCGAGGAAGCGCTGGCCGAGTTCGGCCGGGGTCATGTTGCGCGCCGCGTCGCCGAGCAGCCGCGCGACCTGCGCCTGGATACTCGGGTCCGCCACGACCGCACCGAGGTAGCCGTTGAAATTGAACCCGTACTGACCCCACACCAGCGCCACCATCACGAGCGACGCCACGACCAGCAGGATCGCCTTGATGATCTGCACCCAGGTGGTCGCGACCATTCCCCCGAAGAGCACGTAGGCCAGCATCAGCACGCCGACCACCCCTACCGAGACCTCGTAGTCGATCCCGATGAGGGTCTTCACGAGCACCCCGCCACCGACCATCTGGGCGGTGAGGTAGAACGTGGAGACGGTGATCGTCGACACCGCCATGAAGGCCTTGGCGGTACGCGGATTGTTGCGAAACGCGAGGATGTCGCCCATCGTGTACTTCCCGATGTTGCGGCAGGGCTCGGCGATGACCAGCAGCACCGTGATATACGCGACCAGCCACCCGACCGAGTACATGAACCCGTCATACCCGTAGAGGCTGATCAGGCCGGCGATGCCGAGGAACGACGCCGCCGACAGGTAGTCGCCGGCGATCGCCCAGCCGTTCTGGAGGCCCGACACACCGCCGCCGGCGGCGTAGAAGTCGGCCGCCGTCTTGGTGCGCTTGGCGGCGACATAGGTCACCCACATCGTCACGGCAATGATTCCGCCGAACACGGCAAAGGTAAGGAACCGGTAGTCCTTCGACACCGCTTGCGCGAATGCCGGCGAGGCCGCGAGGCCGAGGATCGTGGCGCCTAAAGAAACGACGATCTGCTTGGTCTTCATGACGCCCTCCCCCTAGCGCGAAGCCCCGATGCGTTGCGCGTCGCGCGCGATCGCCTCGGCGAGTGCGTCGAACTGGCTGGCGCGCCGGGCGTAGTACCAGGCGATGCCCCACGCGACCACGAACTGCGACAGCGCGAAGACCAGGCCGAAGTTGATGGCCCCCCAGACGTTCACCTTGAAGAGATCGGTGAAATAGGCGGCCCCGACCGGCAGCAGGAAGTAGTAGACGACCGAGAAAGCCATCAATCCCCACAAGAAGCGCGATTTGCGGCGGTGGAGCTCCTGAAAGCGCGGGTCCGCGTCGATCGCGGTCCAGTTGAGCGCAGTGCTTGCCATGACTCCCTCCTTTCAAACCGCCTCGCAGCAGGCGGGCGCCTACTGCACACCAGCCTAGGCCCGACTCGTGTCGCTGGCAAGCTTACGGGGCACCCGCGTCGCGCCTTTGATTTCCCTCAAGCCCCGAAGCCGGCGCCGGTCGAGGCGAAGTCGCGCGTGAGCCGGTTCTGCAATTTTCGCGCCTGACGGAGCGCCTGCTTGAGCATCCCGCGCTCGAGCTCGTTGAGCGTGGCGGGATTGAGATGGTTGTGAAGCGGTTCGCCCCGCGACCGCTGCGCAGCGTTGAGCTTCAGGCGCAGCAGCTGGACGAACCGGAACGCCTCTCGCCAGGCCTCCACCTCGGCGGCGGGGATTCCGCGCGCCCGGCCCACCGCGGACAGCCGCTCCAGCGTGTTGGTGGCGCCAACGCCGCTCGCGAGCGCGTACACGCGCGCGGCCTCGACGAACAGCTGGACGCCGTTAACCTTCAGGTCGAGGGTGTGCGGACGTACCCCCCCGCCCGCAAGCACGAAGTCGCGCCAGAGCCCGAGCGGGGGCTGGTTCTGGAGCGCGTTCTGGATCATGAGCAGCAGGAAGGGTCCGCGGTCCTGGGCGTAGCCCGCGAGCCACTCGCGCAAGGCGGCGACGAGCCGCTGCTCGCCGTGGATCGCCCGGAAGTCGAAGAAGATCGCGGCGTTGAGCAGGGCCTGCGGCTCGGGCCGGTCGATCCAGTCGGCGAACTGCTCCCGCCACTCCGTGTGCGACAGGCACCACCGCGGGTTCGCCGCCATGACCTCGCCGCGGCAGAGCGGATAGCCGCTGCGGTCGAGCGCGTGGTTCACACGCTCCGCGAGCGGCAGGAGCGTGCCGCGTCGCGCGTCGCGGTCCGGGCCGTCCGCGAAGACGATCGCGTTGTCCTGATCGGTGACGAGGGTCTGCTCGCTGCGCCCTTCGCTGCCGAGCGCGATCCAGCAGGCGCCCGCATCCCGCAGCGCCGCGTCGGCGCCCGTCAGCTCGATCAGCCGTTCCGCCACCAGATCGTTGAGCTCGGTGATGAGGGCGGTGATTGCATCCGACGCCAAACCGGCGTCGAGCAGCCGTTGCGGGAGCTCGCGGCTACGCGCCGCCGCCTGGACGACGGCGTCGATGTCGTACGCGCCGCGGATCGCGGCGCGCGCAAGAGAGTCGGACAGTGCGTCGGCGGACATCGCGGCGAGGATAACGCGGCCGCGCTGCCTACAGCTGATAGTCGAGCGCGAGCCGCGACTGGAGGTCGCGCGCGATGCGGAACGCTTCCTTGAGCGTGCGACGGTCGAGCTCGTTCAGCTGCGCTGGGTCGATCCGGTTGGCGGCGTCGTCGGCGAACGAGTCGAGCGCGGCCTGGTGCCGCAGCCGGATGCCCTGGACGAAGGAGAACGCGGCCACCGTCGCGGCCGCCTCGTCCGGCGGCAACGCGCCCGCCGCGGCTGCCGCCCGCAGGCGCTCCGCAGTGTTGGTCTGCGGCAGTCCGTGGGCCAGGGCGAGGATGCGGGCCGCGTCGACGAACACCCGGAGCCCGTGCATCTTCACGTTGACGGTCCCCGGCGCGTTCGGCGTGCCTTCGGTCGCGAAGTCGCGGACCACGCCGAGCGGGGGCTTCGCTTGCAGCGCGTTCGCGGCCATCAGCCGCAGGAAGTTGCGCCGCACCCGCGTGACGCCGAGGAACCATTCGCGCAGCTCGGCCGCCAGCCGCGCGTCGCCCGCGATGGCGCGGAAGTCGAAGCAGATCGCGGCGTCGAGCAGCGCCTTCGGGTCCGTGTTCTCGAGCCAGCCCTTGAGCTTCGCCCGCCATTCGCCGCCCGACAGGCAGAGCTCGGGGTTGGACGCCATCACGTTGCCCCGGCACAGCGGGTAGCCGCAGGCGTCGAGCGCCTCGTTCACCTCGCGTGCGAAGGGCACGAGCTTCGCGCGCACCGCCGCCGGACGGGCGCCGTCCTGGGCCTCGAAGACGAGGCCGTTGTCCTGGTCGGTCGCGAAGGTCTGCTCGAGGCGTCCTTCGCTCCCGAACGCGAGCCAGCACCAGCCGACGCGCTCCCAGCGATGGCGCTTGCGCACGACCTCGATGATGCGCTGCGCGATGCGGTCGTTCAGCACCGACACGAACAGTGTCAGCGGATCGGCGGCCACGCCCTCCTCGACCAGCAGCCGGGCGAGCCGGCGCACCCGCTCGGCGAGCCCGCCGATCGCCGGAACGTCCCGCGCCAGCCGGATCTCCATCGTCAGCTCACCCAGGCCCAGTCGCTGGAGCGAGAAGAGATCGCGCTCGGAGACGACGCCGATGAGCGTCTCCCCCTCGAGGACCAGCACGTGCCGGATGCGTCTCTCGACCATCGCCAGCGCCGCCTCGTACGCCGGCGCGTGCCCAGGCAACGCGAGCGGGTCGCGGGTCATCACCTCGGCGACCGGCCGTGCCGCGCCGCCGTCCGCCACGATGGACACCAGGTCCCGCTCGGTCAGGATGCCGAGCGGGCGGTCGCGCTCGCCGAGGATGACGATGCTGCCGACGCCTTCGGCGCGCATGCGGGCCGCGGCCTCGCCGACCGCGCAACGCTCGTCGCACTTGACCGGCGCTTTGCGCACGAGCGTGCGCAGCGGCCGCGCGAGCGTGCGGTGCTCGGCGGCGAGGCGTCGTTCGAGCGGCGAGTGGGTCTCGGCCATTTCAGCGCCCTGGCGCTAGTACTGGAGGCGCGCGTGGTAGGTCTCGCGCGACGCCTCCAGGGCCTGCTTGAGCGTGAGGATGCCGCGGTCCGCGAGCAGCGGCAACAGTTTCAGGAACACCTCGCCGGCGACCAGCGCATCGCCAAGCGCGGTGTGCCGCCCGATGACGCGCACCCCGAGGCGGGCGGCAATCGCGTCGAGGCTGTGATCCTCGAGGCTCGGGTGCACCGCGGCCGAGAGCAGCAGCGTGTCGAGCACCGGCTGCGCGAACCGCACTCCGGTCGCCGCTTCCTTCAGCTCGAGAAACCGCATGTCGAACGCGGCGTTGTGGGCGACGAGCACCGTCTCCTCGCAAAACCGGTGGAAAGCGGGGAGCACTTGGGCGATCGGCGGCTCGCCGGCGAGCGTTCGCCCGTCGATGCCGTGGATGCGCACGGACTCGCGCTTGATCGACCGCAGCGGGTTGACGAGCCGCTCGAACACCTCACCCTTGAGCAGGCGGCCGTTGACGATCCGCACCGCGCCGATGGAGATGATCTCGTCGCCGGCCGAGGGCTCGAGGCCGGTCGTCTCGGTGTCGAACACGGTGTACGCGAGGTCGGCGAGCGGGCGCTCGACGATCTCGCCCGCGGTCTCGATCCGGTCGAAGAGGTCGAAGTCGTAGTACTCGGGGCGGCGATCGGCCGGCGCCGGGCGCGGCGCGGGCCCCGCCACGGGTTCCCCGAGCGGCACCAGAAAGCGGAACCATGCAGTGTGTGTCGTCTTGTGCGCGCCGCTCCACACCTCCCCGCCGTGGCGGTCGAGGACGTCCTTCAGCGTGAGCGGCGTCTCCTCCGAGCCGATGCGCATCGGCTCGGCCTCCCACAGCGACAGCGCGTCGCGCGCGACGATCGCACCGGTCCAGACGAGATCGAGCTCGGCGAACTCGCCGCTCGCCCGGGCCCGGAAGCGGAGCTCGCGGATCCCGTACTCGTCGCGCAGCCGCGCGGCGAGGTAGCCGATCGCCTCGACGAACGCGAAGCTGTCGACTCTCACCCACAGCTCCCCGGCCTCCTCGTCGACGCGCGTCGGCAGCCCGACCGCGTCCTCGATGCGCCGGCGCGCGACGCTCACGAGGTCCGGGAGCCGCATGTCCTCGAGCGTGAGGCTCGCCTTCAGCGCGTCGGCGTACTCGCGCAGGGCGGTGTTGAGCGCGTCGGTCAGCCCGCGCGACTCGGCGGCGACGATCTCGACGAAGCGCGCCCGTTGCTCGGCCTCCATCTCGGGCGCCGATGCGAGGCTCTCGGCCGCCGCGCGGATGTTCGCGACCGGTGCGCGGATCCCGGTCGCGAGCGTCTGCAGGAGCTTCAGCCGCTCGCGCTCGCGCCCGACGAGGCTGCTCACGTCGTTCAGAGTGAACACCATGCCGGCGATCCGCTCCTCCGCGGACAGGAACGGCGCGACCTGGACGCGCAGCAGCGCGCCGTTCGCGGCGGTGGCGACGAAGCGGGTGTCGGGCCGCTCCGCGCCGCGCTCGAGCCGCTGGTGGATCTTGTCGAGCGCGTGCGTGACCTGCCCCCGGTCGAGCACGCCGAACACCGAGCGTCCGAGCCCGAGCGGCACGTATTCGCCGGGCCGGGCCGGCGCCTGGAGCAGCACCGCGGCACGCTCGTTGTACAGCAGGATCCGGCCCTCCGGGTTGCAGACGAGCACCCCCTCGGCGAGCTCCGACATGAGCGCCGCGAGCCGCTTGCGTTCCTCGTCGACCCGCGCGCGCGCCTCGGAGACCCGCCCGTCGACGTCGCGCTCGGCCCGGCGATAGGCTTCGGCGAGACGGTTCACGGCACCCGCGAGCACCCGCAGATCCGGCGCGCCCTCGATCGACACGCGCAGGTCCTCGTTGGCGCCGAGCACCACCTCGGTCTGCGCCGCGAGCGCACGCAGCGTCGTCGGATAGCGCTTGTAGAGCCAGCTCGCCGCGGCGCCGCATACGAAGAGCAGGATGCCCGCGCCGTAGCCGAGCAAGGGCCCTTCCCGCTCGACGACGGCGAGGAGCGCTGCGCGCTGCTCGCCGTCGGCCCCGGCCCAGACTGCGAGCGCGAACGCCGCGACCACCCCGAGCGCGGCCGCATAGCTCGCCGCGACCCAAAGCCAGACCCTGCCCCTCAGCCTCATGCGCCCGCTGGTCTGCGCGCGTCCTTGAAAAGACCGTTGATCTGGTCGAGCAGCTCCTGCGTCGAGAAGGGCTTCGTGACGTAGAGGTCGGCGCCGACCGACAGGCCCTTGCTCACCTCGGCCCCGCGGCCCTTCGCCGACACCATCACGATCTTGATGTCGCGCCACTCCGGCCGTTCGCGCATCCGCTGGCACACCTCGTAGCCGCTCTTGACCGGCATCATGATGTCGAGCAGGACCACGTCCGGCCGGTCGGCCTCGAGCGCCGCGAGCGCCTCCGCGCCGTTCGCGACGGTACGCACGTCGTAGCCGCTGCGCTTGAGCAGGAATTCGAGCGCGGTCACGATGTTCGGCTCGTCGTCGGCGATCAGGACTTTGCGCTTCACTTCGCTTCCTCCTTCGCGCGGGCCCCCGCGGTCAGGCCGGCTGCGCCTCGGCCCGCGCGAGCTCGACCGGTACCGTGAACGAGAAGGTGGCGCCAGCACCGGGCCGGCTCTCCACCCACATCCGGCCGCCGAAGTGCTCCACGATCTGGCGGCTGATGTGCAGTCCGAGCCCGGTCCCCGGCGGCTTGTCGGTCAGCGTGTCGCCCACCTGCCGGAACTTGTCGAACACCACCTTCTGGTCCTCGGGGTTGATCCCCGGACCGTTGTCGGCCACGTCCACGCGCACGTGGCCGCCGTGCTCGGAGAGCGCCACCTCGATCCGCCCCTTGCCCGGCTCGCAGAACTTCACCGCGTTCGACAGCAGGTTGAGCAGCACCTGGATCAGCCGGTCGAGATCGGCCCGGACGGCCGACACGCGCTCGGGGAGCCTCGCGGTGACCTCGACTCCCCGTTCCTTGAACACCTGGCTCATGCCGGCGAGCGTTTCGGCGACGACCTCCTTGAGGTCGACGCGAGTCACGTGCCACTCCGCGCGCCCCGACTCGATCTTCGCGAGGTCGAGGACCTGGTTGATCAACCGCGTGAGCCGCTCGGTCTCGCGGGTGATGATGCCGAGGAAGCGCTTGCGCTCCGCGAGCTCGACGTCCGGATTCGCGAGCAGGATCTCGGAGAACGCGCGGATCGAGGTGAGTGGCGTGCGCAGCTCGTGGGTGACGGTCGACATGAAGTCGTCCTTCAGCCGGTCGAGCTCCTTCAGCTGCTCGTTCGCCGCCCGCAGCTCCGCGGTCGCCGCCTCGAGCTCGTTCGACTTCTGCTCGAGACGGTGGCTGTAGACCACGACCTGCGACGCCTCGTCCAGGATCTCGCGCACCTCGTCGAGCGTGAGCGCCTCCTCCTTGACCGCCGACGCAACCATGATGCGGGCCGACGCGGCGCCGATCGCCCCGGCGAGCTGCGTCTCGACGTAGTGCACGAACTCCGCGTCCGCCTCGAGCTCGTCGTTCGGCCAGCTGCGACCGCGCCCCCGCGCGTACTCGGCGAACGCCGCGTCGGCGGCCCCCGAGCCGAGAAATCGCGCGAGCACGTTGTGGAGGTCCGGCACCGACGCGGTGCCGCGCCAGAAGCGTGCGCCGCCGCCTTCGCCGCGGAAAACGTCCACGAACAGGCTCGCCTGGCGGTGCTCGTCGGCCGAGGGCGAGCCGAGCAGCGACACGGCGACGTACGCGCCGACGTTCGCGATCATGCTCCAGATCATGGCGTGCGTGATCTGGTCGAGTCCGGCGAGCCCGAAGAGCGCGAGCGGCTTGAGCAGCTCGACGCCGAAGGGGCCGTGCTCGAGCAGGCTCCGCGGCAGCCAGTCCGACCGGGCGAGCGCGGGCAGGAGCAGCGTGTAGAACCACACGCCGAACCCGGCGACGAGCCCCCAGAGCGCGCCGCGGCGGGTGGCGTTCTTCCAGAAGATCCCGCCGAGCACCGCCGGGGCGAACTGCGCCACCGCGGCGAACGAGATCAGGCCGATCGACACCAGCGCGTAGGCCTCGCCGGCGAGCCGGAAGTAGCTGTAGCCGAGGAGCAGGATCAGCACGATCGCCCCGCGCCGGATGCCGAGCAGCAGGCCGGTGAGGTCGGGCTGCTCGTTGAGCCGCAGCCGCCGCAGGCGCAGGAGGATCGGCATCAGCAGATCGTTGCAGACCATCGTCGAGAGCGCGATCGTCTCGACGATCACCATGCCGGTCGCCGCCGACAGCCCGCCGATGAAGACGAGGAGCGCGAGGAGCTCCTGCTTCTCCGCCATCGGGATCGTGAGGACGAACGTGTCGGCGTCCACCGCCCCCGGAGCGAAGTGCAGCCGCCCGCCGAACGCGATCGGCAGCACGAAGATGTTGATCGCCAGCATGTAGAGCGGGAAGAGCCAAATCGCCTTGTTGAGGTGGCGCTCGTCCTTGTTCTCGATGACCGTCACCTGGAACTGCCGCGGCAGGAACATGATCGCGAGCATCGAGAGGATCGTGAGCCAGACCCAGCTCGCGTAGCTGCCGGCGACGCCCTCGAGCGGCGTGAGCATCGCGGCAAGCTGCGGCTCGGCGGCGGCGCGGGCGAAAACGTCGCCGAACCCGCCGTAGACCCCGAAGGTCACGAAGACGCCGACGGCGAGGAACGCGAGCAGCTTCACCAGCGACTCGAACGCGATCGCGGCGACCATCCCTTCGTGGTGCTCCGCGGCGTCGAGATGGCGGGTGCCGAACAGGATCGTGAAGAGCGCCAGGATCAGCGCCACGTACAGTGCGGTATCCTGCAGGACCGGCACCGCGCCCAGCTTGGCCGGCATGATGATCTCGGGATACTGCACCAGGATCGTGAAGCTGCTCGAGACCGCCTTCAGCTGCAGGGAGATGTACGGCAGGATCCCGATCACCGCGATGACCGTCACCACGCCCCCGAGCAGCGCGCTCTTCCCGTAGCGCGAGGCGATGAAATCGGCGAGCGAAGTGATGCGGTTCACCTTGGAGATGCGCAGGATCTTGCGCATGACGATCCACCAGAGCGCGATCATCAGCGTCGGCCCGAGATAGATCGGGAGGAACCCCACGCCGTCGCTCGCCGCCCGTCCGACGCTCCCGTAGAACGTCCACGCGGTCGCGTACACCGCGAGCGACAGGCTGTAGATGTAGGGGCTCGCGATGACCGAGCGGCCCTGGTCGGCACGCTGGTCGGCGTAGTACGCGATCGCGAAGAGCAGCCCCAGGTAGGCGAACGACGTGAGGACGATCACCCAGCCCTGGAGCATGTCGGACGCCTCGCGACCCGCGCCCGTCAGCGACCGGTCGCGCCGTTCACGACCCGCCCCGTTCCACGACCAGCGCCATGAGCGCGATCACGAGCGCCCAGCCGGCGAAGATGTAGGCGTACAGGACCGGGATGCCGAGCACCGCGCCGGCCTGGTTGAAGAGCGCGAGGATCGGGTAGTTGAAGAGCAGGAAGCCCAGCATGCAGAGCGCCACCAGGCGCTGGGCCTTGGTCTCGATCCTGTCCATCGGGCCTCCTCCGTGCCGCGGCCGCGCGCCCCGGAGGGCGAGCGAACCGCTCCCACCGCCTAAGGTAAGAGCCGTCGCGCGGCCATGTCAATCGCGACCGGGCGCGTCAGGTCGCCTGCTTGAGCTGCTCCAGGATCCCCGGGTTCTCGAGCGTCGAGACGTCCTGGGCAATCTCCTCGCCCCTGGCGATCGAGCGCAGCAGCCGCCGCATGATCTTGCCGGAGCGGGTCTTCGGCAGGTTGTCGCCGAAGCGGATGTCCCGCGGCTTCGCGATCGGCCCGATCTCCTTCGCGACCCAGTCGCGCAGCTCAGCGGCGATCTTCTTCGCCTCCTCGCCGCCCGGCCGCGGGCCCTTGGTCACGACGAACGCAACGATCGCCTCGCCGGTGACCTCATCGGGACGGCCGACGACGGCGGCTTCCGCGACCAGCTTGTTCGCCACCAGCGCCGACTCGACCTCCATCGTGCCGAGGCGGTGCCCGGCGACGTTCAGCACGTCGTCGATCCGGCCGACGATGCGGAAGTAGCCCTCCTTGTCGAGGCTCGCGCCGTCGCCTGCGAGGTAGTACTTGCCCTTGAAGTCCTCGGGGTAATAGCTCTTCCTGTAGCGTTCCGGGTCGCCCCAGATGGTGCGGATCATCGCCGGCCACGGCCGCTTGATCACGAGGATGCCCCCCTTGCCCTTGCCCACCGGGTGGCCGGTCTCGTCGACGATGTCGGCCATGATGCCGGGCAGCGGGAGCGTCGCCGAGCCCGGCTTGAGCGGGGTCACGCCCGGAAGCGGCGAGATGAGCTGGCTGCCGGTCTCGGTCTGCCACCACGTGTCGACGATCGGGCAGCGCGAGTTGCCGACGGTCGTGTAGTACCAGATCCACGCCTCGGGGTTGATCGGCTCGCCGACGGTGCCGAGGATCCGCAAGCTGGACAGGTTGTATTTCTTCGGCAGGTCGCCCCCGGCCTTGATCAGCGACCGGATCGCCGTCGGCGCGGTATAGAACACCGAGACTTTGTGGTCCTGGATCATCTTCCAGAACCGCCCGGCGTCGGGATAGGTCGGGACGCCCTCGAACATGACCTCGGTCGCGCCGCAGGCGAGCGGCCCGTACACGATGTAGGTGTGTCCCGTCACCCAGCCCACGTCCGCGGTGCACCAGAACACGTCCGTCGACTTGTAGTCGAACACCCACTTCATCGTGAGGATCGCCTGCAGGAGGTACCCGCCGGTCGAGTGCTGCACGCCCTTCGGCTTCCCGGTCGAGCCGGACGTGTAGAGGATGAAGAGCGGATGCTCGGCGTTCACCCAGGTCGGCTCGCAGTCCTGCGGTTGGCCCTCGATCACCTCGTGCCACCACTTGTCGCGGGGCGACTGCATGTTCACCGCGGTTCCGGTGCGTTTGTAGACGATGACGTTCCGCACCTTCTCGCAGCCGCCCATGGCGAAGGCCTCGTCGACTGCGGGCTTCAGGGGGATCTCGCGGCCGCCGCGGAACTGTCCGTCGGCGGTGATGACCTCGGTGGCGCCGGCGTCGATGATCCGCTCCTGCAGGCTCTTGGCAGAAAAGCCGCCGAAGACGACGGAGTGGGTGGCGCCGATCCGCGCGCAGGCCTGCATCGCGACGACGACCTGGATCGACATCGGCATGTAGACGAGCACCCGGTCGCCCTTCTGGATCCCGTGGGCCTTCAGGGCGTTCGCGAGCTTGCAGACCTCGTGGTAGAGCTGCCGGTAGGTGATCTTCGTCACCTTGCCGTCATCGGCCTCGAAGATGATCGCGACCTTGTCCGGTTGGATCTTGAGATGGCGGTCGAGGCAGTTGTACGAGGCGTTCAACTCGCCGTCGTAGAACCACTTGAAGAACGGTGCGTTCGACTCGTCGAGGATCTTCGTGAACGGCTTCGACCAGAGCACGTGCTCGCGGGCGAGCCGGCCCCAGAAGCCCTCGAAGTCGCGCTCGGCCTCGTCGCACAGCGCCCGGTAAGCGGCCATGCCGGACACGTTCGCCTGCTTGACGAACTCGGGCGCGGGCGCGAAGACCCGGTCTTCCTGCAGCACTGACTCGATGGTTGCGGCGGCCATGACGCGAAAGCCTCCTTTGTGCACTTGTAGCGGGTACTACGGGGTCGGATTCTCGCGCCAGGCGCTTACGCGCGCCTTACAGCCCCTCTCGGTGCCCAATGACAGCATCCGGAGGCCGGGTTGTAAAGCCGCCGGCGCTCGGGTCGGCTGGCCGGCCCGGCGCGGGAGGACGCTTGCGCAGGATTGTGCACTGCGGCATCATCATTCCCGCGCCCGGCCCAGCGCCCTGACCGAGGAGGAACCGATGAACCAGCTCCGCGACCCCACGCTCCGGAAGAGCTTCGCCTCGGCCGCCGGCGCCGACGACTTCGGGCAGGTCGTGCGCTCGACGATCCTCGCCGACTTCTGGCCCGGAATCCAGCTCTACTACCCACCGGTCAAGTACGCCCCCGCGCTCGGCATCTACGAGGATCTCGAGGCGGCGGCCCAGCGCTTCCGCAAGCACGCCCATGGGACCAACGCGCACACGCTGATCTTCGACCTGGAGGACGGCTGTCGCCAGAAGGCGATGAGCCGCGAGCTGCTCCAGCGCGAGCTGCCCAGCCTGCCCCGGTCGCGGTCCCTGCAGGTCGCGCTGCGCGTCAACCCGTTCCGCACCGACGAGTACGAGAAGGACCTGCAGCTCATCGGCGACATGTCCGACTTCGTCGACGTCGTGATGCTCGCCAAGGCGGGCGAGGCCTACGGCGCCGCGGAGATCCGCGATCTCTCCGCGCTGCTCGCCGGCTTCAACCACCGGATGACCATCCAGCCGATCATCGAGCACCCGAAGTCGCTGAAGATGGCCCCGGAGATCATGCAGTACCCGACCGTGCGGCACGTCGTGTTCGGCATCCACGACTTCTCCAAGGCGATGGGCATCCAGATCACGCCCGAGCGCTGGACCGAGGAGCTGCGGTTCTTCCTGAACCAGGTCATGTTCGAGGCGCGGATCGCCGGCAAGGGCGTGATCGGCGGGGTGGAGACGCTGATCGGCCAGGCGGCGATGCCCGAGAAGTGCGTGGAGAGCCACGATGTGCGGCGCTGGCTCGACCTCCACGGCGACCACGAGTCGCGCGTCGTCTACCAGCACGCCTGCGAGGAGGCGTCGATGGGCCTCACCGGCAAGCAGGTGATCCACCCCGGCCACATCCATCTCTGCAAGGTGGCCTATACGCCCTCGCCTTCCGACATCGCGCGCAAGAGCGCGATCCTCAAGGCGGCGATCGAGGCCGACGCGTTGCTCGGCGGGGCGATCAAGTTCGACGGCGAGATGCTCGATCCGCCGATGTTCGGCAAGGCGCTGCAGACCCTGCTCCGCGCCCACGCCCTCCACGCGCTGGCGGACGACAACACCGAGTTCGCGCTCCAGGTGGTGCAGAAGCTCCCGGCCCAGGTCGTCCGCGAGAACTGGCCGTACGGGGTGATCCTGTAGACGACCTCCGGGGTCAGTCCGGATGCCGGCGTTCGCACCGTTCCCGCCCTGGCGCTGGGAAGTTCCGGAGCTCTTCAACATCGGGACCGCCTGCCTGGACCGCCATCTGGGCACGCCCGCCGCGAACCGCGTGGCCATGGTCGTCGAGGACGACGTCCACGGCACGACGCAGGCGACCTACGCCGAGCTGGCGGACCGCACGAGCCGTTTCGCGCAGCGCCTGCGCAGCCTCGGGGTCGGGCCGGGCGAGCGGGTGCTGATCCGGCTGCCGAACTCGCTCGACTATCCGACCGCCTTCCTCGGGGCGATGAAGCGCGGTGCGATCAGCGTCCCGACCTCGACCCTGTTGACGGCCGAGGAGGTCCTCTATCTCGCGCGGGACTCGGGCGCGAGCGTCATCGTGATCGACAAGGCCGCCTGGCAGAGCTTCGGCGCCCGGCTCGCGGAGAGCCCGACCCTCAAGGTCGCGCTGCTCGCCGGCGCCGGGCCGGTGACGCCCTTGGCCGGCCTGGAGGCGCTCGATCTGGAGAGCGCGCTGGCAGGCGTCACGGAATGCGCCCCGCCGCACGCGACGCGGCCGAGCGATCCCGCGTACCTCGTCTACACCTCCGGCACGACCGGCTATCCGAAGGGCGTCCTCCACGGGCACCGCTCGCTCCTCGGCCGCCAGCCCGCCGGCGAGTACTGGTTCGATCTCGATCCGGCCGGCGACCGGATCCTCCACTCGGGCAAGTTCAACTGGACCTACGTGCTCGGGTCGGCGATGATGGACCCGCTGTACCGCGGCAACACGGTCATCGCCTACGAGGGCCGGAACGACGCGACCACCTGGCCGCGGCTCATCGCGAAGCACGACGCCACCATCTTCATCGGCGTTCCCACGGTCTACCGGCAGGTCGTCCAGAAGACCGCCTTCACGCAGCGGGACGTGCCGACGCTGCGCCACTGCATGAGCGCCGGCGAGCACCTGTCCGACGAGGTCCTCGAGCGCTGGCGCGAGCGGTTCGGGATGGACATCTGCGAGGCGGTGGGGATGAGCGAGTTCTCGTACTACATCTCGCAGAGCAGGCATCGCCCGATCCGCCCGGGCTCGGCCGGATTCCCCCAGCCCGGCCACGACATCAAGCTCCTCGACCCGGACACCCTGCGCGAAGTGCCGCCCGGCGAGGAGGGCATGATCTGCGTGCCGGACGGCGACCCGGGTCTCTTCATCGAGTACTGGAATCTGCCGGAGGAGACGGCTAAGCTCCGCCACCATGGCTGGTTCTTCACCGGCGACTACGCGCGCTACGACGACGACGGGTACATCTGGTTCCTCGGCCGGCGGGACGACATCATCAAGAGCTTCGGCTACCGCGTCTCGCCGTACGAGGTCGAGCGCGTGCTGAAGTCCCACCCGGCGGTGGCCGACTGCGCCTGCGTCGGCGAGGAGCTCGAGCGCGACAAGCGGCTGGTCGTCGCCTACGTGATCCCGCAGCCCGACAGCCGGGTGAGCCCCGACGAGCTGCTCGCTTTCGGGCGCGATCACCTGGCGAGCTACAAGGCGCCGAAAGTCGTCTATCTCGCGCGCGAGCTCCCGCGCACGAAGAACGGGAAGATCCTGCGCCGCGAGATCACGCCGGACCTCGCGGTGGCCCGCTCGGCGGCATGAAGGCCCGCGCAGCCTGCGTCGCCGCCGCGATCGGGCTCGCCGCGCCGGCCCCGGCGCCGGCGGACTGGACCGTGGTCGCCTCAGCGCACGACTACTTTCTCGAGTTCGATCCCGACTGGGTCCGGGTCCAAGGGCCGTACGCGATGGCGTGGACCCGCATGACGTTCACTGTTCCGCAGCACGTGCTGGAGACCGGAGCCAAGTATCAGTCGCAGCTGCAACTCCACGCCGTGGACTGCGCCACCTCCGCCTCGACCGTCGTGGGCGCCGTGCTCTATTCCGGAGCACTCGGACGCGGCGAGGCTGTCCACCGCACGCCCCGGCCGCGGGCCGAATGGCAGCCGAAACCGGTGCAGGCCGGCTCGCTCGGCGGCCTCACGGTACAGCTCACGTGCGCCGAGCTCGCACGGCGCACCGCGCAGCCTGCGGCCGACGTCGGGAAACCCGGTGATAAAATCCCGCCACCTCGCACCGCCCCCCGGAAGAAATGACCACGACGCCTCGAGCCAGCTAGTGCGCAGGATCTCCAACCGGCGGCGCGTCCTGGTCACCGGTGGCGCCGGCTTCCTCGGCTCGCACCTCTGCGAGCGGCTGCTCGCGCGCGGCGACGACGTCCTGTGCGCGGACAATCTCTACTCCGGCACCAAGGACAACATCGCGCAGCTGCTCGGGAACCCCCACTTCGAGCTCCAGCGGCACGACGTCACTTTTCCGCTCTACGTCGAAGTCGACGAGATCTACAACCTCGCCTGCCCGGCCTCGCCCGTGCACTACCAGTTCGATCCGGTGCAGACGACGAAGACCAGCGTCCACGGCGCGATCAACATGCTCGGGCTCGCGAAGCGCGTGAAGGCGCGGATCTTCCAGGCCTCCACGAGCGAGGTCTACGGCGATCCCAAGGTCCATCCCCAGCCCGAGGAGTACTGGGGTCACGTCAACCCCATCGGCCGGCGCGCCTGCTACGACGAGGGCAAGCGGTGTGCCGAGACGCTGTTCTTCGACTATCACCGGGTGCACGGCCTGGAGATCAAGGTGGCGCGGATCTTCAACACCTACGGCCCGCGCATGCACCAGAACGACGGGCGCGTGGTGTCGAACTTCATCGTCCAGGCACTTAAGGGCGAGCCGATCACCGTGTATGGCGACGGCAGCCAGAGCCGCTCGTTCTGCTACGTCGACGACCTGATCGAAGCGTTCATCCGCTTCATGGACACGCCGGCGGAGCACACCGGGCCGCTCAACCTCGGCAATCCGAACGAGTTCACGATCCTGGAGCTCGCCAAGCGCGTCGTCGCGTTGACCGGCTCCCGCTCGCAGATCGTCTTCGAGCCGCTCCCCGGCGACGACCCCGTGCAGCGCCAGCCCGACATCGCAAAGGCGCGCGCGCTGCTCGGGTGGGAGCCGGGCATCCAGCTCGAGAGCGGGCTCCGGAAGACGATCGAGCACTTCCGCGGGCTCGGCATCGGCGCGCGCGCCTGACCCCCCCACCAACGTCAGCGAACGGGCGCGCCGTCCTCGAAGCGCTCGCCGGGATCGTCCTCGCCGTAGGTCGAGGGCGGATAGAACGCGCGGAAGTCGGCGTTCACCTTCTCGTACGGGAAGTCGGACCACAGGCCGTGGTGCTTCACGTACTCCATGTGCCGGCGGTCGTGGGCGTCGTACTCCTGGTACAGCGCGTCCGCGCGCCCGTCGAACTCCGTCGGGCGCACGCCGAACCGGCGGCAGAGCTCGATGTTGAAGGCGGGCACCGCCTTCACCCACAGCCCGTCGACGCGCAGGGCCGCGTAGGCGTGGTCGATGAAGTGCGTCTTGCCGCCCATCCGCGCCTTCAGCTTCTCGGTGGTGAGATGGTTCACGACGTCCGAGAGGCCGATCGCGGCCGGGATCCCGGCCGCGCGCGCGGCGGCGACGAGCAGGATGGCCTTGGTGATGCAGTAGCCGCGGCCCGCCGCGAGCACGTTGGTCGCGACGTACTCCTCCGGGGCGAGGCGTACCGAGAACGGGTCGTAGCGCCAGCCGTCGCGCACCGCGTAGAAGAGCTTCACGGCCCGGTCGACGTCCGATCCCGTGCCGGCAGTCGTCGCGTTTGCGAAGCGCCGGAGCGGCGCGGACTCGCAGTCGAGGAACCGCGTGCTCGCCAGGTACTCGGGCCCCGGCTCGGGCACTTCCGTCGGTGGCGTGTGAATCATCCGCATGCTCCGGGCGCCATATTAGCCTGCTAGCGCTTCGCCCCGAGCAGCGTGCGCCGGCACTTGGCGGCGCCGCAGAAGCACGGCCAACGGCGCTTCTCGCGCGGGGTGTGTCGCTCGTCGAGCGTGATGCCGTAGTCGTAGCCGAGCTCCTCCCCGGCCGCGATCGTGCGGATCGCCTCGATGAAGATCCGACCGTCCTCGTCGACGGCCTCGCAGTTCGGATCGCAGGAGTGATTGATCCAGCGTGCGGCGTTCCCGCCCTGGCCGGCGTCGATCACCATGTCGTCGTCCAGCTCGAAGAGGAAGGTGTGCGTCGGCCCGCGTTCGTCCTCGGAATACAGCTGGTTCGCGCGCGCATACGAGATGCGCCGGCCGGTGTACTCGATGATCCGCGCGCCCTTCGGGATCGTGCCGGCGGCAAACACGCCGCGTCCGTGGATCCTCGATCGTCTGACGACGTAGAGCGGTCCGCCGTCCGGCGGCGGATGGCCGTTGAGCTTGGGTCCTGCGGTGGGGTGTCCGTTGACTTTCGGCTGGTTCCTGCGCGGCATGCGATGTTCCGTGTTGCGAGCCGCGCGATTGTAGTCGATCGGATCGGTCTCCTGGGTTGACGTCGCTCAGGATTTCGGCCCGACCATGTCGTCGGCGCGCACCCAGCGATCGAAGTCCTCGGCCGTGACGTGGCCCGAGGCGAGCGCGGCTTCGCGCAGCGTCGCACCGTCCCGGTGCGCCCGCTTCGCGATCTCCGCCGCGCGGTCGTAGCCGATGTGCGGCGCGAGCCCGGTGACGAGCATCAGCGACCGGTCGAGGAGCTCGGCGATGCGGCGCCGGTTCGGCTCGATCCCCTGCGCGCAGTGCCGGTCGAAGCTCGCCGCGCCGTCGGCGAGGAGGCGAACGCTCTGCAGGAAATCATATGCGATCAGCGGCTTGTACACGTTCAGCTGGAAGTGGCCGTTCGCGCCGCCCCAGTTGACCGCGACGTCGTTCCCGAACACCTGCGCGCAGGCCATCGCCAGCGCCTCGCACTGGGTCGGGTTGACCTTCCCGGGCATGATCGAGCTCCCCGGCTCGTTCTCCGGGATCAGGAGCTCGCCGAGGCCGGAGCGCGGCCCCGAAGCCATCCAGCGGACGTCGTTCGCAATCTTCGTGAGCGACGCGGCGACGGTCTTGAGCGTACCGTGGGCGTGCACGAGCGCGTCGTGGGCGGCGAGCGCCTCGAACTTGTTCGGGGCCGGAACGAAGGGCAGCCCGGTCGCGCGCGCGAGCTCGGCGGCGACGCGCGCGCCGAACTCCGGCGGCGCGTTGAGCCCGGTGCCGACCGCGGTCCCGCCGACCGCGAGCTCGCACAGGTGCGCGAGTGAGGCTTCGACGTGCGCGATCCCGTGCTCGAGCTGCGAGACATACCCGGAAAACTCCTGGCCCAGCGTGAGCGGCGTCGCGTCCTGCAGGTGCGTGCGACCGATCTTGACGATCTCGGCGAACGCGACCGCCTTGGCCGCCAGCGTGCTGCACAGGCCGCGCAGCGCCGGCAGCAGACGGTGCACGAGCGACTCGACCGCGGCGACGTGCATCGCGGTCGGGATGATGTCGTTCGAAGACTGGCTGCGATTGACATCGTCGTTGGGGTGCACGAGCCGCCCCGGCCCGCGGCGGCCGCCGAGGAGCTCGGAGCCCCGGTTCGCGAGCACCTCGTTCATGTTCATGTTGGTCTGGGTGCCGGACCCGGTCTGCCACACGACCAGCGGGAACTCCTCGTCGTGCCCGCCCGCCAGCACCTCGTCGGCGGCGGCGATGATCGCCCCCGCCTTCGCCGGCTCGAGCGAGCCGAGCGCGAGGTTGACCGTCGCGCACGCGCGCTTCACCAGCGCCAGCGCGCGCAGGAGCTCGAACGGCATGCGCTCGCCGGAGATCCGGAAGAGCTCGAGGGACCGCTGGGTCTGCGCGCCCCACAGGCGCGCCGCGGGCACCTCGATCTCGCCGAAGGTGTCGCGCTCGATGCGGAATCCGCCCGACATGGGAGGCTCCTCGGGCAATGAGGAGCGCTCACCTTAAGCCACAAACGCGCGGCGGGCCAGCGGAACGCGGCCGCCCGCGCGAACCCCTCCGAGAATCGACGCGGCGATCCCGGCGCCCGGCGCGCACGCGGCGCCGGGCGTCAAACGGTCAGTCGAAGTTGTACTGGGGGAAGCCCTGCGCCTGGAGGCGCTGGCGTTCCGCCTCCTGCCAGACGACGATATCGACCCCCTCCGACGGGCGCCCGGCGCAGCCGGCGAGGACGATCAGGGCAAGCGCTGCGGCGAGCGCGGCACGGATGCTGCGAGATACACGAACTGACATCACACCACTCCTTACGTTGGCGGCGCCGACCCCGTTTCCGGAGCACCGGCCCGCGACCTCAATCCGGCTGACTACATCGAGCCGACGTACTGCGGAAACCCGGCGTCGTTGAGCTGCTTCTTCTGCGCCTCGGTTTCGACGATCCACTGCACCGCCTGCGACGGTGGGCCCGAGGAAGCACAGCCGGCAAGCACGCTCCATCCGAGCGCTGCGGCGAGCGCGGCGCGGAGGCTGCGGGATACACGGACCGACATCATGCGACCGCCTTCGTTGGCAATGTCGGTATAGCTAACATCCGCGGCCGCGGCGTATTCCGGCAACGCCCGTAAGCGGATGTACGGGGCGCCGCCCGGCGCGGATGCACCGGACGGGTGTCAGGAAACCGCAAGGTTCGAGCGGGGATCCGGGGCTCGCGCCAGCCGGCGAGGCGGGCGCGGTCAGCCGTTCAGCAAGGCGTCGATCCCGGCCTGGGCGATCTGCTCGTCCTCGTGCGACTGCACGCCGGAGACGCTGATCCCGCCGACGCATTCCCCCTCGACGACGATCGGCAACCCGCCGGTCACCGGCAGGACCGGCATCTTCAGGATCGCCATGCGGCCGCCAGCGATCCGCTCCTCCCAGTTCCGGGTGGAGCGCCGCGACACGGCCGCCGAGCGCCCCTTGAGCACCGCGATCTCCGCGTTCGCCGGCGTCGCGCCGTCCATCCGGTGGAAGCCGAGCAAATGTCCGCCGTCGTCCAGCACCGCGATGGCGACGTTCCACTTGTTCCGGAGCCCCTCGGCCTCGGCCGCGGCGAGGATTCGCTTCACGTCGGCGAGAGTGAGTGCCGGTCGGTTGCGCATCGTCGCCCTTAGGCCTTTCCCCCGACCGCCGCCCGGATCTGCTCCAGCGCGGCCGGGTCCTCGATCGTCGTCAGGTCGCCGGGATCGCGGCCTTCCGCGAGCGCCTGGATCGACCGCCGCAGCAGTTTGCCCGAGCGGGTCTTCGGCAGCAGATTCACGAAGTGCACCCGCGCCGGCCGCGCGATGGCGCCGAGCAGCCTGTCCACCGTCGCCATGATCTCCTTCTCGTGCTCGGCGCTCTGCGTCGGCGTCGCCACTTTGGAGGCGTCCTTGATCACCGTGAACGCGATCGGCATCTGGCCCTTGAGCTGGTCGGCGATCCCCACCACCGCCACCTCCGCGACGTTCGGGTGCGCCGAGATCGCCTCCTCGATCTCCCGGGTCCCGAGCCGATGGCCGGCCACGTTGATCACGTCGTCGGTCCGCCCGAGGATGAAGAAGTAGCCGTCCTTGTCGCGGATGCCCCAGTCGAAGGTGGTGTAAACCTGCTTCGTCTTGAAGCTGGTGAAGTAGGTCTGCACGAAGCGCTCGTCGTCGCCCCACACCGTCGACATCACGCCGGGCGGCAGCGGGGGAACGATCGCGACCACGCCTTTTTCGTCGGGGCCGCACTCCGATGCGTCGGCCTCGCGCAGCAGCTGCAGGTCGTAGCCATACGCCGGGAACGACGGACTGCCGAGCTTGATCGGCGTCTGCTCGACCCCCGGCACCGAGGTGAGGATCGGCCAGCCGGTCTCGGTCTGCCAGTAGTGGTCGACGACCTGGATCCCGAGCGCGTCGGTGATCCAGCGGTGCGTCGGCTCGTCGAGCGGCTCGCCGGCGAGGAACAGGTGCCGCAGGCTGGAGACGTCGTACTTCTTCAGATACGCCGGATCCTGCTTCTTGAGCACCCGGATCGCCGTGGGTGCGCTGAACATCACGGTGGCCTTGTGGTCCTGGACGATCTTCCACCAGATGCCGGCATCCGGACGGATCGGCGTGCCCTCGTACATCACCGTCGTCATGCCGGCGATGAGCGGCGCGTAGATGATGTATGAGTGGCCGACGACCCAGCCGATGTCGCTCGTCGTGAACATCGTTTCGCCGGCATTGCCACAGTAGATCCACTTCATCGACGCGGCGAGCGAAACCGCGTGGCCGCCGGTGTCGCGCTGCACGCCCTTCGGCCTGCCGGTGGTGCCGGAAGTGTACAGGATGTAGGAGGGCTCGCTCGATTCGAGCCAGGCGACCGGCACCGCGCCGTTCATGTGCTTCGAGCGCAGCTCCGCCCAGTCGAGGTCGCGGCCCGCGACCCGGTTCATTCCGGGGTCGAGCCCGCGGTTCACGAGGACCACCTTTTCCGGCTTCGACGCCGCGATCCGGAGCGCCTCGTCGAGCAACGGCTTGTACTGCACGACCTTGCCCGCGCGCATGCCGCCGTCGGCCGAGATGACGAGCTTCGGCCGCGCGTCGTCGATCCGCGACGCCAGGCTGTGCGATGCGAATCCGCCGAACACCACTGAATGGATCGCGCCGAGCCGCGCGCACGCGAGCATCGCGAACGCCGCCTCGGGGATCATCGGCATGTACAGCAGCACCCGGTCGCCCCGCGTCACGCCCAGGCCTTGCATCACCGCGGCGCAGCGGTTCACCTCGGCGTGGAGCTCGCGGTAGGTGTAGCTCGCCTTCTTCTCGACTTCCGTCGAGATCCAGACGAGCGCGGGCTGGTCGCCGCGCGCCGCGAGATGACGATCGAGCGCGTTGTGGCAGAGGTTGGTCTCGCCGCCGACGAACCACTTCGCGAACGGCGGGCGCGAGTAGTCGAGCACTTTCCCGAACGGCTTGTGCCAGTCGACGAGCCTCGCCTGCTCCGACCAGAACCCGTCACGGTCCTTGAGCGAGCGCGCGTGGAACGCCCGATATGCCTCGCCAGCCATCGTGAACTCCTCCTTGCGTACTCGCGTCCCGGCCGCGCCGGGGCGGTCTTGGTCAGGACGCCAGATCGACGACGATTCTGCCCCGAGTCCTCGCCTTGAGGAAGTCGTCGAACACCGTCGGCAGATCGTCGAACGGGATGGTCCGCGTCATGCCGGCGAGGTGCTTCGGCTTCAGGTCGGACGCGAGCCGCTCCCACACGCGCCGCCGCTGCGGCATCGGGCAATTCACCGAGTCGATCCCGAGCAGGCTCACGCCGCGCAGGATGAACGGGGCAACGGTGGTCTTCAGCTCTATGCTCGCCGCCAGGCCGACCGATGCGAGGGGCGCGCCGATCTGCATGGTGGAGGCGAGCCACGCGAGCACGTCGCCCCCGAGATTGTCCACCGCGCCCGCCCAGGTCGCCTTGTCGAGCGGCTTGATCTTCGCGAGATCGAGGCTCGCGCGGAGCATGACCTCCTTGGCCCCGAGGTCCTTCAGGTAGGCCGACTCGTGCTCCTTGCCGGTGAGGGCGACGACGTGATGCCCGAGCCCGGCGAGGATGTCGATGGCGATCGAGCCGACCCCCCCGGTTGCCCCGGTGACGATGACCGGGCCCGAGCCGGGCTTCAGGTCCTCGTGCTCCATCCGCACCACGGCGAGGCCGGCGGTGAAGCCCGCCGTCCCGAGGGCCATCGCCTCGAACAGGCTCATGCCCTTCGGGATCGGCACGACCCAGTCGGCTTGCATCCGCGCGTACTCGGCGTAGCCGCCGTCGTGCGCCACCCCGATGTCGTAGCTCGTGGCGAGGACCGCGTCACCCTTCTTGAAGCGCGGGTCGTGCGATTCGGTCACCGTCCCCGCGAGATCGACCCCGCCGATGCACGGGAAGCGGCGGATGATCCGGCCCGCGCCGGTCGCGGCGAGCGCATCCTTGTAGTTGACGCCGGAGTACGCGACCCGGATGACAACCTCGCCGGCGTCGAGCTCGTCGATCGACGCCTGCTCGAACGCGGCGACGACCTTCCGGTCCTGCTCGCGCAGGCGGTAGACCTTGAACTTGTCCACAGTGATCTCCTTCGCCCAGTCGGTAAGCCGACCAGGCCGACAACGTATCGCGGATCGGCCCGACGCGCGCCTTACGACGCCGCGCGGACTGCGGCCGCCGCCGGCTCGACGAGCGGCGCGGGTCCGGTGCCCGGCCGCCGCCGCACCTCCATCAGGTAGTCGCGCGACTGCATCTCGATCAGCCGGCTCGAGGTGCGGTGGAACTCGTTCGCGAGCACGCCCTGGGTGTACAGCGCCTCGGGCGGGGCCTCGGCCGAAACGATCAGCTTGACCCGGCAATCGTA
Source organism: Burkholderiales bacterium (assembly GCA_035286595.1). Classification (GTDB taxonomy): domain Bacteria; phylum Pseudomonadota; class Gammaproteobacteria; order Burkholderiales; family SG8-39; genus DATEDA01. Next base: position 3,398 of record DATEDA010000172.1, on the reverse strand, counting down.
GAAGATGTCGACGAGCAGCGTGAGCCGCCGCGCCTCGTTCGCCTGCTTCGCGGACAGCCGCGGCACGTTCGACAGGATGAGGGTGTGAAAGCGCTTCGCGAGGTCGAGGTAGTCGAGGTGCGACCTCGGCCCTCCGCACAGCACGTCGAAGTCGAACCAGACGACGCCGCCGGCCCGGTGGCGGTACGGGATGACGCGGCCCTCCACGTCGAGCTCGTGGAACTCCTCCTCGACGTCGGCCACCTGCCTGAAGGCGGCGGCGAGCGCCTCCTCCGACTGCGGACCGAGCGGCATGTGGTAGACCTGAACGCGCTCGAGCGCGCGGCGGCGGTAGTCGGTGTCGCCGCCGAGATGCACCACGTCGAGCCGCTCCTCGAGGAGCGCGATCGTCGGCAGGAACCGCTCGCGCTGCAGGCCGTTCGGGTACAGGTCGTCGGGCGCGTAGTTCGACGTCATGCAGTACACGACCCCCCGATCCATGGTCCGCTGCAGGAGCCGGCCGAGGATCATCGCGTCGGCGATGTCGTTGACGTGGAACTCGTCGAAGCAGACCAGGCGGTAGCGCTTGGCGATCCGCCACGCCACCGCGTCGAGCGGGTCCTCGCGGCCCTTGAGCGTCTCCAGCTCGCGGTGGACGTCGCGCATGAAGTGGTGGAAGTGGACGCGCCGCTTCCGCACCAGCGGCACGGTGAGATAGAAGCTGTCCATCAGGAAGCTCTTCCCGCGCCCGACCGGGCCCCACAGGTAGGCCCCGTGCGGGAGCGGCGGCCGCACCACCAGCCGCTTGAACGCGGTGTTCCGCCGCGCCTTGTAGGCGACCCACTGCTCGTAGGTGCGCTGCAGCCGCTGGACCGCGGCGTACTGGGCGTCGTCGGCGACGAACCCGCGCCGGGCGAGCGCCTGCTGGTAGTACTCGACGACCGTCAGCGTGAGCCGCTTGGCCGGCTCGGTGTACTCGGCGGCGTCGAACACGCTCCCGCCGCCGAGCGGCGGCAGCGGCTCCGCGTCCCCGGACTCGTACGCGCTGTCACGCATATGGGTGAAGGGTAACGGGTAAAGGGTGACGCGTGAAGCCGCACGGCGCTCGGGCCGTTACCCATTGCCCATCGCCCGTCACATGTCCAGCGCCCGCTTGTCCACTGCCAGCGCCGCCTCGTGCGTGACCTCGGACAGCGACGGATGGGCGTGCACGATCCGCGCGATGTCCTCCGCGGCCGCCCGGAACTCCATCGCGACGACGGCTTCGGCGACGAGCTCGGAGGCGTGGGTATTGATGACGTGGACGCCGAGGATCTCGTCGGTGCGGCTGTGCGCGAGCATCTTGACGAACCCGTGGGTGTCGCCGTGTCCGAGCGCCCGGCCGTTGATGCTGAACGGGGCCCGCCCGACGCGGTAGGACACGCCGTCGGCTTTCAGCTGCTGCTCGGTCCTGCCGACCCAGGCGATCTCCGGCGACGTGTAGATCACCCACGGGATCGTCTCCAGGTTGACGTGCGCCTTCTGGCCCGCGATGAGCTCGGCGACCATGACGCCCTCTTCCTTGCCCTTGTGCGCGAGCATCGGGCCGCGCACGACGTCGCCGATCGCGAACACGTTCGGCAAGTTGGTTCGGCAGTGGTCGTCGACCTCGATGAATCCGCGCGCATCGACCTTGAGGCCGACCGCGTCCGCACCGAGACCGTCGGTGTTGGGCACCCGGCCGACCGAGACGACGAGCCGGTCGAACTCGAGCGTCTCCGACTTGCCGTCGTGCTCGAAGTCGACGGCGACGCTCTTCTTCGCGGCGTTGACCTTGCCGATCTTCACGCCAAGGCGGATGTCGAGGCCCTGTTCCCCGGTGAAGATCTTCCAGGCCTCGCGCGCGATCGCCTCGTCGGCGGCGGGAAGAAAGTTCGGCAGCGCCTCGAGGATCACCACCTTCGACCCGAGCCGGCGCCAGACGCTGCCCAGCTCGAGCCCGATGACGCCCGCCCCGACCACGCCGAGCCGCGGCGGGACCTCGGTGAACGCGAGCGCGCCGATGTTGTCGCAGACCGCGGCCTGATCGACGGGCACGCCCGGAAGGTGGCGCGCCTTCGAGCCGGTCGCCACGATCACCGCTTTCGCCTCGACCGCCTCCGCCGCCCCGGCGCCGCCCACCTCGAGCCGCCAGCCGTCGGGCCCCTTGCCCACGAATCGGCCGTGACCCTTGAGCCAGGCGATCTTGTTCTTGCGGAACAGCATCTCGATGCCTTTCGTCATCTTGGCGACGATCGCATCCTTGCGGCCGATCATCTTCGCGACGTCGACCTTCGCACCGCTGACGGTGATCCCGTGCCCTTCCAGGCCGTGCAGCGTGTGCTCGTACTGCTCCGAGGACTCGAGCAGCGCCTTGGAGGGGATGCAGCCGACGTTGAGGCACGTCCCGCCGAGGGCGGGCTCGCCGTCCGGGCTCCGCCACTCCTCGATGCACGCCGTCCTCAGGCCGAGCTGGGCGGCGCGGATCGCGGCGATGTAGCCGGCCGGGCCGGCGCCGATCACGATGACGTCGAACGTTTGTGCCATGGACGGCATCCCTTAAACGCAAAGACGCGAAGCACGCAAAGAACGCAAAGAGATTGTTCTGTCCTTTGCGCCTCTGCGCCTTTGCGTTGAATCGGAGTCAGAGGTCCAGCAGCAGCCGGGCGGGATCCTCGAGCGCTTCCTTGATCGCCACCAGCCCCAGCACCGCCTCGCGGCCGTCGATGATCCGGTGGTCGTAGGAGAGCGCCAGGTAGTTGATCGGGCGGATCACCACCGCACCGCCCTCGGCCACCGGGCGGTCGCGGGTGGCGTGGATGCCGAGGATCGCGCTCTGCGGCGGATTGATGATCGGCGTCGACAGCATCGAGCCGAACACCCCGCCGTTGGAGATCGAGAAGGTGCCGCCGGTGAGCTCCTCGAGCGTGAGCTTGCCCTCCTGCGCGCGCTTGCCGAAGTCGGCGATCGTCTTCTCGATGTCGGCGAACGAGCGCTGGTCGGCGTCGCGCAGGATCGGCACCACCAGACCGCGGGGACCCCCGACGGCGATCCCGATATCGTAGTAGCCGCGGTAGGCGATGTCCGAGCCGCGGATTTCCGCGTTCAGTTCCGGAACCAGCTTCAGCCCTTCGATCACCGCCTTGACAAAAAACGACATGAACCCCAGCTTCGCCCCATACTGTTCCTGGAATGCCTCGCGATACTGCTGCCGCAGCGCGATCACGGCCGACATGTCGATCTCATTGAACGTGGTCAGGATCGCGGCGCTCGCCTGCGATTGCACCAGGCGCTCGGCGACGCGCTGGCGCAGGCGCGACATCGGCACGCGCTGCTCCGGCCGCCCGGCGAGCAGCTGCTCGATATTCACCGGCGCTCGCGGCTGCGGCAGCGACGGCTTT
>DATEDA010000171.1:0-11619 GCA_035286595.1 Burkholderiales bacterium | reverse complement strand
TGCGCCACGCCCCATCGGCGACGGCGAGCTGGAACACGGATTTCGCGAGATCGACTCCCACAACGGGCAACCCGGCGGTAGCATTCATGTCGGACTCTCCTCGGTTGAGTGCTGACACCCCACGCCAAATGAGGCCAGCTGTCACGATGATGCCGACAAACAACTGGGGGGAGTCCATCCCATCATTCGAGCGGACCGGCCAACAGCTTCGCTGTTGGCTACCCTCCTCGCTTCGCTCGTCGGCGGCCGCTCAACGCGAGCGTTAGAGCGCACCGATACGTTCTGGCTATAATGTAGCCAGAATGCCCTTTGAGATCATCCTCGCCCCCGAAGCGATAGAGGACTTGGACGGGTTAAAGGCCAACATCCGCGCAACCGTGCGCGACGGCCTTGAGACGCATCTTCGGTACGAGCCGACGAAGGCGAGTCGTAGCCGCATCAAACGGCTGAAGAAGATGCCGCAACCTCAGTACCGCCTTCGCCTGGGGGACATACGGGTGTTCTATGACGTAACCGAGGAACAGGTCCAGATCCTGGCGATCGTGCTCAAGTCGGAGGCTACAGAATGGCTAGCGAAACACGGAAAGTCAGAACCAGAGTCAAAGTGAAGGAAGTTCCCTTGGCGACAATGAAGGACGATCTGTCGCGCTACCTGAGGGAGGCTGAGAAGGGCGAGATCGTGATCACACGCCACGGCAAGCCCGCCGGAGTCTTGATCGGGTTCCGATCCGAAGAGGATTGGTTTGACTATCGGCTAGAGAACGATCCGCGGTTTCTCGACCGTGTCGCGAAGGCACGCGCCAGCTTGCGCGCAGGACGCGGGGTTCGGCTCGAAGACGTCAAGCCCTGACTCGTGCGCTCTAACCACCCGCTGCAGCGGGAACGTTAGAGAGCGGATGCTGATGCCGAAGGAGCGCACACGCCGTCTGCGGAAAAAGCTCCGGATTGCGGAGTTCACGCAATTCGGGTTTGAAGTCTCGTTCGGCCTGAGGAGCGGCCTTGCCGAAGACGAAATCACCCGTTTCTGGGACGCCTTCCTCTTGGAACTGATTGAGCCCAACGGGCTTGCTTACGCCGGAGGCGTGAGCGGCTTTGTCTCTGGGTGGGGGCGTGCATCTGCTAGCGAGCCGCATCGAGAGCTTGTTCGCGCGTGGCTCACGGCTCGCTCTGACATTGTTTCTCTCGAGGTCGGCGCTCTTGTTGACGCCTGGCGCTTGCCCGAAGATGTGGGCGCGCTCTAACCAGCGGTTCGACCCCACCCGTTCCGGCGCGCTTCGCCCGCCTACACGGGCGGGTCAACCGCAACGTTAGGCGTCCATCGATCAACCAGCGCTCTCACCTAGACCAAGAAACAGGAATCAAAGTGGAATCCGCAGTCTTCGGCCTTATCGGTGTCTTAGTCGGTGCTATCTTGACTGGCGTCAGAGAATGGTGGTTTCAGAACAGGAAAAACAAGAAGGACGCAGAATATCTAGCAATCCAGGTTTCATGCCAGCTGGGAAGGTTCATCGCCGGCTGCGCAGGGGTCGCGGGCGATGACCGATTGTGCGAGGGGCAAACTGATAAGGACGGATACAGCTCCATTCAGGTCGAGTCGCCGACGCTTGCGCTGAATGACCTCAAGGTCGAATGGAAGGTACTACCTGCCAACCTACTGTATTCAATCCTTCAGTTCCCAATAGTTGTCCCGGCTGGGAGACTGCTTATCTCCATGACCCCATATTCGTCCGGTTCTTTCGCCTATTACAAGATCGAAGCAGATCATAGTCTCGAAGGCCACAACATCGATCTCCGTCTTGCTACGAAACGGTTTGATTCTCAACGATGATGCAATACTGCCAATAGCGTCTAACAACCGGCTGCAACCGACGCGCGGCAAGCGCGCCGCGCGCGGCTGAGCCGGAACGTTGGGCATTACAAGACGCAAGGTGTTACAAGAAGTACTGGTCACATCATTTTCCCGTAAGACTCGAGGAGGTCAACCATGATGGTCGCCCGTTGGAGCATCGATGCGAAGTTCGGATACAAACAGAATGTGATTGACCTAATGCAGCGCTGGTTACGGGAGATTGCGCCGCAAGTTGGGTTTGGTGCTGACAAAACGCGGTTGCTAACCGGCTCGATCGGCGCGCTGGAAGCAACCGTTCAGTCGGAACATCTTGTTAAGGACCTCAGCGAGCTTAACCAGGCTTGGGAAAAACTGGCGACAATTGCAGCGCATAAACAATGGAGCAAGGATCTCGAGCCGCATGTGGTGTCCGGGACAAGCCGTTGGGAAATTTACCGCGTCTTGTGATTGCGCGACGAACTCCAAAATCCGCCTCGAAGGCACGCTTTAGAAATCGACGCGTGATGCTGTTCCCGGTGCCCAACTAAGGGCTGGGGTGCCCGACCACACCCTGCAGGGGACTGCTTGCCAGCGGCCCCTGAGCGTGAACGGTTAGCCGCGCTCCCCGGCCCACGTGGCGACATGAACCGGACCGCCTTCGCCGTCCTCGGCCCCACCGCGAGCGGCAAGTCGCAGCTCGCGCTGCGGCTCGCGGACGAGCTGCCGATCGAGATCGTCAGCGTGGACTCCGGCCAGGTTTACCGCGACATGGACGTCGGCACCGCGAAGCCGACGCGCGCCGAGCGACTGCGCGTGCCGCACCATCTGATCGATCTCGTGGACCCCACCGAGCCCTACTCCGCGGGCCGGTTCCGCGACGACGCGATCGCGGCCGTCGAGGGCGTCCTCGCCCGCGGCCGGATCCCGCTGCTGGTCGGCGGCACGATGCTTTACTACCGGGCGCTCGCACACGGGCTGGACGTGCTGCCGGCGGGCGATCCGCGGCTCCGCGCCGAGATCGTCCGCGAAGCGGCAGCGAAAGGCTGGCCTGCGCTGCATGCCGAGCTCGCCCGAGTCGATCCGGCCACCGCACGGCGGCTCGCGCCGAACGACTCCCAGCGCATCGAGCGTGCGCTCGAGGTCTACCGCGCCACCGGCAAGCCGCTCTCGGCGCTCCAGACCGCGGCGCGCGCGGCCCTGCCGTTCCGGCTGTCGAGCTTCGCGTTGATGCCGGCGGATCGCGCAGCCCTCCATGCGCGCATCGCCGAGCGCTTCGACGCGATGCTCGAGCAGGGCCTGGTGGCGGAGGTAGAGGCCCTGCGTAGGCGTTACGCGCTCCACGCCGGTCTCCCAAGCATGCGCTGCGTGGGCTATCGTCAGGTGTGGGGCCACCTCGACGGCGCCTGCGACCGGGCGACGCTGCGCGAGAAAGGCATCGCCGCTACGCGCCAGCTCGCCAAGCGTCAGTTGACGTGGCTCCGGAGCCTTCCGGAGGTCGAGCGCTCCGGCGACGCCGACCGGCTCGCAGCCCGCTTGCGAGCCTGCGCGGAGGCGTCGCAGGCGACAGCATGAAGCCGAAGACGCTGCCCGACCATCTCGCTCCCGGGCTCGACATCGTTTCGATCGGCATCAACCCGTCGCTCTATTCCGTCGCGCGAGGGTTCTACTTCGCGCGGCCCGGCAACCGCTTCTGGCCGACGCTCAACGCGTCGGGTCTCGTGCCCGAGCCGCTCGAGCCATCTCGCGACGCGGTCGTGCGGCTCTTTCGCGTGCACCGCATGGGGTTCACCGATCTGGTGAAGCGCGCAACGACGCGCGCGGAAGAGTTGACCGAAGAGGACTACGCGCGCGGAGCTCGGCTGCTGCGCCGGAAGCTCCTGCGATCCCAGCCGGCGATTGCATGGTTCCACGGCACCAGCGGCTACCGGATCTTTCTCGGACGGTCCGGAGGCCGGCGCGCTGCGGTCGAACCGGGCTTGCAGCCCGAACCGATTGGCGCGACTCGCGCGTTCGTCACGCCTAACCCCAGCGGCGCGAACCCCGCTGCGAACCCGAAGACACTCCTGCCGCTCTATCGGGAGCTCGCCGAGCTGCGCAACGCGTTGGTTCGTCGCCGATGACCGCATCCGGCGCGAGCGCGGCAGCGTAACATCTCGAGCACGCACGCATCGAGCATAAAGAGGACCGACACGATGCGAACCCTCCGACTCCTGCCCTTCGCGGCGCTTGCACTCCTCCACGCCGCCGTCCATGCGCAACAGCCGACGGCCACCTCGAGCCCGGAGACGATTGCGCGGCTGCAGGCTGCGGTGGCTGGGGCGCATCGATCCGACGCGGATCGCGCCCGCGACCGGTACCGGCATCCGGCCGAGACGCTCGCCTTCTTCGGCATCCGCGAGGACCTGACCGTGGTGGAGATCTGGCCGGGCGGCGGCTGGTACACCCGGATCCTCGCGCCGTTCCTGAAGGACCGGGGCAAGCTCTATCTCGCCGCCTACAAGCCGGGGCTCATCATCCGCAATGCCACCAATGCCCAGCGCGAGGAGGTCGCGGCGAAGCCCGAGGTGTTCGGCAAGCCGGTCTTCACGGTGCTCGAAAAAGGCGAGTACGACATCGCGCCGCCCGGCTCGGCGGATCTCGTGCTCACCTTCCGCAACCTGCACAACTGGATGGACGACGGCAGCGTCGAGGATGTGCTGCGGGCAATGCACCGCACGCTGAAACCGGGCGGCGTGCTCGGCTTCGTCGAGCATCGCGCCAATCCGGGCCCGCAGGACCCGCGCGCGAAGTCCGGCTACGTGACCGAGGAGTACACCATCAAGCGCGTCGAAAGCGCGGGCTTCCGGCTGGTCGCGAAGTCGGAGATCAACGCCAACCCCAGGGACACGAAGGACCATCCGAAGGGCGTCTGGACGCTGCCGCCGAGCTACGCGCTGAAGGACGTCGACCGCGAGAAGTACGCCGCGATCGGCGAGTCGGACCGGATGACGCTGAAGTTCGTGAAGCCGGCCGACTAGCGCTTCACTCGCCCCGGGCGATGCCGTCCCGCCGCGGATCCGCGGCGCCGACCCACGTCTCGCCGACGCGCTGGATCGCGTGCGTCCCGCTCGTCATGTCAATCACGCGCACGTCGTGCCCCATCGCGGCGAGCCGCGCCCGCAGCGTCTCGGCCGGGGTGCCCCGCTCGAGCTCCGTGGGCCCGTTGCGGCTGCCGAAGTTCGGCGCGTCGAGCGCGTCCTGCAGCCCCGCCTTCCAGTCCAGTGTCGCAACGAGCACGCGCGCGACGTAGTTGATGATCGCGTGCCCGCCCGGCGACCCCGCGACCAGCACGAGCCGCCCGTCCGCGTCGAACACCATCGTCGGCGACATCGAGCTCCGCGGCCGCTTGCCGCCCTCGACGCGGTTCGCGGCGAACACGCCGGCCTCGTCGGGCCGGAACGCGAAGTCGGTGAGCTGGTTGTTCAGCAGGAAGCCGCGGACGAACCGGTGGTTCCCGAAAGCGAACTCGATGCTGGACGTCATCGCCACGGCGTTGCCCTCGGCGTCGACGACGGAGAGATGCGTCGTCGACGCGAGCTCGAGCGCGGCGCCGTCGACCCACCTGGACACCGGGGGCGATCCGGAGGGGTGGCCGGCCGGCGCACGGCGCATCGAGCGCTCCGGGGACACGAGCGCAGCCCGCTCGGCGAGATAACCCTCCGCGATCAACCCGGCGACCGGGACATCGATGAAATCCGGATCGGCGACGTAGCGGTCACGGTCGGCGTAGGCGAGCCGCCCGGCCTCGGCAAAGAGGTGCACCGCCGCCAGCGGATCCTGCGCGTAGTCGGTCTTCGGCAGACGCTCGAGGATCCCGAGCATCTGCAGCACGGCGATCCCGCCGGAGCTCGGCGGCGGCATGCCGCAGACCCGGTAGGTGCGGAACGCACCGCACACCGGCTCGCGCTCCTTCGCGCGGTAGCGCTCGAGATCCGCGACGGTGAGATCGCCGGGCTCCACCGGATGTTTCTGCACCGCCGTGGCGATGTCCCGCGCAATCGGGCCTCGGTAGAATGCCTGCGCGCCACCCCCCGCCACCTCGCGCAGCGCGGCCGCGTACTCGGGGTTGCGCAGCGTCGTGCCGACCGCCTTCGGCCTGGTGTCGGACTCGTAGAGGTAGCGCGCGGCGTACGCATCGCGCCGCAGGAAACGGTCCCACGCGAGCTGGGCGTGCAGCCGCGGCGAGAGCGGGAAGCCGCGCTCGGCGAGCTCGACCGCCGGCGCCGCGAGCTCGCTCCAGGTGAGCCGACCGTGGTTCCGGTGCGCGAGCTCGAGCACCGCGACCGCGCCCGGGACACCGACGGACCGTCCGGACAGGATCGCCTCGAAGAAGCCCATCGGCCGGCCGAACATGACGAGGAACCGCTCCGGCCGGGCGGCCGCCGGCGCGGTTTCCCGGCCGTCGTAAGCGCGCACGCGCTTGTCGGCCGCCGAGTAGTGCAGGATGAACGCACCGCCGCCGAGACCCGAGGACTGCGGTTCGACGAGCCCCAGCACGAGCTGCATCGCGACCGCGGCATCCATGGCCGTGCCGCCCCGCTTCAGGACGTCGTAGCCGGCATCGACCGCCAGGGGATGCGCCGCAGCGACCATGAAGCGGGTGCCGACCGCGGACTGCTTCGCGGCGAGACCGGACGGCGCATCGGGCGCAGGTTGCGCGAGCGCGGTGCCGGCCGCGCACGCCGCGGCCACGAGTCCGAGGCGCCAACGCTTCACCACTTCCCCTCCTCTAGGGCCCCCCTGCGAGCGCCCTTCGCGGCGAGGCCGCGACGCGCGACCCTCCTCGCCCCGGACCCGCCCGCGGGCTGCGATCAGACCATGAGCGGCACGATCAGCAGCGCGACGATGTTGATGATCTTGATCAGCGGGTTGACCGCCGGGCCGGCGGTGTCCTTGTACGGGTCGCCGACCGTGTCGCCGGTCACTGCCGCCTTGTGGGCGTCGGAGCCCTTCCCGCCGTAGTGGCCGTCCTCGATGTACTTCTTCGCGTTGTCCCACGCGCCGCCGCCGGTGGTCATCGAGATCGCGACGAAGAGCCCGGTCACGATCGTGCCCATCAGCACGCCGCCGAGCGCCTGCGCGGCCGCCTCCGGGCCCGCGAGCCACTTGAAGCCGAGCGCGACGACGATCGGGATCAGCACCGGGAGCAGGCTCGGCACGATCATCTCCTTGATCGCGGCGCGGGTGAGCATGTCGACCGCCCGGGAGTAGTCGGGCTTCGCCTTGCCCTCCATGATCCCCGGGATCTCCTTGAACTGCCGGCGCACTTCGAGCACGACCGATCCGGCCGCGCGGCCCACGGCTTCCATCGCCATCGCGGCGAAGAGGTACGGCACCATCCCGCCGATGAAGAGGCCGATGATCACCCAGTGGCTCGACAGGTCGAAGGTGACGGCCAGCCCGCCCGCCTCGAGGGCGTGGGTGTAGTCGGCGAAGAGCACGAGCGCCGCGAGGCCGGCCGAGCCGATCGCGTAGCCCTTGGTCACCGCTTTGGTGGTGTTGCCGACGGCGTCGAGCGGATCGGTGATCTCGCGCACGGCCTTCGGCAGGTCGGCCATCTCGGCGATGCCCCCGGCGTTGTCGGTGATCGGGCCGTACGCGTCGAGCGCCACGATGATCCCGGTCATGGAGAGCATCGAGGTCGCGGCGATCGCGATGCCGTACAGCCCGGCGAGCCAGTAGGCGGCGAGGATCGCGACGCAGACCGCGATCACCGGCCACGCGGTCGCCTTCATCGAGACCCCGAGCCCGGCGATGATGTTGGTCGCGTGACCGGTCGTGGAGGCCTGGGCGACGTGCTGCACCGCCTTGAACTGCGTGCCGGTGTAGTACTCGGTGATCCAGACCATGAAGCCGGTGAGCGCGAGGCCGACGACCGCGGCGCCCCACAGGTGCCAGGTCGTGAGGAAGGCGCGGCTGCCCGCGATGTCGAACGGCACCTCCCTCAGGATGCCGCCCATGATCCGGTCGGTGACGAACCAGAACAGGACCACCGCGATCGCGCCGGCGATCCACAGCCCGCGGTAGAGGGCCGGCATCACGTTCTTGTCGCCCGCCTTCGCCTTGACGAACCACGTGCCGACGATCGACGCGATGATCGACACGCCCCCGAGCGCGAGCGGATAGACGATCGCCGCCGCCGACTGCGTCTTCACCATCAGCGCGCCGAGGAGCATCGTCGCGATGAGGGTGACGGCGTAGGTCTCGAAGAGATCCGCCGCCATCCCGGCGCAGTCGCCGACGTTGTCGCCGACGTTGTCGGCGATCACCGCGGGGTTGCGCGGATCGTCCTCCGGGATTCCGGCTTCGACCTTGCCGACGAGGTCGGCGCCGACGTCGGCGCCCTTGGTGAAGATGCCGCCGCCGAGACGCGCGAAGATCGAGATGAGCGAGCCGCCGAAGCCGAGGCCGATCAGCGGCTTCAGCACCTCGATCATCGCCGCGTCCTTGGCGTTGGCAAACAGCAGCCAGAAGTACCCGGCGACGCCCAGCAGCCCGAGGCCGACCACCAGCAACCCGGTGATCGCCCCGCCGCGAAACGCGACCGCGAGCGCCTCGTTCAGGCCCTTCCGCGCCGCCTCGGCGGTCCGCACGTTGGCGCGGACCGACACGTTCATGCCGATGATCCCCGATAGTCCGGAGAGGACCGCGCCGATGAGAAAGCCGAACGCCGTCGCCCACCCGAGCGCGGGCACGAAGCCGATGATCAGGAAGATCACCACGCCGACGAACGCGACAGTCTTGTACTGCCGCCAGAGGTACGCCGTCGCACCCTGGCGAATCGCGGCCGCGATCTCGCGCATCCGTTCGTTGCCCTCCGGCAGGGCCAGGATCCGCGTGATGAGGAAAACGCCGTAGAGGACGGCGAGCGCGCCGCACGCAAGGGCGAAGACGAGGGCGAGGGTCATGCAATCCTCCTCTGCAGCGGGCGTTCTTGAGGGAGCACCGGCGCGTGCACTCGCGCGCGCCCGGCGCTCCCCGGCCCCGGGTTCTTGAAAAAGCGGCGAATTATAGCCCGCGTCAGATCCTGAAGTCGCGGGCGAGCTTCTTCGGGACGGGATGGTTCCGCAGGATGACGTAGTCGGGGAGTCCGTTGCGGAAGCGCGGGTACGCCTCGCCCCGGACGAGCGGGGCGAGATACCTGCGGCAGGCCGGCGTGATGTGGAACCCGTCGGCGGTGATGTATTCGGGCGGCAGCTTCTTCTCGCGGTTCGCCACGTCCTTCAGCGCCGCGACGCCGACCTTCCAGCGGTACGGCCGCTCCGACGCGCGGACGACGATCGGCATCACGCCGTTGCGCCCCTCGAGCGCGAGCTTCACCGCCGCCGTGCCGAGCCGGTACGCCTGGTCGAGGTCGACGCGCGATGCGAGGTGACGGGCGGCGCGCTGCAGGTAGTCGGCGACGGCCCAGTGCCGCTTGTAGCCGAGGCGCTCGCCCACCAGCCGGGCGACGAGCGCCGCGACGCCGCCGAGCTGCACGTGGCCGAACGCGTCCCGGTAGCCGCCCTCCAGGAGGAGCTTGCCGTCGGCGCCGCGCAAGCCCTCCGAGACGGCGATCGCGCACCAACCGATCCGCTCGACCACCTCCCGCAGCCGCGCGAGGAAGCGCGCTTCGTCGAACGGCACCTCCGGAAAGAGCAGGATCTGCGGCGCCGAATCGGGTGTGTCCGCGGCGAGGCCGCACGCCGCGGTGATCCACCCGGCGTTGCGCCCCATCACCTCGAGCACGAACACCTGGGTCGAGGTCCGGTACATCGACGCGACGTCGAGGCCGGCCTCGCGCATCGAGGTCGCGACGTACTTGGCCACCGAGCCGAAGCCGGGGCAGCAGTCGGTGAGCGGCAGGTCGTTGTCGATGGTCTTCGGGATGCCGATGCAGACGACCGGGTAGCCGAGCGCCGCGCTGACCTGGGACACCTTCCAGGCGGTGTCCATCGAGTCGTTGCCGCCGTTGTAGAAGAAGTAGCCGACGTCGTGCGCCCGGAACACCTCGATCAGCCGCTCGTACTGCGACCGGTCCCGGTCCAAGGGCTCGAGCTTGAAGCGGCACGAGCCGAAGGCGCTTCCCGGCGCCTCGCGGAGGCGAGCGATCGCCGCCGCCGATTCGCGGCCGGTATCGATGAGGTCCTCGGTGAGCGCGCCGATGATGCCGTAGCGCGCGGCGTAGACCTTGCCGATCGTGCCGCGAGCCTGCCGCGCCGCTTCGATCACGGCGCAAGCGGTGGCATTGATGACCGGAGTTGGACCGCCCGACTGGGCGTAGAGCGCGTTGCGTGGCCTGATGCGGCGGCTCATGAGCAGGACTCGAGGCGGCGTCGATTATCCCCGACGCGCTCGGCCGCCGGGACCCTCCGGCGGTCGGAGTCCGCCGGGCCGATGCACTACTTCAGTGCCGCGAGCGCGCGATCGCGGATCTCCGCGACGCTGCCGACGCCCGGGATCCGGCGGTACTTCGGCGCGCGCGGATCGCCGCTCGCGGCCCACCCCGAGTAGTACTCGACGAGCGGCCGCGTCTGGGTGCGGTAGACGCGCAGGCGCTTGCGCACGGTCTCCTCGCGGTCGTCGTCGCGCTGGATGAGATCCTCGCCCGTCGCGTCGTCCTTGCGGGCCACTTGCGGCGGGTTGAACTTCACGTGGTAGGTGCGGCCGGATCCGGGATGCACCCACCGGCCGCTCATGCGCTCGATGATGCTCGCATCGTCGACGTCGATCTCCAGCACGAAGTCGATCGGCACGCCCGCCGCTTTCATCGCCTCCGCCTGCGGGATCGTGCGCGGAAAGCCGTCGAAGAGGTAACCCTTTGCGCATTCGGGCTCGCGCAACCGGTCCGTCACGAGCCCGACGATGCTGTCGTCGGACACGAGCCGCCCCGCGTCCATGACTTTCTTCGCCGCGAGGCCGAGCGACGTGCCGGCCTGCACCGCCGCGCGGAGCATGTCCCCGGTCGAGACCTGCGGAATGCCGAAGTGCTCGGTGAGGTACTTCGCCTGGGTCCCCTTCCCGGCACCGGGCGGGCCAAGCAGGATGAGCCGCATGCCGGTTCCTCGCGCTCTCGTTCGTGGCGAGCCGACGATAGCCGGTCCCGGCCGCGGCGGTCAAACGGTCAGGCCGCCGGCTCGCTCGCCCGGACGAGCTGCCGCGTGTGCTCGAGGTCCTCGGGGGTATCGACGCCGGGCGGCGGCGCGGCGTCGGTGATCACGACCGCGATGCGGTACCCGTGCCAGAGCGCGCGCAGCTGCTCGAGCGCCTCGAACCGCTCGAGCGCGGCCGGCGCGTGCCGCGCGTAGGCGCGCAGGAACCCGGCCCGATACGCATAGATCCCGAGGTGCCGGTAGGCGGGCAGATCCCGCGGCAAGGACCCGCTCGGCTTTCCGCCCGCGCCAAAGGCGTCCCGGGCGAACGGGATCGGCGCGCGGCTGAAGTAGAGCGCATAGCCGGCGTGGTCGCAGACCACCTTGACGACGTTCGGATTGAACAGCTCGTCGGCGTCGGCGATCGGGACGCCCGCGGTGGCGATCGACGCTGCCGTTCGCTGCGCCAGCGCGTGCGCGAGCCGCCCGATGAGGTCGGGCGGCATGAGCGGCTCGTCACCCTGGAGGTTGACCACGATCTCGTCGTCGGCGAGCGCGAGGCGCTCCGCCGCCTCCGCGAGCCGGTCGGTGCCGGAGGCGTGATCGGCGCGCGTCATGATCGCGTCGCAGCCGTGGTCGCGCGCCGCAGCGAGGATCCGCTCGTCGTCGGTCGCGATCCAG
>DATEDA010000170.1:0-17367 GCA_035286595.1 Burkholderiales bacterium | reverse complement strand
CGATGCGGTACCGGTGCGTGATGAGCTCGTCGAGCTTCAGCCGCCCGGCGCGGTAGAGCGCGAGCAGCCGCGGGAAGTCCTCCCGCGGACGCGCGGAGCCGAAGTAGCTGCCGGTGAGCGTCTTCTCCTCGAACGTGAGCGCGACCGGGCGCACCGCCACGCTCTCCTCGCCCCGCGTGACGCCCACGACCACCGCCTTGCCGCCCTTGCGCAGGCTGCGGAACGCCTGGTCGATCGTCTTCGGCAGCCCGATGCACTCGAAGCAGTAGTCGGGGCCGCCGCCGGTGAGCTTCTTCGCCGCCCGGACCACGTTCTCCTCCTTGGCGCCGTTGATCACGTGCGTCGCGCCGAAGCTGCGCGCGAGGTCGAGCTTCGCCTCCGCGACGTCGACCGCGACGATCGGGTTCGCGCCCGCGATCGCCGCGCCCTGGATCACGTTGAGGCCGACGCCGCCGGCGCCGATCACCATGACCGTCGCGCCCGGTTCGACGCGCGCGGTGTTGAACACCGCGCCGACGCCGGTCATCACGCCGCAGCTCACGAGCGCCGCGCGGTCGAGCGGGACGTCCTTGTCGATCTTCACCAGGTTGTCGACGGAGAGCGTCGCGTACTCGGCCATGACACCGCATGCGGAGAACACGTAGACCGGCTGCCCCGACGCGTCACGGGCGGGCGTCGTGCCGTCGGGGAGCGTGTACAGGGTCTTCGCGGCCATGTCGCACAGGTGCGGCTTGCCGGTCGCGCACCAGCGGCACCGGCCGCACATGTTGACGAACGAGCTCACGACGTGGTCGCCGGGGGCGAGGTCGGCGACGCCCTCGCCGACCTCGACGACGACGCCCGCGGCCTCGTGCCCGAGCACGAGGGGGAGCTGCATCGCGATGGTGCCGTTGGTGGCCGAGAGATCGCTGTGGCAGACACCGCAGGCGGCGATCTTCACCAGCGCCTCGCCGCGCCGCGGCGCCGCGACTGCGATCTCCTCGACGACGACCGGTTTTCCGAGCTCGCGGCAGAGCGCCGCCCTTGCCTTGCGCGTCATCTCGCGTTCCTCATCATCCGTTCATCCTAGCCAAAACCCGCCCGCGGCGTTGTAGAGTTTGCGACTGAAGGGGATCGGCCCGATGAAGCAGTTCTGGGTGACGCACCACGGCGAGCGTCGCGGCCCGTACGAGGAGAGCGAGATCCTCGAGGCCGTCGAGCTCGGCACCATCCGTCCGACGGACCTGCTCTGGGTCCAGGGGATGCGCGAGGGCGTCCCGATCTACCAGGTGTTCGCGCACTTGGGGGCGGCGGCCGGCCCGCCGTCGCGGCCGGGGACGTCGCCCCGCCGGACGAAGGGGTTGCGCGTCGTCGACGATCTCGCGGCGCTGCCCGGAAGCCAGATCGCCTATGCCGGGTTCTGGGTGCGACTAGCCGCGGCGGCGATCGATACGGCGCTCCTGGGGATCGTCGGGCTCGCGGTCGGGGTGGCGGTGCTGGCCTGGACCGCGCGCATGGCGGACGCTCAGGCGTTCGGGGGTGCGATCATGCTCGCGGTCGGCTGGCTCTACTTCGCGCTGATGGAATCGAGCCCCGGCGGCGCGACGTTCGGCAAGCGCGCGCTCCGTCTGCAGGTGCTGACCGCCGACCGCATGCAGCGCGTGGGCTTCCTTCGCGCGACCGGACGGTGGGTGGGACGCTGGGTCTCCGCGGTCGTGCTCGCGATCGGGTACTTGATGCAGCCCTTCACCGCCCGCCGGCAGGCGCTGCACGACCTCCTGGCCGGAACGGTCGTTGTCGCCCGCGGCCGCTCTCCGGCCGGCGGCGATACTCGGCGGCCGGGCCGGTAACCCGGCGCGTCAGTTCGTCTTCATATTGGCGAACTTGACCACCTTCGCCCACTTCTCGATGTCCTGCGCCAGGAACTTGCCGAACTCGTCGGGCGTCATGTGCATCGGCACCGCGCCCTGCTTGGCCCAGGCTTCCTTGAGGTCGGGCTGCGCGAGGACCTTCTGGACCTCGGCGTTCAGCCGCTCGACGACCGGCTTCGGCGTGCCGGCCGGGGCCATGAGGCCGAGCCAGATCACCGCCTCGTAGCCCGGGACGCCGGCTTCCGCGATCGTCGGGATGTTCGGCGTGACCGCGGAGCGCACCCGGCCGGTTGTGGCGATCGCGCGGACCTTGCCCGCCTCGGCCTGCTTCGCCATCACGGTGATCGCGTCGAACATCATCTGCACCTGCCCGCCCATCACGCTCGTGCGCGCGCCCGAGCTTTCCTTGTGCGGCACGTGGACGATGTCGACGCCGGCCATCGCCTTGAAGAGCTCCCCGGCCATGTTATAAGGCGTGCCCGGGCCGGAAGAGGCGTAGTTCAGCTCGCCGGGCTTCGCCTTGGCGAGCGCGAGCAGCTCCTTGAGGTCCTTCGCCGGCACCGCCGGATACACGACGAGCATGAGGTCCGAGTAGTTCACCGGCGAGATCGGCACGAGGTCGGTCATCAGCTTGTACGGCTTCTTGGCGAACAGCGACTCGTTGACCGTGTGGGTGTTCGACATGATGAGCAGCGTGTAGCCGTCCGGCGCCGACTTCGCCACCGCGTCCGCCCCGATGATCCCGCCGCCGCCCACGCGGTTCTCGACGATGAATGGCTGGCCGAGCGCCTTCTCGAGCCGCGGGCCGAGATACCGCGCGTAGATGTCGGCGGGTCCGCCGGCCGAGAACGGGCTGACGATCCTCACCGGCTTGCCGGGATAGGTCTGCGCCATGGCGCCGCCGACGGCGAGCACAAACACGGCGACCACGGAATAAACGACGCGCGCCAGGTGTTGCATGGCTTCCTCCTCGCTCTGGTTGGCTGCTTGCCTGCGGTGGTGCGGTCCCCGCGGGTCGCGACGGTTTTAGCACCGAACTCGACCGCCGCGCAATGACGGCGGTCGGCGGCGCGCGCTACTCCTGCAGCGCGGCGAGCTTGCGCGCGGGCGCGCGCTTCCCGAGGACGCGGCGGAGGTAGCGCCCGGTGTAGCTCGCGTCGACCCGCGCGACCGCTTCCGGCGTGCCCTCCGCGATGATCGTCCCGCCCCCGTCCCCGCCCTCCGGCCCGAGGTCCACGACCCAGTCCGCGGTCTTGATGACGTCGAGGTTGTGCTCGATCACGACCACCGTGTTGCCATGGTCGCGCAGGCGGTGCAGCACCCCGAGCAGCAGATCGATGTCGTGGAAGTGCAGCCCGGTGGTCGGCTCGTCGAGGATGTAGAGGGTGCGGCCGGTGTCGCGCTTCGAGAGCTCGAGCGCGAGCTTCACCCGCTGCGCCTCGCCGCCGGAGAGCGTCGTCGCCGGCTGGCCGAGCGTGATGTAACCGAGCCCCACCTCGGACAGCGTCGCGAGCTTCTGCTTCACCGCCGGCACGGCGTCGAAGAACTCGACGGCCTGCGCCACCGTCATCGCCAGCACCTGGTGGATGTTACGGCCCCGGTACAGCACCTCGAGCGTCTCGCGGTTGTAGCGGCGCCCGTGGCACACGTCGCAGGGCACGTAGATGTCGGGCAGGAAGTGCATCTCGACCTTGATGACGCCGTCGCCCTGGCAGGCCTCGCAGCGGCCGCCCTTGACGTTGAACGAGAACCGTCCCGGCCCGTAGCCGCGCTCGCGCGCCGCCGGGGTGCCCGCGTAGAGGTCGCGGATGGGCGTGAACAGGCCGGTGTACGTCGCCGGGTTGGAGCGCGGCGTGCGCCCGATCGGGCTCTGGTCGACGCTGATCACCTTGTCGAAGTGCTCGAGGCCGGCGATGGAGTCGTGCGGGGCGGGCTCCGCCGTGGCGCTGTAGAGCTCGTGCGCGACCGCGTTGTAGAGCGTGTCGTTGATGAGCGTCGACTTGCCCGAGCCCGAGACCCCGGTCACGCAGACGAACAGCCCCACCGGCAGGTCGAGGTCGACGCGCTTGAGATTGTTGCCGCGCGCGCCGCGCAAGGTGAGGCTCCGCGCGTGGTCCGGCGGGTTGCGGCGCTTCGGCACCGCGATCGAGCGCTTGCCCGCGAGGTACTGGCCGGTCAGCGAGGTCGCGGTGCCCTCGATGTCGCCGGGCGCGCCTTGCGCGACGATCTCGCCGCCGTGCTCGCCCGCGCCGGGCCCCATGTCGACGACGTGGTCCGCGGCGCGGATCGCCTCCTCGTCGTGTTCGACGACGATCACCGTGTTGCCGAGGTCCCGAAGGTGCTTCAGCGTGGCGAGGAGGCGCCCGTTGTCGCGCTGGTGCAGGCCGATCGACGGCTCGTCGAGCACGTACATGACGCCGGTCAGCCCGGAGCCGATCTGCGATGCCAGCCGGATGCGCTGCGCCTCACCCCCGGAGAGCGTCTCGGCCGAGCGGTCGAGCGAGAGGTAGTCGAGCCCGATGTTCACCAGGAAGGTGAGCCGCGCCGCGATCTCGCCCACGATCTTCTCGGCGACCGCGCGCTTGCCCCCGCCGAGCTCGAGGCCGCGGAAGAACTCGAGGCCCGCGTGGAGCGGCAGCGCGCTCACCTCGTAGATCGCGCGCTCGTCGCCCTTCGGCCCGACTCTTACGTGCCGGGCCTCGCGCTTCAGCCGCGTCCCTTCGCACTGCGGACAGGGCTTGACGTTGAGGTACTTCGCGAGCTCCTCGCGCACGACGATCGAGTCGGTCTCCTTGTAGCGGCGCTCGAGATTGGGGATCACGCCCTCGAACGCGTGCTCGCGCACGAACGCCCGGCCGCGCTCGTTGAGATAGGAGAAGGCGATCGGCTCCCGGGTGCCGTAGAGGACCGCCTGCTGCACGTTCTCCGGCAGCTTCTCGAACGGCTGCTCGACGTCGAACTTGAAGTGCGCGGCGAGGCTGCCGAGCATCTGGAAGTAGAACTGGTTGCGCTTGTCCCAGCCCTTGATCGCGCCGGAGGCGAGCGCGAGCTCCGGGTGCGCGACCACGCGCTTCGGATCGAAGAACTGGATCGCACCCAGCCCGTCGCACCCGGGGCAGGCGCCCATCGGGTTGTTGAACGAGAACAGACGCGGCTCGAGCTCCGGGAGGCTGTAGCCGCACACCGGGCACGCGAACTTCGCCGAGAACACGTGCTCCTTGCCGCTGTCGGTTTCGATCGCGATCGCGCGGCCGTCGGCGTGGCGAAGCGCGGTCTCGAACGACTCCGCGAGCCGCTGCTTCTGGTCGGCGCGCACCTTCAGCCGGTCGACGACCACCTCGACCGAGTGCTTGGTGGTGCGGCCGAGCTTCGGCGGGGCGTCGAGCTCGTGGACCGTGCCGTCGATGCGCACCCGCACGAAGCCCTGGGCGCGCAGCTCGTCGAGGAGCTCGGTCTGCTCGCCTTTGCGTCCGGCGACGACCGGCGCGAGGATCATGAGCCTGGCGTCCTCGGGCAGCGCGAGCACGTGATCGACCATCTGCGCGACCGACTGCGCGTCGAGCGGGAGCGCGTGGTCGGGGCAGTAGGGCGTCCCGACGCGGGCGTACAGGAGCCGCAGGTAGTCGTGGATCTCGGTGACGGTGCCGACCGTCGAGCGCGGGTTGTGGCTCGCGGCCTTCTGCTCGATCGAGATCGCGGGCGACAGGCCCTCGATCAGGTCGACGTCGGGCTTCTCCATCAGCTCGAGGAACTGCCGCGCGTAGGCCGACAGCGACTCGACGTAGCGGCGCTGACCCTCGGCGTAGAGCGTGTCGAAGGCGAGCGAGCTCTTGCCCGAGCCCGAGATCCCGGTCAGCACGATCAGCCGCTCGCGCGGCAGATCGAGGCCGAGGTTCTTGAGGTTGTGCGTGCGTGCGCCGCGGATGCGGATGAATTCCATGACTCGCGTGTCGTCCGGTCTCCCCCGGCGGCTCGAAAGCCGGGCGCCGGGGAAGCGGGGGAGGAAACCAGTGACTATACAAAATTCCCGGGTCGCGGCGCCACTCTTTCGCACCCCCGGCCGTGGCGGGGTGCCCGAAACGGGCGGTTCCGGGTGCCCCCGGCGGACCGTGTGGGGGCGCCTGCTAACATGGGGCCGCCCCCACCTTCTCCCGATGCGCCCCCCGCTGTCCGCCGGCCGAATGTCGGCCCAAGAGCTTCACGCCGGGATCGCGCTCGGCTCGCTGTTTGCCCTGCGCATGCTGGGGCTCTTTCTGATCCTTCCGGTGTTCGCGGTGCACGCGCCGAACCTGCGCGGCGGCGACGACCTCCTGCTCGTCGGGATCGCGCTCGGCGCCTACGGTCTCACGCAGGCGGTCCTCCAGATTCCGTACGGCATGGCCGCGGACCGCCACGGCCGCAAGCGCGTGATCGTGTTCGGGCTGCTCGTGTTCGCCGCGGGCAGCTTCCTCGCCGCGGCCGCGCAGGACATCTGGCTCACGATCCTCGGGCGGTGCATCCAGGGCGCGGGGGCGATCGCCGCGGCGGTGATGGCGCTCGCCGCCGATCTCACGCGCGAGGAGCACCGCACGAAGACGATGGCGATCATCGGAGCGTCGATCGGCCTCGTGTTCGCGCTATCGCTCGTCGCCGCGCCGGCGCTCTATCGGGCGATCGGCATGGCCGGGATCTTCGTGCTGACCGGCGGGTTGGCGCTCGCCGGGATCTGGGTGATCCTGAAGGGCGTGCCGCCCGAGCCGGCGGCGCACGCCGAGCACGGGCCGGACCTCGGCGCTGCCGCGCTCGGCGCGCTGCTGCGGGACGCCGAGCTCCTGCGGCTCAACTTCGGCATCCTGGTGCTGCACAGCGTGCAGATGGCGATGTTCGTCGTCGTGCCGCTGCTCCTCGTCGAGCGGGGCGGTCTGCCGGTGGACGAGCACTGGAAGGCGTACCTGCCCGTGGTGCTCGCCTCGTTCGTCCTCATGGTGCCGCCGCTGCTCGCCGCCGAGCGGCACGGCCGGTCGCGCCGGCTGTTCCTGGGGTCGATCGCGCTGCTCATGGCGGTCGAGTTGGGGCTCACCTGGTGGGCCACTGGCTTGCTTACCATAGTGACCTGGCTGCTCGGGTTCTTCGTCGCCTTCAACCTGCTCGAGGCGGCGATCCCGTCGCTCGTGACGCGCGTGGCGCCGCCGCGCGCGAAGGCGACTGCGCTCGCGGTCTACAATACGACGCAGGCGTTCGGGCTCTTCGCCGGCGGGGCGCTCGGCGGCTGGGTGGCGAAGCACTTCGGGGCCGAAGGCGTGTTTCTCGGGGCCGCGGCGCTGACTCTGGCGTGGGCGATCGTGGCCGCCGGCATGAAGGTGCCGCCGCCGGTCGCGACCCGCACCGTCGCCGTGTCGCCGGCGGTCGATCCCGAGGAGCTGCGGCGGCAGCTGGTGTCGGTGCCCGGCGTGCGCGACGCGGTGGTCGTCCCCGAGCAGGGCGTGGCGCATCTCAAGGTCATGCCGGGCTGGGACGAGTCGAGAGTGATGAAACTCGTGGAAGGAAGGACCTAATGGCCTCTGTAAACAAGATAATCCTGATCGGCAACCTCGGTGCGGACCCCGAGACGCGCTACATGCCGAGCGGCGACGCGATCGCCAACATCCGCCTCGCGACGACCTTTCGCTGGAAGGACAAGCAGACCGGCGAGAACAAGGAGGAGACCGAGTGGCACCGGATCGTGTTCCGGGGCCGGCTCGCGGAGATCGCGGGCGAGTACCTGAAGAAGGGCTCGCCGTGCTACGTCGAGGGCCGCATCCGCACCCGCAAATGGCAGGACAAGGAAGGCCAGGACCGCTACACGACCGAGGTGATGGCCGATGCCATGCAGCTCCTCGGCAGCCGCGCCGGCGCGGGCGAGCCGGTGACGGCGCGCGAACCGGCCGAAGCGGCGAGCGGTGGCGCGGCGAAGCCGGCGGCGGCGAAGAAGACGCCGGCCGGCGGCGTCGGCGACATGGACGACGACATCCCGTTTTGACGGCGCGGGACGCGATCGTGTAGCGTCCGCCGCGGGAGACAGGAGGGGCGCCGGCAGTGCCGGCGCCCCTTTTTCGCCTCGGCGACGATCGAAAGCCAACCCATGCGCGGACTTCCGATCATCGGCAGCGCCCTCGCGCTGCTCGCGTCAAGCGCAACGCCGGCGCAGGATCGCCCGCCGATCCGGTTCGACAACTGGCTCTACTTCCAGAAGAACACGGATGACAGCGAGCGCTGGCAGTATCGGCCGCGCTTCTACATCCCGTTCAACTTGTCCGGCGGATGGACGTTTACGCAGCGGTTCGACCTCCCGGTCTATTACACCGACAAGGTCGGCCCTGCGAACCCGACCGGCGAGTGGAAGGCCGGCATCGCCGACTGGTTCATCGAAGAGGCGTTCACCTCGCCCGAGGTCGCCAGGAACCTGAAGCTGCTCGCCAGCGTGCGCTTCGTGTTCCCGACCGGCGGGTCGAGCCCTTTCGGCTCCAACCAGTACCAATGGGCCCCGTCGGTGGCCGCGATCTACACCATCCCGGAGCGCCACATCACGATCAGCCCCCAGGCGCGCTACTTCATGAGCTTCCACGCCACCGAGCCCGGCGCGGCGCAGGTGCGCCGCCTCGACCTGTATCCGGCGGTGAAGTTCGGGCTGCCCGACAACTGGTCGCTCGCCGTCTACGACGAGAACGCAATCGTCTACAATGACGTTACGAACAAGTGGTTCGTCCCCATCGACGTGTTGCTCGTCAAGCGCCTGACGAAGACCGTCGAGTTCGCGTTCGGCGGGGCGTACGGCATCGTCAAGGACGACCCGCAGTACAAGTACGTCATCAACGGCCGCCTGACCTTCTACTTCTGAGGCCGACGCGGGGCGCGCGTGACCGAGGCGTCGCGATTCTCGCCGGGGCGGCACGAGGATGGCGCCGGCGCCCCGGAAGCGTCGAGGCCACCACTTCGGCGACAATAGCGCGCCCGTCCTTCCGCGCGACCGATCGTGCCGAACACCAAGGGAGCTTCACCGAACCCGGACCGGCCACGCCCTGCTCTGACCGCGGTGCGCGGCCCGGCGCTCACCTTCACCGGCGACCCGTTCCAGGACGGGCTCGAGCGGACGATGGTGTACGAGTCCGACGCCATCGCCGCGATGGCGGACGGCCGGATCACGCACTTCGGCCCGGCGGAGGTCGTCCGGCCGCAGCTGCCGCGCGGCACGGAGCTCGACGACTACGGCGCCGACTCGCTCATCCTCGCGGGGTTCGTCGACTGCCACGTCCACTATCCCCAGACGCAGATCATCGGCGCCCGCGGCCGCCAGCTCCTCGACTGGCTCGACCGGTACACCTACGCCGCCGAGCAGCGGTACGCGGACAAGGCCCACGCCGCCGAGGCCGCCCGCGTGTATCTCCGGGAGAGCCTGCGCAACGGCGTCACCACGGCCGCGGTGTATGCGACGGTCCATCCGCAGTCGGTCGACGCGTTCTTCGAGCAGGCCGAGCCGCTCGGCGTGCGCATGATCGCCGGCAAGGTGCTGATGAACCGCAACGCGCCGCCTGCCCTCCTCGACACGACCCAGACCGGCTACGACGACTCGAAGGCGCTCATCGGCAAGTGGCACGGGCGCGGCCGCCTCCTGTACGCGATCACTCCGCGCTTCGCGGCGACGAGCACCCCGGACCAGCTCGAGGTCTGCGGCGCGCTGAAGGCCGAGTTCCCGGACTGCTTCGTCCAGTCGCACGTGTCCGAGAATCGCGGCGAGATCGCGTGGGTGAAGGAGCTCTTCCCCAAGCGCGCCGGCTATCTCGATGTCTACGCCCACCACGGGCTGCTCGGGCGGCGCACGATCTACGGCCACGGGATCCATCTGACCGAGGAGGAGCTCCAGGTGGCGCACGAGACCGGGACGGCGATCGCGCACTGTCCGACATCGAACCTCTTCCTCGGCAGCGGCTGCTTCCACCTCGGCAACGCGAAGAAGAAGGCTCGCCCGGTGCGGGTCGGGCTCGCGACCGACCTCGGGGCGGGCACCTCGTTCTCGATGCTGCAGACGCTGAGCGAGGCCTACAAGGTCGCGCAGCTCGGCGGGTACTCGCTCGCCGCCGGCCACGCGTTTTACCTCGCGACCCGCGGCGGGGCGAACGCGCTGTATCTCGACGACGCGATCGGCAGCATCGCGCCGGGCATGGAGGCCGATCTGGTCGTGCTCGACCTCAAATCGACGCCGATCATCGCCTACCGGATGAAGCACACCCAGGACCTCGACGAGGCGCTGTTCATCCAGATGACGCTCGGCGACGACCGGGCGGTGCGCGCGACCTACGTCGCCGGCAAGCGCGTCTACGAGCGGCCCGAGCAGCGGTTCAGCTGAGTTGATCCGGGCGGCGACTCGAACAGCCGCCGGAATCCGCCGAGGGAGTCCTCCTCTTTCTTCGGACCGCCGAGGACCCGGCTTGCCGAATCGGCTCGACTACGCCTTTCGGCTAGGTCCAATCGGATGGGTCCAATGGATGATGTGCGAAATCGTCGCAGCGCGGATAGTTCGCAGTCACACGTCTGTTACCCAAGCCGGAATACCTCGCCGATGGCAAGGACGAGTCGCGACGGGGCGCGACTCGATGACTGCCCGAAACTGAGATCGAGAGACTCGAGCATGAGAATGCCGCATGGATTGGCCGTCGTCGTGGCGACAGCAGCCCGCCCGACGGGAGCCGCCCCGATCGTCTCAGCCGAAGCAACCCGCGCTCGCGTCATCGCGTTGAAGGCGCCGACGGCGAGCGCCCGCCCGCACGATATGGCCGTGACCACGACCGTACTCGAGTCTGGCCCGAAGACGAAGCTGCCCCCCGCTTTGTTTCCCGAGCGTCGAGGAACGGCGCTCTCCTCAGACGCCCCCCGGATGACCGCCTTCATGCTCCGCTCGTTTCACGTCCAGGTCGACGACGTGCCGATCGACGGCTGGGTGAGTCACAAGGCCAAGGCGGTCCTCAAGCTCCTCCTGCTGGATCGCAGCCGTCCGGTCTTGAAGGAGGAGTTGATCGAGCGCTTGTGGCCGGAGACGGAACCCGAGGCCGGTAAGAACAACCTGAACGTCGCCGTTCATCATCTACGCCGGACGCTCGCCCGCGGACATCCGGATTTTCCGTTCGTGGTCGTCCGGAACGGTTCGTACCGCTTGGACGACCGACTGATGGTTTGGACGGACATCGAGGCGTTCGAGCAGCACATGCGGCGCGCCGGAGAGTTGGAGCGCATGCAGCGCCCGCTCGAGGCAATGGGCGAGTACGCGAGTTGCGTCGCGCTCCATCAGCACGAGCTGCTGGCCGAAGACCGATACGATCGCTCGCTGGTGCCGCTCCGCCAGCGCTTTCGTGACCACTTCCTGGACGCGCTCGACCGGCTCGCCCGCCACCATCTCGAAGGCCGCGATCAGGTTGCCTGCACGAGCGCGTGCGCGAAGATCCTGACCCTCGATCCGTGCAATGAAGCCGCGCATCGCACGTTGATGAAATGCTACGCGATGCTCGGGCAGCCGAATCTCGTGCAACTACAGTATCGGAGTTGCGTGAACGTTCTCTTGCGGGAGCTTGGCGTCGCACCGAGCACCGATACGACCGCGCTCTACCGGGCGCTCGCTCGAGGCGAAGCGAGCGCACCGCACTAGTGAATCCGCGGCTCCGCCGGCCGATCCTGCTCCACTTCCGCTTCAATGCCGGCCAATGCGCCCCCCCGGTGCTGCGCCATCTGATCGCCACGATAGAGCACCCGCATGACACCCTCCGCCCGGTCGACCTCCACGCAGCGCTGACAGATCGGGCAGCTGTAGACGACCGTGCCCAGGTCCTCGCGGACCTCGGTGTTCATGATGTGAATGGCCACTGTGGTCGCCTCTCCGTATCCGTGGTCGAGCTCGGTTGATCGAGGTGCCGACGCGCTGCGACCCCGCGGCGGTCGGTCGATTATATCAAGCCAGGTCGCAGCGGCATTCCGCGCGCCCGGCTCACCTTAACACGCGAGCCACCGGAGCTTAAGCCCGCATCAATCGCGGCTTAAGGTCAGCCGCGTAAAAAGTCTCCTGACAGGAATCCTCTTGTCACTCGATGCGATCGGTTCGAATGGTCCGATCGATTGCCGCGAGGAAACTTTGGTAAAGGAGAGCAACATGAGTATCGAATGGGCCCCTTTGGGCTTTGAAAGCGACATGAGCATGGAAGTCCGCGACAACACGCTCGGTGAGACCTACGTCCTCGACTCGAGCGTGCCGTTCAACGTCAGTGTGCGTTTTGAGATTCCGCCGCCCGTCATTCCCACGCTGGGCGGAAGCTTCAGAATTCGCGTCTACGCCGAGAGCGTGGGACCCGGACCCGAGCAGCAGATCGGTCCCACGGCGCTGGTGCCGGTCACGGGCGCCCCGAGCTACACGCACGTCCTCGCCATTCCGGCGAATACGCTGCCCGGCGAGGGCCAGGCCTCCGGAGGCGTGATCGTCTCGGGTGTCTACAAGCTCGTGGCGGTGCTTCAGCATCTGAACCCGGGCGCGAACGAGGTCTCGGGCTATGCGGAGTCGACTGGTCTCATCCAGATGCGCACGCCGTAATCGTTGTCCGATCGGCCCCGGAAGCTTCGGCAGCCGATGCGGCACTCCCGCCGCGGCTGCCGAACCGGGGACTGAACGGCGGGTGGCTTCCCCGGTTCCATCACCTAGCAATACGCAGGAAGGGAAGGGCCCATACCCTTCCCTTGTCCGCTCTGCGCCGGGTGCTGTTGGCCTAGATGCCGGCCAGGTCGATCAGGCTGCGGGTGTGGTAGTCGTCGCCGTACTTGCCGATCGTCGACGGACAGGAGACTACTGCGTGCGAACCAGCGGGCAGCCCGGCGGCGACGCAGCTTTCTTGCGCTCGATGATTTCCGCGGCGTAGCGCTGGAGGTAGTGGGCGATCGTCTCGACGCGGATCTTCACCGAGCCGGCGGGCTTCGTCGAGTCGAGCTCCTGGAACGAGAAGAAGAGAGTGCCGGAGCGCTCGACGATCTGCTGTACCGGGCTGTAGGTCGGCTGGTCCATCCCGCACTCGTAGCTCGCGAGCCGGATCACGCCCGCGATCCACGGCATGCGCGCTGCGACCTTCGCGCCCCAGAGGATCTCGTTGGTGTTGGCGCTGTACGAGGAGGGCCACACGTCGGCGATGTCGAACGGCGACTTGATGAGCCCCTCCCGGACCTCGGCGCCGAACATCCACTCGAGGAGATCCGGGTCGGTGGGGAAGTACTGCGTCCACAGCACCGGGTAGCCGTAGGCCTGCAGGTCCACCTCGATCTCGTGGCCGATCCCGGGGTCCATGTGGTACGGCCGCGCGACGACGAGCAGGCACGGCCGGTCCTCGGCTGCGCACCGCTCGAGTATCTGACGGCCCTGACGTCGCGCGCGGGTGTTGAAGGCGTTGAGCGTCTCGTAGCCCTTGGCGACCGCTTCCTTCGTCTCCTCGAGCGTCAGGCCCGGGAGGAACTCCTTCAGCGCCGGGAAGAGCTGCTTCGGCACGAGCGGCGGATCGGCGAGGTTGGCGAGCGGCGCGCTGTACTTGATGCCGCGGGCCGCGAACGCGTCGTTCTCCTTCAGGAACCCCGCCTTGATGTTCTCCGGCGCGGCCATCACGCGCGGGCAGGCGAGCGACTCGAGGACGTGCCCGTGGAGATAGGACGGCAGCGAGTAGATCATCGGCGAGAAGAGGACATCGATCTTGCGGTGCTTCTCGCGCGCGAGCAGCTCCCCGTAGTGCCCGGACATGCACTTCACCGGGTAGCAGCAGTCGACCGTGCCGCGGCCCTTGGCGAACTGGCGGGCCTGGTCCTCCGAGGAGTCGGAGGAGAACGCGATCCGCTGGGGATCAACTCCCAGCGCGCTGAACAGCCCCACCCAGAACTGGTGGGTCGACCACATGTTCAGCACCCTCGGGATCCCGATCCTCAGCTTCGCCCTCGAGTCGCGGGCGCTTGAAGGCGTCGTTCCGGACCATCTCTGCAATATTGGGATGTACACGCTTGACCTCCTCGAGCCGCGCCTTCACCACGCGCATCTCGTTCGCATCCTCGAGCAGCCCCTTCGGGCACGAGTTGCCGCTGATCACCCGCTCCCAGCCTTCGGCGACCGGGACCTTGCTCCACGACCGGCCCTTCGCGCCGGGCAGCACGACGTCGATGAACGTGCGCCGGCAGTTGACCGGGCACCAGTGGCACGTCGTCTTCTCGTTGGTCGTGCTCTTGTACTCGAGCGCCGCGATCGTTTCGAAGCCCCGGAACCGCGTCTGCTTCCCGTTGCGCGCCCAGTCGATGGCGCACAGCGCGGCGCCGATCGCGCCCGCTTCGCCCGGGTACGGATGAACGACGATCTCGGCGTTCGGCACCTTCTTGGTGACGAAGTCCACCTGCGCCTTCACCACCGCAAGGTTGCGGTGCGTCCCACCCTGCAGCACGAACTTCTTGCCCACGGTCGGGAGGTTCTGCAGCTGCCCGGCGTAGACCCAGACGTTCAGGGGCAGCACCGCGACGAGCGCGGCCATGATCTCCTCGGCCGACCAGCCCTTGCGCTGCTGGTTGACGATGTCCGACTGGAGGAACACCCCGCAGCCCATTGCGAGCGTCGGAATCGAGCGCGCCTGGAACGCCTTCTCGGCGTACTCATGGAGCGGCGTGTTGTAGCGCTCGGCCACGCCCTGCAGGAACGCGCCGT
The DNA here is from genome assembly GCA_035286595.1 of Burkholderiales bacterium. Lineage (GTDB taxonomy): Bacteria > Pseudomonadota > Gammaproteobacteria > Burkholderiales > SG8-39 > DATEDA01. The sequence goes on along the minus strand of DATEDA010000170.1, from coordinate 2,802 downwards.
TGCCCGAGGAGCACTGCGAGTTCAGGCGGAAGTCGGAGACGGTGCCGTGCCGGAGCAGCATGATCTTCACGTCGCACCCGCCGACGTCGCAGATCACGTCCGCGTCCGGGAAGAAGTGGAGGGCCGCCGTCGCGTGGGCAACCGTCTCGACGATCCCGACGTCGGCGCCGACGATGTCGAGGAGCAGGTCCTTGCCGTAGCCGGTGATGGCGAGGCCGCCGAGCTGTTCGTACCCGGCCTCCTTGACCTGCCGCAGGATCGCCTTCGCGTCCTCGATCGGGTTGCCCTTGGACTGCGCGTAGCAGTCGAAGAGCAGCTCGCGCTCGGGCGACAGCACGACCGCCTTCGCCGTGGTGCTGCCGAAATCGCAGCCGACGAACACCGTCTGCGCCGCGGTCGCCGGCGCCGCGGCCGGCTGGCGCTTCACGCCTTGCGGCCGACCGTATTTCTCCATGAACGCGCGGAAGTCGTCTTCGCCGGCGATCAGACCCCCCGAGCCTTCCTTCGCCTTCTGCTCGTGCTGGCCGACGTCGATCCACCAGCGGAGCTTCTCCGTCCCCTGGTACATCGCGACCCCTGGCTGCTCGTCCTTGCCGACCTCCACGCAGCCGAAGCAGGCGTAGTAGAGCGCGTCGTCCGGGATGAGGATCAGGTCGTCCGCGCTCTTCCCGCCGGGCAGCGCGATCTTCCGCTCGGTCCAGAGCTTCTTGAGGTGATGGCGCCAGGCCTGCTTCAGACCCTCGAAGAAAAGGTTCGGGCCGCCGAGGAGCAGGACTTCGGGCTGCGGCGTGTTGCCCTTGGTCAGCGTGGCGAGGTTCTGGTACACCACCGCCTCGTACAGGCTCGCGATGATCTCCTCCACCGGCACGCCCGATTTCACGAGCGTGTTCGCGTCGGCCTCGGCGAAGATCCCGCACTTCGAGCTGACCTTGTGCAGACTGTAGTTCGCGTAGCCCATGGCGGCGAGGCTCTCGGTCGGGATCGAGAGCTTGCGCGCGGTCTTCTCGATGAACGTCCCCGTGCCGCCGCTGCAGGCCGACTGCATGAACACCTGCTTGCTCTTCCCGTCTCCGGCCGGGGTGAAGAACACCGTCTTCATGTCCTCACCGCCGATCTCGGAGACGAACCGGACGTCCGGGTGCAGCTTCTCGACCGCGGCGGCCACGGCCACCACCTCCTGGATGAACTTCGCGCCGACGAGCGGCGTAAGGAAGCCGGCGCCAGACCCGGTGAAGAAGATCCGGTCTCGCTGCGGCGACACGCCGCACTCGGACTCCATCCGCGTCAGGAACTCGAAGACCTTCTCGGCCTGCTTGGTGTTGTGCCGCTGATAGTCGCGCCAGAGCGTCTTGCCATCTTCGACCGCGATCGCCTTTACGGTCGTCGAGCCGACGTCCATCCCGACGATTTTCATTGCGCGCTCCGCGCCTTGAGATGGAGGACGAGGTTCGCCGCGGCGCCGGTCGCGTCACCGTGCGGCACGCGGTAGGTCGCCGACTTCACCTCGGGGAATCGCTCCACGAGGCCGATCGCATCCTCGGGCGAGAGGCCGGTGCGCTCGAGCACCTCCTCGTACTCGCGCTGCGCGCGCCGCTTCGCCTCGGTGAGGATCATCTGGCAGCGGGAGAGCGCGTGCACCTCCGCGTCGCCCTTGATCTCGAGCGGCGCGTAGAGGATGTCCGGATGCTTGCCGAGCACCGCGGCCATGGCGCCGATGCTCATCGTGTTCGGCATGCACGAGTACGGCGACAGCTCGCACGTCATGTGGGCCTTCTTGTGCTGATGGGCCCAGATCGCCTTGCCGATCAGCATGTCGCCCTCGCCGCCGTTCAGGCGGCTGTGATAGTAGGGCGCGGCGAGCGCGCGCAGCTCGTACTGGTCCGGCATCTCGTGCGGGAGGCTGCCGAGCGCCTTGCGCATCCGGTCGTAGCTCCAGCGCAGGAGCCCTTGGGTGCTCTTGATCGCACCGAGCTTGAGGCGGGCGTAACGGTCGATCCCGATGTGATCCTCGAACTCCTGGCCGGCGAGCCGCAGCAGGTAGTCGAGCCAGATCGCGGTCGCGGCCGGATAGACCTCGGCGCCCTCGGCCTCGAGCCAGCGATGGATGTTGTAGTTCGGCTCGCCCTCGACGGTCTGCAGGTAGAACTCGCCGGTGATCTTCACGATCGGCCGCACCCGGAGGCGATCCACCTCGACGCCCGAGAACCGGCGGTGCACCTCGCGCAACGCATTGTTGTAATGGCTGGTGGTGAGGAACCACAGCGGCGCCGTCCACTTCCCGTCCGGCATCGGCGAGCGGCGGAACACGTCCGAGAGATACTCGACGCTCTCCTTGACGACGCGCTCGGTCGTGCCGGGCGTCACTTCGTAGGGCCGGATCTGGTATTCCAGGTCCTGCAGCACGTCGGCGGCCATGATCGACCAGATCGCGCTCGCGACGAACCGGGTGTTGAGCTCCAGGCCGTCGCCTGCGGCCGCACCCTCGTCGATCCCGTCCTGGGCGAGCAGGAACATGCGGAACTGTTCGAGCCCGACGTTGCGGAGCGCCATTTCGTAGCTCTGGTGGTACTGGCCGAAACGGCAGGCGCCGCAGGACCCGGCGGTGACGTAGATGTACTTCTTCGCGACTTCTTCGGGGCCGATGCGCTTCGCCTCGCCGCGGAGGAAGTTCGCGAGGTTTCCGGTGGTGAAGCTGGTCGGGCAGCACTGACCGATGTCGGCCACCTCGCGCCCGGTGAGGAGATCCTCCTTGGTCGCGGTCGGGAGGATCTTGGCGTTGTAGCCGAGGCGCTCGAGCGCGCC
>DATEDA010000169.1:0-3780 GCA_035286595.1 Burkholderiales bacterium | reverse complement strand
CCTGCGGCGGCCGCACGCGAAGCACCTGTCCCGTCTGCAGCTTGGTCGGATCCGAGAGCTGGTTCAAGGCCGCGAGCTCGCGCCAGTCGACGCCCTGATCGAGCGCGATGCTGTAGAGCGTGTCCCCACGCTTCACTACATAAGTGTCGGGTAGCAGGGCCTGGGGCGCCGGTGCCGCGGGCTTGGCCGCGGCGCGCGGCGCGCTGCGGTCGTCGACCGGCGCCGGGGTGCGCTGTACGCAACCCAGCAGTGCCAGCGCGGTCAACGCCGCGACGCAGACCCGGAGCCGTTCAGCTTGCATGCGTCATCCTTTGCCAGCCCGCAGCGGCACGAACCGCGCCGCTTCGAGCCGGGTTTCCCGATACCCGCGCGCGGTGCGCTCCACGACGCGGAGCTCCTGATCGTCGGTACCGACCGGGATCACCAGCCGTCCGCCTCCCGCCAGCTGTTCGCGCAGTGCCCGTGGCACCTCGGGCGCTGCGGCAGCGACCACGATCGCGTCGAACGGCGCGACCTCCGGCAGCCCTCGATAGCCGTCGCCGTGGACGAGGCGCAGGTTCGACAGGCGCAAGGGTCGCAGGTTCGAGCGCGCCTTCTCGCCGAGCGCCGCGATCCGCTCGACCGAATACACCTCCTTCGCGAGGCGTGCAAGCACGGCCGCCTGATACCCGCAGCCGGTGCCGATCTCGAGCGTGCGCCCCAGCTCGCGGCCGGCGCGCGCCGCCTGGAGCATGCGCGCCACGGCGAACGGACGCGAGATGGTCTGCTCGAAGCCGATCGGCAGCGCCGAGTCCTCGTACGCCCGGCTCGCGAGCGCCTCCTCGACGAACGCGTGGCGCGGGGTCTCCGCCATCGCCGCGAGCACCGCTTCGTCCTCGATGCCCTGCGCTCGCAGGCGGGCGATCATGCGGGCGCGGGTGCGAACCGAGGTCATGCCGATGCCGCGGGGCAGCGCGGCGCTCATTCGACTACCCCTCGCGCCTCGCGCGCTCGGGATTCGCCCTTGGGGCGGCCCGGCGGGCTCATTCGAGCCACCCCTTGACCAACGGGATCTGGCTCTGGTGCGTGAGATCCATCTGCAGCGGCGTCACCGACACGCGATCGGACGCGACCGCGAAGAAGTCCGTCCCGGGCCCCGCGTCCTGGGCCTCGCCGGCGGCGCCGATCCAGTAGACCGTCTGGCCGCGCGGGTTCTGGGTCTTCACCACGCCCTCGGCCTTGTGTCGCTTCCCGAGCCGCGTCACCTCCATGCCCTTTAACGCGTCGAACGGGAGGTCCGGCACGTTCACGTTGAGCAGCACGGGCTGCGACATCGCCCGGCGCGCGAGCCGCTCGACGAGGTCGCGCGCGATCCGCCCTGCCGTCGCGTAGTGACGTCCCTCCTTGCTCGTCAGCGACACCGCAACCGCCGGGATCCCGAGCACGTAGCCTTCGGTCGCCGCCGCGACGGTCCCGGAGTAGATCGTGTCGTCGCCCATGTTCGCGCCGAGGTTGATCCCCGAGACCACGATGTCCGGAGGCTCGTCGAGGAAGCCGGTGACCGCGAGATGGACGCAATCGGTCGGCGTGCCGTCTACGAACAGGAACCCGTTCGCCGAGCGGCGGACGGCGAGCGGGCGATCGAGCGTCAGCGAGTTGGAGGCGCCGCTGCGGTCGCGCTCGGGCGCGACCACCGTCACCGTGCCCAGGGCGGCCAGGGATTCGGCCAGGACGGCGAGACCCGGCGCGAAGTAGCCGTCATCGTTCGAGAGGAGGATCCGCATCCGCGCCTTATGGAGAACGGCCGCCGGCCTGGCTGTCGACTGCTTGACGCTCGCGCATGATGCCCGCCGATTATATGCGAGCGCGCCGCCTCAGGCGCCGCTCAGTCGCGCGAGCGCGCGCCGGAAGCGCTCGAAGATCGCCGTCTCTCCTGCGTGCCGCCCGTCGACGACGACCGGTCGCCCGCCGACGTACACATCGCGGATCGGGTTCGCGTTCCCACCGAACACGAGCGCGTCGAGGAGCGTATCGCCCGCCCTTCCGATCAGGAACGGCGCGTCGGGATCGAGCACCACCAGGTCCGCGCGCTGGGCCGGAGCGACCCCACCGGTCGGCCGCCCCGACGCGCCGGCGCCGCCGGCGAGCGCCGCCCGATAGAGCGTCGTGCCGGGCGACGGCGACGACGCCGTGGCCGCGATGCTCCGGCGCCGATGGGCGAGGCGCTGGCCGTACTCGAGCATGCGCAACTCCTCGATCGCCGACACCGACACGTTCGCGTCCGAGCCGACCCCGAGGCTGCCGCCGCGCTCGAGGTAGCGCGCGAGCGGGAACAATCCGTCGCCGAGGTTCGCCTCGGTGGTCGGGCAGAGTCCCGCGATCGCGCCGCTCGCGGCGAGCGCGTCGGTCTCGACGTCGGTCAGGTGCGTCGCGTGGACCACGCACCAGCGCGGCGAGAGCCGATGCTGATCGAGCAGCCACTCGACCGGCCGCCGGCCGCTCCAGGCGACGCAGTCCACGACCTCCTTCTCCTGCTCCGCGGCGTGGATGTGGATCGGCGCGGCCCGATCGATCGCATCGAGCGCGCGCACCGCTTCGGCGAGCGCGTCGGAAGGCACCGCGCGGAGCGAGTGCGGGGCAAGGCCGAAACGCACGTCGGGATGCGCCGCGCTCAACTTGTCGATCATCGCGACGATCGAGTCCGGCGTCCCGAGGAAGCGGCGCTGCCCCGGCGTCGGCGGCTTGCCCCCGAAGTCCGAGGTCATATAAAGCACGGGCAAGAGCGTCAGCGCGATCCCCGCGCTCGCTGCCGCGGCAATGAGCCGCTCGCTCATCTCGGCGGGGTTCGCGTAGGGCCGGCCGTGGGGATCGTGGTGGAGGTAGTGAAACTCGCACACCGACGTGAACCCGCCCTTGAGCAGCTCGACGTAGAGCTGCGCGGCGATCGCTTCGACGTCCTCCGGGGTGAGGCGGGACACGAAGCCGTACATGACCTCGCGCCAGGTCCAGAAGGTGTCGCCGCTCACCGCACGACGCTCGGCGAGGCCGGCCATGGCGCGCTGGAAGGCATGGCAGTGAAGGTCGGAGAGACCGGGCAGAACCGGCCCGCGGAGCCGCTCAGCACCGGTGAGCGGCGCTCCCGGTGCGACCGCGGTGATCAGCCCCGCCCCGTCCACCTCGATGCGGACGTCGCGCGCCCATCCGGACGGCAGCAGCGCTTCGGGCGCGTGCAAGACGTTCATGTCGGGATGCTAGCAGGCCCTACAATCGAGACCTAAACTTGGCGTCGCATGGAGCTCACGTGACCTTCAATAACCGCACCGTTCTGGTGACCGGCGCGGCCGGCAATCTCGGCCGGATCGTAGCCAAGACCTTCGCCGAGCACGGCGCCAGCCTGGTGCTCGTGGATCTAAACCGGGAAAGTCTGGAGCGCACGTTCGGCGCGGAGGACGAGCGGCGCCTGCTCCTGCCGACGAATCTCCTCGACCAGGAGCAAGTCCACGCCACGGTGAAGAAAGCAATTCAGCGATTCAAGCGGATCGACGTGCTGTGCAACCTCGCGGGCGGCTTCCGCATGGGACAGCCGGTCCACGAGACGTCGGACGAAACCTGGAACTTCCTGTTCGACATCAACGCCCGCACCGTGCTGCACACCGTCCGGGCGGTGGTGCCGGGAATGATCGAGGCCGGCGGCGGCAAGATCATCAACGTCGGGGCCTACGCCGCTCAGAAGGGCGTCGCACAGATGGGTGCCTACGTCGCCGCAAAGAGTGTGGTGATCCGATTGACCGAGGCGATGGC
>DATEDA010000168.1:0-4066 GCA_035286595.1 Burkholderiales bacterium | reverse complement strand
CCGTCCGGGTCCAGGACTTCCTCAAGAATCTGCCGCTCTTCCGTGAGCTCGCGCCGGAGGAGCTCGACCGGATTGCGGCCGCCACCGCACAAGTCCGCGCGCCGGCGGGCACGATCCTCTTCCGCCGCGGCGAGCCTTGCGCCGGGTTCCACGTGATCGTCTACGGGCAGGTGAAGCTCGCGTTCAGCGGCGCGGACGGCGCGGAAAAGGTGCTCGAGATCCTCGGGCCGGGCGCGAGCTTCGGCGAGGCGGTGATGTTCCTCGACAAGCCGTACGTGGTACTCGCCGAGGTGCTCGCCGACTCGCTGCTGCTCGCGATCGGCAAGCACGCGGTCTTCGCCGAGCTCGAGCGCAACCCGAAGTTCGCCCGCAAGATGCTCGCCGGGCTCGCCCAGCGCCTCCACCACCTCGTGAACGACCTCGAGGCGCACACGCTGCGGAGCGGGGCGCAACGGGTGATCGGCTACCTCCTGCGCGAGCTGCCGGGGGAGGCAACCGGCGGGCCGGTCGAGGTCGAGCTCGCCACGAGCAAGGGCGTCCTCGCGTCCCGGCTGGACATCACGCGCGAGCATTTCTCGCGCCTCCTCCACCAGCTCTCGGCGGCCGGCCTGATCGAGGTCCACGGGAGAAAGATTCGCATTCTCGACCTCGCGGGCCTGCGGGCCTTCGAAGGCTGAGCCCGACTCAGGACGCAGATCACGGGCGGCGCGCGGAGTGCCTCAGCCTCCGGACAACGTTTGATCCAGATCACAGAACGCGCCCGGGGCCCTGGCAGCATATGTGCACTCCTGGTGTTTGGCGGAATTGCCCAAGTTCGAAAGAACTGAAAGCGTTCCGCCAATTTTTTTCAGGAGAAACCCGTGGGCATCACCGAGCGAATCGACCGCATCACTCTCCTCACCGACGAGTACCGGAGCGAGAGGCCGCCCGTCCCCAAGAGCGTCAAGATCGAGCTCACCGCGCGCTGCGACTTCAAGTGCTTCTTCTGCGCGTCCCACATGCGGCTGCGGGAGAAGCAGGACATCTCGTGGACCTTCTTTGCCCGGATCGTGCGCGAGATGCGCGACCTCGGGGTGGAGGAACTCGGCCTGTTCTACCTCGGCGAGTCGTTCCTCGTGCCCTGGCTCCCGGAGGCGATCCGTTACGCCAAGGCCGAGTGCGGCTACCCGTACGTGTTTCTCACCACCAATGGGCGCATGGCGGAGCCTGAACGCGTGCGCGCCTGCCTGGAGGCCGGGCTCGACAGCCTGAAGTTCAGCTACAACTTCTCGGACGCCGCGCAGTTCCAGGAGGTGACCGGGGTCCGCGCCAAGGCGTTCAAGAAGATCACCGAGAATCTGCGGGCCGCGCGGCGCATCCGCGACGAGGTCGAGGCGGCGACCGGCCACCGCTGCGGGCTGTATGCGTCGAGCATCCTCTACGACGGCGAGCAGCGCCCGCGGATGGAGCAGGCCGTCGCCGGGATCCTCCCGTACGTCGACGAGCACTACTGGCTGCCGCTCTACGGCCAGGCCGGCCTCACGAGCGGCGCGAAGGGCACCCGGCCGACCGCGGGCAACCAGGGCCGGGTCGGTGCGCTCCGGAAGCCCTTGCCGTGCTGGTCGCTCTTCACCGAGGGCCACATCACCTTCGACGGCCGGCTCTCGGCGTGCTGCTTCGACCACGACGGCCGCTTCAACATGGGCGATCTCAATGCGGTCTCGTTCATGGAGGCCTGGCACGGCGAGCCGTTCCGGCGCTTGCGCCGAGCTAACCTCGCGGAGAACGTCGCCGGCACCGTCTGCCAGCAATGCCTCGCCTACGACGACGGCGAGCCGAAGCCCCAGCCCGTGACGCTGATGCGACGGGCCGAAGGCGCGCCGATGTAGTGCTCGCGGGCCGCACGGCCGGGCGCTCGCCGGACCGGGTTTGATCTGGATCACGGCCTGCTTCGACCGATGCGCTATGTTGCAACCGATCGGACGGAGGAGCAGAAAATGGACACGTTCGTGACGGTGGCGATCGTCGCGGGTTTCGGTGGACTGTTTCTCGTAGGCGGGTGGGCCGTGCACGGGCTCTGGCGCGCCGTGATCCGCGAGGACCGGCCGGTCCTCATGCATCGGGTGCTCGAGCGGCAAGGGCTGAGCGCGGACCGGCTCGTCTGCGCAACCGACATCGAGCAGGCAGCCGCAGCAGCGCGCCGGTGCGTCGTGTGCCGCGATCGGGAACTTTGTCTCGCGTGGCTCGAGCGGGACGGCAAGGCGGGCTACGAGCAGTTCTGCCCGAACGCCGATTTCATCGCCAGAGTGACGGCCGAGGCAGCAGGCTGAACCCGGTTCGGAGGTCCAGCGTACGCTGGCGCCCGCAAGGCGCCTGACGCGCTCCGACGAGCTACCCGCGGCGGCGGTCGATCACCCGCTTTGCCTTGCCTCCGGAACGCTCGATCGCACCGGGCGGAACGAGAACGACCCGCGCCGTGACGCCGACCACCGACTTGATGTGGTGCTCGAGCTCGCGGGCCGCGCGGCTCCAGGCGGCCTCGCCCGCGGGGGCGAACTCGGGCTTCGGCTCGACGTGCACCTCGAGCTCGTCGAGGTGGCGCGGGCGCGATACCTCGAGTTCGTAGTGGGCTGAGAGCGCAGGGGCTTTCAGAATGAGCTCCTCGATCTGGCTCGGGAAGACGTTCACCCCGCGGATGATCAGCATGTCGTCGCTGCGGCCGGTGATCCGTGCCATGCGGCGCATCCCCGGGCGGGCGGTGCCGGGGAGCAGCCGCGTCAGGTCGCGGGTGCGGTAGCGCACCACGGGCAGCGCTTCCTTCGTGAGCGAGGTGAGCACGAGCTCGCCGAACTCGCCGTCGGGGAGGACGCGACCGGTCTCCGGGTCGATCACCTCGGGATGGAAGTGGTCCTCCCAGAGCTGTGCCCCGTCCTTCGCCTCGATGCACTCGACCGCGACCCCGGGACCCATCACCTCCGACAATCCGTAGAGGTCGATCGCGTCGATCGCGAACCGCGCCTCGATCTCCCGCCGCATGCCCTCCGTCCAGGGCTCGGCGCCGAACAGGCCGAGGCGCAGCGTCGTGTCGCGCGGGTCGCGGCGCTGGCGCTCGAACTCGTCGGCGATCGCGAGCGCGTACGATGGCGTCGCCATCAGGATCGTCGGCGTGAGGTCGAGGATGAGCTGCACCTGACGCTCGGTCTGGCCGCCCGACATCGGCACGACGGTCGCGCCGAGCCGCTCGGCGCCGTAATGCACGCCGAGGCCGCCGGTGAAGAGGCCGTAGCCGAAGGCGACGTGAACGACGTCGGTGCTGCCGCCGCCCGCGGCGCGGATCGAGCGCGCCATCAGCTCGGCCCACGTGTCGATGTCGCGCTGGGTGTAGCCGACCACGGTCGGCCGGCCGGTCGTGCCGCTCGAGGCGTGGATGCGCACCACTTTTCGCAGCGGCACCGCGAACATGCCGAACGGATAGTTCGCGCGCAGGTCGTCCTTGGTCGTGAACGGGAACTTCGCGAGATCCGCGAGCTCGCGCAGGTCCTCGGCGTGCACGCCCGACGCGTCGAACTTCGCGCGGTAGTGGGGCACGCGCTCGTACGCGCGCCCGAGCGTCGCGCGAAGCCGCTCGAGCTGCAGCCGCCGGATCTCGTCGCGGCTCGCGAACTCGTGCGGGTCGAACCCGGCGGCGAAGCGGCGGTGCCCCATCACCCCTCCTCCACGATGGCGCGCGGACTGGGGGACATGCTAGGCGCTGCCACAGGCGGCTTGTTTAGCCTGCATCAAGACTTTCGTTTCCTGCATCCCTAGACTTTCGCGAAGGGGTGGCGCGGGTCGCCGCGAAGGCGGCCGAGGAGATGGCGTGGCCGCGAAGATCCGGAAGGTCCCCGAGTACTGCTACCAGTGCGTGGCGGGGCCCGACCTGCTGACGGTGAAGGTGCAGGACGGTGTCGCGACCGAGGTCGAGCCGAACTTCGCCGCCGCCGCGATCCATCCCGGCGGCGGCAAGTGCTGCGTCAAGGCGTACGGCCTGGTGCAGAAGACGTACAACCCGCACCGCCTCGCCCAGCCGATGAAGCGCTCCAATCCG
>DATEDA010000167.1:0-20282 GCA_035286595.1 Burkholderiales bacterium | reverse complement strand
GGCCGGCGGGCTGGGCGTGCTTCAACCGCCGCATGATGTACGCCGCGCTGGAGTGGGCGACCCAGAACCACTCCTCGTTCATCGAGGTGCTTCGCGAGCTGTGCGGCGGCGGGGTGTTCCAGATGCCGGCCGACATCTCCGTCATGCACGACAAGGAGCTCGCGAGCCAGTTCCAGGCGTACTTCCAGACGCCGCAACTGGACGCCGTCCGTCGCATGAAGCTGTTCAAGCTCGCCTGGGACATGGTCGGCTCGGAGTTCGCCGGCCGCCACCTGCAGTATGAGAAGTTCTACGCCGGGGCCTCGTTCATCGTTCGCAATCACGCGTTCCGCGAGACGCCCTGGGACGAGTTCCACAAGATCGTCGACGACCTGATGGCGGGCTACGACGTGCCGGAGCCGCCCCGGTAGCCAGGAGGAGACCGCAATGGCCGAGATCGTTCTCTACGACGCCGCCAACAGCCCGTGTGGGCGGCGAGTCCGGATGTGCCTCATCGAGAAGGGCGTGCCGTTCGAGATCCGCTGGCTCGCCCTGGGGGTGATGGATCAGAAGCAGCCCTGGTACCTCAAGCTCAACCCGAACGGGCTCGTGCCGACCCTGGTGCACGGCGACCGCGTGATCTACGAGTCGAACGTCATCAACGAGTATCTCGAATCGGTATTCCCGGAACCGCCGCTCGTGCCGAAGGACCCGTACCTGCAGGCCCAGATGCGGATGTGGATGGCGTTCGAGCTCGAATGGGCGAAGCCGTTCCGCGACTCGATCTACGAGACCATGGGCAAGAAGCGGCTCCAGGACACCGGCATCACGCCCGAGAAGCTCAAGGAAGAGATCACCAAGCGGACCTCGAACGAGTATTACCTCAAGTTCGCGACCCGAGTGCTCACGGCGCCGAAGGACGCGGAGCTGCTCGCCGACCGCCACAAGGTGCTGCTCGAGAAGATGCAGCTCATGGAGGACCGGCTGTCGGACGGGCGGAAGTGGCTGCTGGGCGACGCGTTCTCGCTCGCCGACATCGCGCTCGCGCCGCGCACCGAGATGTTCCCGGTCATCGAGATCGCGGACCTCTACCAGCGCTTCCCGCGCATCGGCGCATTCATGGAGCGGGTCAGGTCCCGGCCGAGCTGGCAAAAGTCGGCGATCCTCCCCGAGAAGGGCGAGGCGGCACGCAAGATCGCGGCGTAGGGCCGCTCCACGCGGGGGCTCCGCGGTAGCATTGCGCGGATCTCCAGTCCGGGACACCGAGATGAGCAACCCCGCGCAGAGCCTGACGCCGCAGCGCCTCCGCCAGGCCTTCGGCACGTACGCGACCGGCATCGCCGTGATCGGCGCGCGCGCGGCCGACGGCTCGCTCGTCGGCACGACGGTGAACTCGTTCAGCTCGGTGTCGCTTTCGCCCCCGCTCGTGATGTTTTGCCCAGCGCGATCGCTCGGCGCGTTCGACGTCTACCAGACCGCCGGGCACTTCTCGGCGAGCGTGCTCCGGCGCGACGGTCGGGCGGTGTCCGAGCGGTTCGCACGGACCGGGACGGGGAAGTGGCAGGGGGTGAAGCACCGGATCGGGGAAACCGGAGTGCCGCTGCTCGAGGGCGCGCTCGCGACCTTCGAGTGCGAAGTCGAGGCGCGCCACGAAGCCGGGGACCATCTCCTCGTGCTCGGCCGCGTGCTCAGGCTCGAAGTGCCCGAGGAGGCCGACCCGCTCGTGTTCTTCCGCAGCTACTACCGCGAGCTCGCGCCGGTCGGCGGCGCCGACTACGCGACGTTCCTCGAGTGGGGGCTCTAGGACTTTCCCCTCCTCGCATGAGGAGGGGTGTCGCGCGAAGCGCGACGGGGTGGTCTTCAGCGGTCTACGGCGTCGACGTCGACCTGGCCGGTAATCCGCCGCCGGACGAGCGACCACGACATCCCGATGCCGAGCACGAGCCCGAGCACCGCGAGGGCGCCCCAGCTCAGGACGCCCGGCTCCTTCGGATCGAGGATCTTCTGCTCGACCAGCAGCCAGACCACCGCGCCCAGGATGAGCAGGAGGATGATCACGCCGAGAAAGCCGAGCGAGGAGATGGCGGCGCGCAGGTAGAACACCCAGCCGGCGAGCAGCAGCGCGCCGGCGAGCCCCTTCAGGGCGGAGAAGGTCGAGAAGTCGGTCAGCGCCCAGTGAAAGTACGACACCCCGGTGGGGTTGTACGTCAGGAGGACGAGCGCCATCGCCACCGCCACCCGCCACAGGACGCCGAGCCAGGACAGGCGATCGTCAGCCACCGCTAGGCCTTCTCCCGGAAGATTTCACAATATAAAGTGAGATACGATAATATCGAACGAGATGACTGGATCGCGATGTGAATACTAATCGCTCCGCCGCCACCGACGCATTTGACGCCGAATGCGACCTCCTCGTCCTGGGGTCGGGCGCGTCGGGCATGACCGCGGCGCTCGTGGCGGCCATCGAGGGCGCGCGAGCGCTCGTCCTCGAAAGCACCTCGCACGTCGGCGGCACCAGCGCGCGCTCATCCGGAACCCTCTGGATTCCGCCGGCCGGCGATGCCGCGGCGGCGGCGTACCTCGAGGCGCTGGTCGGCGAGAAAGCGGACCGGACGCTGCGCGAAGCGTTCCTCGCCGCCGGTCCCGCCATGATCGCTTGCCTGGAGCAGCACGCCGGCTTCGTGTTCCGGCCGTACCCGGAGCATCCCGACTATCGCCAGGACCTTCCCGGCGCCGCGCACGGGCAGCGGCCGCTCGAACCGCCCGAGTTCGACGGTCGTCTGCTCGGGGACGAGTTCGCGCGCGTCGGATGGCCGATTCCCGAGCTGATGCTGTTCGGCGGGATGATGGTGACGCGCAGCGAAGCAGCGCGGCTGCTGTGCGCGGGGCGGTCGATCGTCGGAACGCTTCTCGGTGCGCGTCTCGTGCTGCGTTTTCTCGGCGACCGGTTGCGCTATCCGCGCGGCACGCGCCTCGTGCTCGGCAATGCGCTGGTGGCGCGCCTGTATCGGAGCCTTCTCGACCGGCAGGTGCCGGTGTGGTGCGAGGCGAGGACCGAGCGTCTCATCGTCGACGGCGAGGTGCGTGGCGCAATCGTGCGCCGCGGCGGCAAGGAAATGCGGGTGCGCGCCCGCCGCGGCGTCGTACTCGCCGGCGGCGGCTTTCCGGCGAGCGCCGCCCTGCGCGAGCAGCATTTCCGGCATCCGGTCGCGCGCCACACCGCCGCTTACGAAGGGTGCGTCGGAGACACGCTCCGGCTCGGCCAGGACGCCGGCGGCGTGTTGGGCCCCTCCGGCGAGGACAATGCGCTCTGGTTTCCCGGGTCGGTGGCGACGCGGGCCGACGGAACGACCGCGGTCTACCCGCACATCGTGCTCGACCGGGCCAAGCCGGGGCTGGTGGCCGTCGGGCGCTCGGGCCGGCGCTTCACGGACGAAGCGGCCTCGTATCACGAGTTCACGCGCGCCATGTACCGCACTTCCAATGTTCCCGCATGGCTGGTCTGCGACCGGCGCTTCCTCTGGAAGTACGGCCTCGGCATGATTCGGCCGATGACGCTGCGCCTCGCGCCGTATGTCGCTTCCGGATACCTGCAGGCCGCGGCCACCATCGAAGCCTTGGCGGGCGCCATCGGTGTCGCCCCCGAAGGACTGACCGACACGGTGCGGCGCCACAACGATTTCGCACGGCGCGGAATCGATGCCGATTTCGGCAAGGGCGGGAACGCGTACGACCGCGGCAACGGGGACCCGGCGCACCAGCCCAATCCGTGTCTCGGCCCGATCGCGCGAGCGCCCTTCTATGCGGTTCGCGTCGAGCCGACGCCGCTCGGCACGAGCCTCGGGATGCGCACCGATGCGAACGCACAGGTCTGTGATGCGGCCGGCAAGCCGATCGCCGGCCTCTATGCCGTGGGCAACGACATGCAATCGGTCATGGGCGGGGAATATCCCGGGGCGGGCGCGCAGCTCGGGCCCGGCATGACCTTCGGCTACCTGGCGGCGCTCCACGCCGTCCGGCCGCGCGCGGTTCGCCCATCGTCGGCGGCGGCGCAGGAATTCGCAACGTAGAGGAAAGCGCGATGAACAAACCGACGGAAAAAGGCCTTGCGGGCGCGGCCGACACCGGCCGCAAGACCGTAACGAGGAAAGGCGGCGATCTCATCGCGGAGTTCCTCGTCAAGGAGAAGATCCCGTACGTCTTCGGCATCTGCGGCCACGGCAACGTCGGGCTGCTCGATCCGTTGTATCAGGTGCGCGACAAGGTGAAGCTCGTCTCGCCTCGTCACGAGCAGACTGCCGGCCACATGGCCGACGGCTACTTCCGCGTGAAGCACCAGCCCGTGGCGACGCTCACCTCCACGGGACCCGGCTCGGCGAACCTGATCATGGCGCTCGCCGTGGCGCAGACCGATTCCTCCGCGTTGCTCGCCATCACCGCGAACGTGCCGACCTCGCAGTTCAACCGCGGGCCGTTCCAGGAGCTGAACCGGCACAACCAGGCCGATTTCCCGAACGTCATCCGTCCGGTGGTGAAGCGCAGCTTCCAGCCCACGCGGGTCGACATGCTGCCGCTCGCGCTGCGCCAGGCCGTCACCACGATGACGAGCGGCCGGCCGGGACCGGTGAACATCGATATCCCTTTCAACCTCTTCCAGGAAGAGGCCGAGGTGCCGCTCGAGCCGGCCTGGGACGGCTTCGACAAGCGCCGCAGCGGGGCGTCGCCCGACGATGTGAGGACGGCGCTCGACATGCTGCAGGCCGCGCGCCGCCCGGTGATCTTCATCGGCCACGGCGTGACGCTGTCCGAGGGCGGCAAGGAGCTTACCGAGTTTGCGACCAGGTACCGCGTTCCGGTCATCAGCTCGCCGAACGGGATGGGCTGCCTCGACATGCGCGACCCGATGTCGCTCGGCTTCATCGGGCGCAACGGCGCCTACCCGGCGAACCAGGCGGGACGCCACACCGACCTGATCGTCGCGATCGGCGCGCGCTTCGACGACCGCTCGTCGTCCTCCTGGATGCCGGGCTACTCCTGGAACATCGCTGCGTCGAGGCTCATCCACGTCGACGTCGACCACGCCGAGATCGGCCGGAACTACGCGCCGGACCTCGGCATCCTCGCGGACGCGCGCACGTTCCTGCGCCAGCTCCTCGCCGAGGCGGCGAACCGCGGGATCGACGGCGCGGCGCAGTTCGGCGAATGGCACGCGCAGATCGCCGGCTGGCGCGCGGAGTGGGAGAAGTACATCCGCCCGAACTTCGAGATCCATGCCTCGCCGATCCGCCCGGAGCGCATCGTGGCCGACTGCCGCGCGGTGCTGCCCGACGACGCGATCATCTCGCTCGATTCCGGCATCCATCACAACTGGTTCATGCAGTTCTGGGAGGCGCGCCGGCCGCAGACCATGCTGAACACCTGGGGCTACTCGGGGATGGGCTTCGGCCCGAGCTCCATCCTCGGCGCGAAGCTCGCGGCGCCGGACAAGCCCTGCGTGTCGATCTGCGGCGACGGCGGCTTCACCATGGTCTCGCACGTGCTCTGCACGGCCGTGGAATACGACATCCCCGCGGTCTGGGTGGTGTGGAACAACTTCGCCTGGGCCGCGATCCGCGACCTGCAATACGCGTACTTCGACGGCCGCGAGCACGGCACCGCCTTCTACCAGGGGCCCGACCGCAAGCCCTACAACCCGGATTTCGCGGCGTGGGCGAGGGCGGCGGGCGTGGAAGGTCTCACGGTCACCAAGTCGCAGGACTTCAAGGGCGCACTGGAGCACGCGGTGAGGCTCGGCAAGCCCTGCCTGATCGACGTGCACGTCGACGCGGACATCCGGCCGCCGGGCACCGGCGCCTGGGCGCTGCCGCCGATCCCGCACAAGGAGCCGATCTTCGGCAAGAAGCACGTGAGGTGAGGCCGATGAGAAAGAAGAAGAGCAGGGCCGCCGCGGTGATCCGCAACGTCGTCGAGACGCCGTGGAAGCAGTACCCCGCCCATTTCGGGGGCGCGCTGTCCAAGCCGCTGGTGCGGCCGGAAACGGCGGGTTCGCGCCTGGTCGATTACCGCATCTCGACCTACCAGCCGATGGCGTACGTGGCGACGCACGCCCACAAGGTCCAGGAGCAGATCTACCACGTGCTGGAAGGCGAGGGGTCGATGGAGATCGAGGGCAAGCGACAGATCGTGCGCAAGCACGACGTCATCTTCATCCCGCCCGGCGTTTCCCATTCGATCTGCAACAACGGGATCACCGACCT
This sequence comes from Burkholderiales bacterium, assembly GCA_035286595.1. GTDB lineage: Bacteria > Pseudomonadota > Gammaproteobacteria > Burkholderiales > SG8-39 > DATEDA01. Next base: position 14,046 of record DATEDA010000167.1, on the reverse strand, counting down.
GACGTTCATCGTCGTCACCACGCCGGTCGAGGACGAGTAGGGCGCGACAAATGGCCTCCAAAAAGAGGATCACGCCGGAAGAAGTGCCCGCCGAGGCGCCGAAGGAGCGCGGCGGCATCCAGTCCCTGGAGCGCGCCTTCGCCATCCTGGAGAAGGTCGCGCGCAGCCAGGAGGGCATCAACCTCGCGGACCTCAGCAAGGCCGTGGGGCTGCACAACAGCACCACCTTCCATCTGGTGAAAACGATGGTGCAGCTCGGCTACGTGAGCCAGGCACGCGATTCCAAGCGCTATCGCATCGGCGCCAAGCTCTTCACCCTGGCCGCCGGCGCGCTGGAGGAGAAGGTCCTGCTCGGGCTCGTCACGCCGGTGCTGGAGACCCTGACCCGCGAGACCGGGGAGGCGGGTCACTTCGCCATCCGCTCCGGCAACGACATCGTGGTCATCGCGCGCACCGCGGGATCGGGGCTGCTGCAAATGGTGGATCGGACGGGCGCGCAGCGTCCGGCGCACGCGACGGCCCTCGGCAAGGTCCTGTTGTCGGCGTTGAACGACGAGCAGATCCGCCAGTTCCTCGGCGCGGTTCCGCCGCGCAAGTTCACCGCCAAGACCATCGTCGAGCGGGACGCGCTCCTCCGCGAGATCGAAGAGGTGCGCCGCAAGGGCATCGCCTACGACGACGGGGAGTTCGACGCGGAGATCCGCTGCGTCGCCGTGCCGGTGCGCGACTTCGCGGGGCGCCTGGCGGGCGCGGTCGGCATCTCCGGCCCGGTCTGGCGTCTGTCGCTGCAGTCCCTCCAGGACAAGGCCCGGCAGGTCCGCGAGGCCGCCGGGCGCATTTCCGCGCAGCTCGGCTACGGAGAGGAGAAGGCGACCCGCGCTGCCTGACGGCCGTGCGGCTGCGGGCTTCGCGCGCGACATCGTTGGGACGTCCCCCGCTTGCGCCCTTCCTGATTTTATTTGATACTGTGAATTGCCTTGCGACATTGTGCAATATCAGCACGGTCAACCAAAGGAGGGGGAAATGAGCGGCGACAAGAAGGAGGAACGGGTTTCTGCAGGAACCTCCGCAGGCCGGAGGAAGGTGTTGCAGGCGGGAGCCGCGGTCGCGGGCGCTTATGCCCTCGGATTTCCGGCGATCGTGCGCAGCCAGTCGGACAAGATCAAGATCGGGCACCTCACGCCCCTGACCGGATTCCTCGGCGCGCTCGGCGAATACGCCGTGATGGGCATCAAGATGTCCACCGAGGAGATCAACGCGGCCGGCGGCGTCATGGGGCGCCAGCTCGACGTGACGTCGGAGGACTCGGTCAACCCGGCCACCGCCTCGACCAAGGCGCAGCGCATGCTCGAGCGCGACGGCGTGGCATTCCTGATGGGCGAGATCAATTCGGCCTCGGCGCAGACCATCATGCAGGTGGCGGCGCGCAACAAGCGCCTGTTCCTGCAGATCGGCGCGCGCTCGGACGTGCTGCGCGGCAAGAACTGCAACCGCTACACTTTCCACGTCGATATCCCGGTCACCGTGATGGTGAATGCCGCGGGCCAGGCGCTGCTGCGCGACGGCCGCATCAAGGGCAAGCGCGCCTTCAGCCTGACGGCGGATTACCTCTTCGGCCACGACCTGGCGAAGGCGGCGAAGAATTTCATCACCGCCAACGGCGGCACCCTGATCGGCGACGAGCTGGTGGCGACCGACGTCACCGATTTCAGCGCTTACCTGCTGAAGATCCGGCGCGCGAAGCCCGACATCGTCGCCTCCAACCTCGCCGGCAACCAAGTCACGAACTTCGTCAAGCAGTACGCCGAGTACGGCCTCGCCTACCCGATCGCCGGCTTCAACCTCAACACGGCGGACGCCTGGGGCGCGGGCGAGGGTAACCTGGCCGGCATCTGGCCGACGGTGTGGCATCACGACCTCGACACCCCCGGCTCGAAGACCTTCGTCGCCGCGTTCCGCAAGAAATACGGCAAGCCGCCCGAAAATCACGCGTGGATCGAGTACGTGTCGCTGAAGATCATGGTCCAGGCCATCAACGCGACCAAGTCCACCGACACCGAGAAGCTGATCGCCTATTTCGAGAGCCAGGCGGAATTCGATCTCCTCAAGGCGCGCAAGGGCTACTTCCGGTCGTGGGACCACCAGCTGATCCAGGAAGCGTATCCGTTCACCGTCAAGCCGAAGGGCCAGGCGAAGGACAAGTGGGACTTCCTGCAGTTCGGGGCCGCGGTCCCCGCGCCGAACCAGCCGCTGGAGATCATCAACCCGCCGAAAGACCAGAACTCCTGCACCTTCTAGGCGGGGTTCGCGCGGCGGCGCACGGGGCGCCGCCGCATTTCGCTCTACCCCCGTGACTTGATCATGGAACTCCTGTTCCTTCTCGAGCAGGTGGTGAACGGCCTCGTGCTCGGAGGCTACTACCTCCTGATCGCGCTCGGCCTGTCGCTGATCTTCAGCGTGGGCGGGGTGGTGAACCTCGCTCACGGCGCGTTCTACGCGCTCGGCGCGTATGCCTCGGTGGAGATCGCGAAGCACGTGGGATTCGGGCCCGCGGTCGCCCTGTCGCCGGTTGCGGTGGCGCTGCTCGGGATCCTGTTCGAGCGCTTCATCCTGCGCCGCTTCTACACCGCCGACCCGATCCTGTCGCTCCTCGTCACCTTCGGGCTCGCGCTGGTGGCCGAGCAGGCGATCCGCATGATCTGGGGCGCGGCGCCCCTGCCCGCCTCGATGCCGGCCGGCTTCAAGGGGCAGGTGATCCTCGGTGATTTCATGTTCTCCCGCTACCGGCTGCTGTTGCTCGCGGTGGTCGCCGTAGTGCTGACTGGCATCTGGTTCCTCCTCCACCGGACGTCCTTCGGGCGCGTGGTGCGCGCCGGCATCCAGCGGCCCGACATGGTCGCGGCGCTCGGCATCCGCCTGCAGCCGTACATGACCACGATCGTGATGCTGGGCGTGGGCATGGCGGCGCTGGGCGGGGCCCTGTTCGCGCCGATCACGAACGTGCATCCGGCAATGGGGGCGGAGATCATCACCGTCGCCTTCGTGGTGGTGGTGATCGGCGGGCTAGGCAGCTTCTGGGGCGTGGTTCTCGCTGCGTTGCTGGTGGGCGTCGTGCGCGGCATCACCATCCATTTCGCGCCCGCGGCGGGCGAGGCCTCGATGTACGTGCTGATGTTCCTGGTCCTGATGCTCCGGCCGCGCGGGCTCCTCGGCGAGCGGATCGAGAAGTTCGAATGAGGCGCGCCGGATGAAGGCGTCGTGGACGCGGGCGAAGTTCCCGCTGCTCGCCATCGGCGCGGTCGTGCTCGTCCTGCTCCCGCTCGCCATGCGTGTGCTCGGCCTGAGCACGAGCACGGCCACCCAGATCGTGTGCCTGGCGATCGCGGCCCTCGGCCTCAACATGCTGGTGGGGTTCACCGGCCTGACTTCCTTCGGCCACAGCGCCTGGTTCGGCATCGGCGCCTATGCCGCCGCGATCACGCAGAAGCATTGGTTTCACGATCAGCTCCTCGCGCCGCTGCTCTTCTCCGTCGCGTTCGTGACCGTGCTCTCCTGCCTCGTCGGCGTTCTCATCCTGCGCCGGCGCGGCGTGTACTTCGCGCTGCTGACGCTCGCCTTCGCGGCGCTCACCTATGCCGTCGCGTTCCGCTGGACCGAGCTCACCGGCGGCGAGGACGGGCTCGGTGGCCTGAAGCGCGGCGGCATCGCGGCGATCCCGCTCGATGACTCGAACGTCTACTACGCCTTCGTCGCGCTGATCGCGCTCGGCGTGCTCTACCTTCTGCTGCGGGTGACGCGCTCGCCGTTCGGGCACGTGCTGGTGGCGATCCGGGAGAACCAGCAGCGCGCCACCTTCCAGGGCTACGACGTGAACCGCTATCGGCTGGCGGTGTTCGTGCTCTCCGCCGTGGTCACCGGACTCGGCGGCGCGCTGCTCGGCTTCCTCAACTACCTCGTTTCGGCGGAGGCGGTTTCGGTGGCCTTCTCCGGCGAGCTGCTCGCCATGGTGGTCATCGGCGGCATGCACCACGTCCTGGGCCCGGCGCTCGGCGTGGTGTTCTACATCCTGTTCCGCGAGCTGTTCTCGATCTGGACCGGCAACTGGCTGCTCTGGTTCGGCTTGGTGTTCGTCGGTTTCGTGCTGTTTTCGCCGGGCGGCCTGGTGGGCGTCTGGGCGACGCTGAAGCGCCGCTGGCGCCCGCCGCCGGAAGAAGCCGCGGCCATGAGCGCGCGCCGGGTCCACACCGGCCTGCCGCTGCCGGGGTTCCTGCGCCCGGAACTCCGGCAGGGTGCGGTGCTCGAGCTCACGGCGGTGGCCAAGCACTTCGGCGGCATTCGCGCGGTCGAACGGGCAAGCCTGACGGTGCGCGCCGGCGAGATCCATGCGCTCATCGGTCCGAACGGCGCGGGCAAGACGACGCTCTTCAACGTCGCGTCGGGGATGTTCGCGCCCGACGAGGGAACGGTATCCCTGTACGGCGAGCAGATTGGCGGCCTGCCGCCGCACCGGATCTGCAGCCAGGGCCTGGCGCGGTCGTTCCAGATCACCAACCTGTTCAAGGGCCTCACGATCTACGAGAACCTGCGCCTGTCGCTGCAGGCGCGGCACCCGGGCCGCTTCAACGCCTGGCGCGACATCGACAGCTATCCAGAGATCCATGCGGAGACCCGGGAGCTGATCCAATTCCTCGGCTTCGAAGGCATCGAGGAGATCCAGGGCGGCGAGCTCTCCTACGGCGGGCAACGGCTGCTCGACGTCGGCATCGCCCTGGCCTCCCGGCCGCAGGTGCTGCTGCTCGACGAGCCGCTCGCGGGCCTGGCGGCCGCCGAGCGCGAGCGCGTGTCGAACCTGGTGAAGAACGTGGCCGCCAGCGTCCCGGTGCTGATCGTGGAGCACGACATCGATCGCGTCCTCGGCTTCTCGCAGCGCGTCACCGTGATGAACCAGGGGGGAGTCCTGATGGCCGGTACCCCCGAGGAGGTGCGCGCGGACCGTCGCGTGCAGGAGGTCTACACGGGCACGGGCACGCCGCCCGTCACCGGGCGCGTCGCCGGCGGGGGGCGTGATCGGGCGCAGCTGCTGCGCTTCACGGGCGTCAACGCCTTCTACGGCAAGAGCCACATCCTGAACGATGCCACGCTCGACGTGGGCGAGGGCGAGATCGTCGCGCTGCTCGGCCGCAACGGGGCCGGCAAGTCCACGCTGCTGAAGACCCTGGCCGGACTGGTGCCGCCGGCCTCGGGGACGATCGAATACGAGGGACGCAGCATCGCCGGTCTGCCGGCGCCGGACATCGCGCGTCTCGGCATCGGCTACGTGCCGCAGGGGCGGGGGCTCTTCGCCGGCATGACGGTGGCCGACAACCTCGCGCTCGGGCGCCTCGCACGCGCCACCGACGGCCGGCACGGCGTGGCCTGGAGCGAGCAGCAGATCCTCCGGTACTTCCCGCGCCTGAAGGAGCGGATGAATCTCGCCGCCGACTACCTGTCCGGCGGCGAGCAGCAGATGGTGGCCGTGGCGCGCGCGCTGTCGGGCAACGTGAAGCTGCTCCTGCTGGACGAGCCGTTCGAGGGGCTCGCGCCCACGATCGTGCAGGAGCTCTTCACCGTCTTCGACCAGCTGCGCGGGCGCGCCTCCATCGTGATCGTGGAGCACAACCTCGACCTCGTGCTGGCGCTCGCCGATCGCGTGTTCGCGCTCGAGCGGGGCGCGGTGTTCCATGAAGGCCCCGCCGGCCCGCTGCTGACCGACCTGGACTACCGCAAGCGGATCCTGTGGCTGTAACGCATGGCGCGCCGCGGCCGAGGGCTACAATCCCCCGGGTCGCACCATCGCAGGAGATCGGATGGACCTCAAAACCATCGGCGTCGTCGGCGCCGGCACCATGGGCAACGGCATCGCGCAGGCGTTCGCGGTCGCCGGATTCCCCGTGACGCTGACCGACATCGGCCAGCCGCAGCTCGACCGCGCCGTCAAGACGATCGACGGCAGCCTCGAGCGGCTGGTGAAGAAGGAGAAGCTGACCGCGGCCGACAGGGCCGCGGTGCTCGGCCGCATCCGGACCGCGACCGACGTCGCCGCGCTCAAAGACTGCGACCTCCTCATCGAGGCGGCGACCGAGAACCTGGGCTTCAAGCTGAAGCTGTTCGGCGAGCTCGATGGACTGGCGAAGCCCGGCGCGCTCATCGCGTCCAACACCTCCTCGATCTCGATCACCCGGCTCGCCGCAGCGACGAAGCGCCCGGACAAGGTGATCGGGATGCATTTCTTCAACCCGGTCCCGGTCATGCAGCTCGTCGAGCTGATCCGCGGGCTCGCGACCTCGGATGCGACCTACGCCGCCGCCGAGGCCGTCTCGAAGAAGATCGGAAAGACGCCGGTCAAGGTGAGGAACTCGCCCGGGTTCGTCGTGAACCGCATGCTCTGCCCGATGCTGAACGAGGCGGTCTTCGCGCTCGGCGAGGGGCTCGCGACGGCGGCGGAGATCGACGAGGCGATGAAGCTCGGCTGCAACCACCCGATCGGCCCGCTCGCGCTCTGCGATCTCGTCGGGCTCGACGTCCAGCTCGCGGTGATGAACGTGCTGTTCGAGGGCTTCAAGGACCCGAAGTACCGCCCGGCGCCGCTGCTCGTCGAGATGGTCGAGGCGGGCTACCTCGGGCGGAAGACGGGACGGGGATTCTTCACCTACAGCTGAACCGCGAGGAGGTGCCATGCGCGCCGCTCAAGGCCTCTCATTGGTTCTGGCCGGCATCGCTGCCGGCTTCGCGGGGACCGCGACCGCCCAGGTCTACCCCAACCGCACCGTCACGATCGTCGTGCCGTACACCCCCGGGACCGGGGCGGACATCCTCTCGCGGGTCCTGGGTCCGCGGCTCGCCGAGCGCTGGAAGGTCGGCGTAGTCACCGACAACCGCGCCGGCGCGACCGGGAACATCGGCACCGATTACGTCGCCAAGAGCGCGCCGGACGGCTACACGCTGCTCTTCACGGCGACCTCGTTCGGGACCAATCCTGCGATTCACGCCAAGCTCCCGTTCGATCCGGTGAAGAGCTTCACGCCGGTCGCGCTGGTCGCGACCAGCGTGATGACGGTCGTCGTCTCGCCCAAGCTGGGGGTCGCGAGCCTGCGCGAGTTTCTCGATGCGGCGCGCAGTCAGCCGGGGAAGCTGCATTACGCATCGCCGGGCAACGGCGGCCCGCAGCATCTCGCGATGGAGCTGCTGAAGCAGGAGACGGGCATCAACCTGGTGCACGTGCCGTACAAGGGCATGGGCGGCGCGCTCAACGATCTGGTGGGTGGCCACGTCCAGGCGGCGATCGTCGCCCTGCAGACCGCGGCCCCGTATGCGCAGAGCGGCAAGCTGCGCATGCTCGCGGTATTGAGCGCGGAGCGCTCGCCGGCGTTCGCCGACGTGCCGACGCTGAAGGAGCTCGGCTTCCCGGACCTCGAGGTGGAGACCTGGTACGGGCTGTTCGCGCCGGCCGGAACGCCGGCCGAAGCCGTGGCGACGGTCAACGCCGAGGTGAACGCGCTCCTCGGCCAGCCCGATCTCCGCGAGCTGCTCGCCAAGCAGGGCATGATCGCCGCGAGTGGCCCGCCCGCGCGGCTCGGAGACCTGGTGAAGCGGGAGCTCGCGCGCTGGTCGCGGGTGGTGGCGGCCGCCGGGATCAAGGCCGATTGAGCAGGGCCATGAGCCTGATCGAAGATCTCGCGTGCGCCTACCGCATTCTGGCCGAGCACGGGGTGATCGACGGCTACGGCCACGTGAGCGTGCGATCGGAGCGCGACCCCGGGCGCTACCTCCTCGCCCGGTCGCTCGCCCCGGAGCTCGTGACCGAGGCGGACATCATGGAGTACGACCTCGACAGCACGCCGCTCGATCCCCGCGGGCGCGAGTCGGTGCGCGAGCGCTTCATCCATGGCGAGATCTACCGGGCGCGGCCCGAGGTGCAGGCGGTGGTCCACAACCATTCGCCGTCGGTGATCCCGTTCGGCGTGACGACGGCCGCGCTGCGGCCGATCTTCCACATGGCCGCGTTCGTGGGCGACGGGGTGCCGACGTTCGAGATTCGGGATGCCCAGCAGGGCACGGATCTCCTCGTCAAGACGCCGGTTCTCGGGGAGGCGCTCGCGCGGACGCTGGGGAAGCACCCGGCCGCGCTGATGCGCGGGCACGGCGCGGTGGTCGTGGGCGAGAACCTGCCGCGCGCCGTGGGGCGCAGCATCTATCTCGAGATCAACGCCCGCCTACAGGCCCAGGCGATGGCGATCGCCGGGTCCGGCGGAAAGATCACGTACCTGGACGACCGGGAAGTCGCGGCCTCCACGCCGGTCCAGGACTACGGGCGTGCGTGGCACCTCTGGCGAGCGAAGGCGCTCGCCCGCATCAGGGAAGGCCCGGGCTAAGAGGGCCAAGCCGCTAGGTTACAATCCGCGCCTCGCGCGACCCCGAACTCCACACAACCGGCGGCGCGTCCTCTGCCCCCCTTGCCCCCATGCCGAGGGGGCGGCCCACCCGGGCCCGGGGGAGTCTGCCCACAGGAGGGTTAGATGGCGGAGCGGCTCGACACCTTTCCACGCCTGCTGCTGGAGCACGCGCGCGTCCGGCCGGCGAGCCCGGCGATCCGCGAGAAGGACCTCGGCATCTGGCAGAGCTTCACCTGGTCCGAGGTCGCCGCCGAGGTCCGCGCGCTCGCCTGCGGGCTCGCCGCGCAGGGCTTCCAGCGCGGGATGAACCTCGCGATCATCGGCGCGAACCGCCCGCGGATCTACTGGGCGGTCGCGGCGGCGCAGTGCCTCGGCGGGGTCCCCGTGCCGCTCTACCAGGACGCGGCCGCCGCGGAGCTGGTCTTCGTCTTCCAGAACGCCGACATCGCGTACGCGATCGCCGAGGACCAGGAGCAGGTCGACAAGCTGCTCGAGATCATGCCGCAGTGCCCGAAGCTCAAGCACGTCTACTTCGACGACTCGCGGGGCTTGCGGAACTACGCGCAGCCGGAGTTGATGAGCTACGCGAGCCTGCAGGCGATCGGGCGGGAGTTCGATGCCCGCAATCCCGAGTTCTTCCTCGCGGAGGTCGAGAAGGGCCAGGCGTCGGACATCGCCGCGATGTTCTTCACCTCGGGCACGACCGGCACCGCGAAAGGCGTGGTCCTCACCCACCAGAGCCTGATCACCGCCGGACGGACGGGCGCCGAGATGGAAGGCCTCACGCCGAGCGAAGAGGTGCTCGCCTACCTGCCGCCGGCGTGGATCGGGCAGAACATCTTCTCCTACACGCAGCCGCTGGTGGTGGGATTCTGCGTGTCCTGCCCCGAGTCGGCCGCGACGGTGATGACCGACATGCGCGAGATCGGCCCGACCTACTACTTCGCGCCGCCGGCGGTGCTGGAGGGGCTGCTCACCCAGGTCACCATCCGCATGGAGGACGCGGGGTGGCTGAAGCGCAAGCTGTACCACTACTTCATGGGCCTCGCGCGCCGCGTCGGCGCCAGGATCCTCGACGCGAGGGAGCCGGTCGCGGTCGTTGACCGCGTCCGCTACTGGCTCGGCGACCTGCTCATGTATGGGCCGCTGCGCAACGTCCTCGGCATGAGTCGGGTAAAGCTCGCCTACACCGCCGGCGAGGCGATCGGACCCGATCTCTTCGTGTTCTACCGCGCGATCGGGATCAACCTGAAGCAGCTCTACGGGTCCACCGAGACCTCGGTGTTCGTGTGCGTGCAGCCGAACGGCGCGGTGAAGGTCGACACCGTCGGCCCGCCGGTGAAGGGCGTCGAGGTCAAGGTGACCGACGCCGGCGAGATCCTGATCCGCTCGCCGGGGCTCTTCCAGGCGTACTACAAGAACCCCGAAGCGACTGCCGAGGTGAAGACGAACGACGGCTGGTTCCACACCGGCGACGCCGGGTATCTGGACCCGGACGGCCACCTGAAGATCATCGACCGCGCGAAGGACGTCGGCAAGCTGAAGGACGGCACGCTGTTCGCGCCGAAGTACCTCGAGAACAAGCTCAAGTTCTTTCCCTACATCCGCGAGGCGGTCGCGTTCGGGCACGAGCGCGACATGGTGTGCGCGTTCATCAACATCGACTTCGACGCGGTCGGCAACTGGGCCGAGCGGCGCAACCTCGCATACTCCGGCTACGGCGACCTCGCGGCGCAAGGCGCGGTCTACGAGCTCGTCCGCGGGTGCGTCGAGAAGGTGAATGCCGACCTCGCCGCCGACCCCAAGCTCGCCGGGTCGCAGATCCACCGCTTCCTCGTCCTGCACAAGGAGCTCGACCCCGACGACGGCGAGATCACCCGGTCGCGGAAGGTGCGCCGGCGCTTCGTCGCCGAGCGGTACAAGGTGCCGATCGACGCGCTCTACGGCGGCAAGCGCGACTGCTACGTCGAGACGCAGGTGAAGTTCGAGGACGGTCGCACCGGCACGATCGCCGCGACGCTGAAGATCGTCGACGCGAAGACGTTCCCGGCTGCCGCGGCTCGCCGGGCCGCCTGACCGCTCCCCCCGCCGGCCGATGCAGAGCCAACGAAAGATCGGCGCGCCGGTCCTCGTCGTCGAGGGCGTCTCGCTCTCGTTCGGCGGGGTGAAGGCGCTGCAGGACGTGTCGTTCGACGTCCGCAAGCACGAGGTCCGCGCGATCATCGGTCCGAACGGCGCCGGCAAGAGCTCGATGCTGAACGTGATCAACGGCGTGTACCATCCGCAGCAGGGTCGAATCACCTTCAAGGGCGAGACCCGGTCCGACATGAACAGCCACGAGGCGGCGGCGATGGGCATCGCCCGCACCTTCCAGAACATCGCGCTGTTCAAGGGCATGACGGTCCTCGACAACATCATGACCGGCCGCAACCTGAAGATGCGGACCAACTTCCTCCAGCAGGCGATCTGGATCGGGCCGGCGAAGCGCGAGGAGCTCGAGCACCGGCGCAAGGTCGAGGAGGTGATCGACTTCCTCGAGATCCAGCACGTCCGCAAGACCCCGGTGGGGCGGCTGCCGTACGGGCTGCAGAAGCGCGTGGAGCTCGCGCGCGCCCTCGCGGCCGAACCGGAGGTGCTGCTCCTCGACGAGCCGATGGCGGGGATGAACATGGAGGAGAAGCAGGACATGTGCCGCTTCATCCTCGACGTGAACGACCAGTACGGGACGACGATCGCGCTGATCGAGCACGACATGGGCGTGGTGATGGACATCTCGGACCGCGTGGTCGTGCTCGACTACGGGCGCAAGATCGCCGACGGCACGCCGGACGAGGTGCGGGGCGACCAGAAGGTGATCGACGCCTATCTCGGCGTCGCGCACTAGGGAGCTAGGCAATGGAGCTCGCGTTCTTCATCGAGGTGCTGGCAGGAGGGCTGCTCGCGGGCGTGATGTACTCGCTCGTCGCCCTCGGGTTCGTCCTGATCTACAAGGCCTCGGGCGTGTTCAACTTCGCCCAGGGGGCGATGGTGTTCTTCGCCGCGCTCACCTTCGTGAGCCTCGTCGAGCGCGGCTGGAACTTCTGGCTCGCGCTCGTCGTCACGCTGGCGGTGATGGTGGTCCTCGGGCTCGCCATCGAGAAGGTGGTGCTCCGCCCGCTCGTCAATCAGGCGCCGATCACGCTCTTCATGGCGACCATCGGCCTCACCTTCGTCCTCGAGGGCCTGTCCCAGCTCGTCTGGGGCTCGCAACCCCACGGCCTCGAGCTCGGGGTCCCGGACGTCCCGATCGAGTGGCTGTCGCAGAAGGCGAACATCAACATCAGCCAGTTCGATCTCTTCGCTTCGGCGGTCGCCGGGACCCTGGTCGCGGTGCTCGCGCTGTTCTTCCAGAAGACGCGGATCGGGCGGGCGCTGCGGGCGGTCGCCGACGATCACCAGGCCGCGCTCGCGGTGGGGATCCCGCTGAAGCAGATCTGGGGGATCGTGTGGGCGGTCGCCGGATTCGTGGCGCTGGTCGCCGGCCTCATGTGGGGCGTGCGAAACGGCATCCAGTACGCGCTGACGTTCGTGGCGCTCAAGGCGCTGCCGGTGCTGATCCTCGGCGGTTTCGAGTCGATCGCCGGCGCGATCATCGGCGGGCTCATCATCGGCGCCTCGGAGAAGCTCGCCGAGGTCTACCTCGGACCCTACGTCGGCGGCGGGATCGAGGGCTGGTTCGCCTACGTCATCGCGCTCGTGTTCCTGCTGTTTCGGCCGCAGGGGTTGTTCGGCGAGAAGATCATCGAGCGCGTGTAGCGCCAGGGAGAAGGCGATGCTGTACCGCGAAGCCGGCCAGTTCAAGACGAGCTACGCCGCCGACCAGCAGATCTTCCCGATCCTGCAGGATCGGATCGGCGTCATCGCGGTCCTGGTGCTGGCGTTCGTCGTCGTACCGCTCGTCGCCGACCAGTACTGGCTCGGGGCGATCCTCACGCCGTTCCTCATCTTCTCGCTCGCCGCGCTCGGCCTGAACATCCTGACCGGCTACGCCGGGCAGCTCTCGCTCGGCACCGCGGCGTTCATGGCCGTGGGCGCGTTCATGGCCTACAACTTCCAGCTCCGCATCCCCGGCATGCCGATCATCGGATCGTTCATCCTCGGCGGCCTGTGCGCCGCGGCGGTCGGCATCGTGTTCGGGCTGCCGAGCCTGCGGATCAAGGGTTTCTACCTCGCGGTCGCGACGCTCGCCTGCCAGTTCTTCGTGCTCTGGGCGCTGCAGCGCTTCGGCTGGTTCTCGAACTACAGCTCTTCGGGCGTGATCACCGCGCAGAAGATGGTGATCCTCGGCTACGAGCTCGACAGCCCGCAGGCGAAGTATCTCTTGACCCTGTTCGTCGTCGCCGGACTCGCCCTGCTCGCGAAGAACCTGGTCCGCAGCGAGACCGGGCGGGCGTTCATGGCGGTCCGCGACATGGACGTCGCCGCGGGCGTGATCGGGATCCCGCTCATGCAGACGAAGCTCCTCGCGTTCGCGATCAGCTCGTTCTATTGCGGCGTGGCCGGCGCGCTGTTCGCGTTCTGCTATCTCGGCACCGTGGAGCCGGAGGCGTTCAACCTCGACCTCTCGTTCCGGGTGCTGTTCATGATCATCATCGGCGGGGTGGGCTCGATCCTCGGGTCGTTCCTCGGCGCCGGGTTCATCACGCTCTTTCCGATCTTCCTGAGCGTGGTCTCGCAGACGATCTCGCACGCCACCGGCATGGAGATCTCGCACGCGATCGTGTCGAACCTCGAGCTGATCATCTTCGGCGCGCTCATCATCTTCTTCCTGATCGTCGAGCCGCACGGCCTCGCGCGGCTGTGGCAGATCGGGAAGGAGAAGCTGCGGCTCTGGCCTTTCCCGCACTAGCGCGAGGGGGGGAGGGTCGAGGGCGGGCCCCCGGGCGACCCGGCCCCGCTACGCTTTGAGCGCCCAGGGGATTGGCGTATATTTGCCGGTCCACCTATAACTCATACAACCAGGGAAACTGGGGGGTCCACCATCTTGAGGAGATCAGCGATGTTGAAGCAACTCGGGAAGCCGGCGGCAACGTTCTTCGCCGCCGCGGGGCTGGCGATCGCCGCGGCCGGCGCGCATGCCCAGCAGGAGCAGTTCATTCCGGCCAACTTCTATTGGGTGGGCCCCTACGCCCCGGGCGGGTCCGGGTTCGGCGGCGGCATGATCGACTACTTCGCCATGCTGAACGCCCGCGACGGCGGCATCAACGGGGTCAAGCTCACGTGGGAGAAGTGCGAGACCGAGTACAACAACGCCCGCGGCGTCGAGTGCTACGAGCGCTCGAAGAAGAAAGGCCCGACCGGCGCGACCGTGATCCATCCGCTGTCCACCGGCATTACCTATTCGCTGATCGAGAGGGCGACCGCGGACAAGATCCCGGTCATCTCGATGGGCTACGGCCGCACCGACGCGAGCGACGGTCGCGTCTTCCCGTACGTCTTCCCGCTGATCACGAACTACTGGTCGCAGAACACCGCCAAGATCAAGTTCATCGGCATGAAGGAAGGCGGGATGGACAAGCTGAAGGGCAAGAAGATCGTGAACCTCTATCACGACTCGGCCTACGGCAAGGAGACC
>DATEDA010000166.1:0-3141 GCA_035286595.1 Burkholderiales bacterium | reverse complement strand
CGAGCTCGGTCGTCCGCGAGTAGGGGAGCGGCATGATCTGCGCGAACACGATCCCGCCTCCCTGATCACCGAGCAGCCGCGCGAGCTCGCTCGAACCGGAGTTCACCGCCATGAAATAAGTCGGCGCGCCGAGCTTGCGCGCCTGTTGCACGACCTTGGCGAACGACGTGTAGCTTCCGTGATTGAAGAAGACCTCGACCTTGTCGGCGACGATCCGATTGGCGATCGCCTGCAGGTCGGCATCGCTCGCCCCGGACTTGAGCGCCGCCGGAAGCACGATCTGCATGCCGAGCTCGGCGCCGATCCGCCGGACGTTCTCGAGGTGCGCGCGCCCGACCTCGCTGTCGCTGTGGAGAAACCCGATCCGCCGCAAGCCGTAGGTGTTCGCGAGATTCAGCATCGCGCGAAACTCCTCCATGTGCTCGGCGCGCACGTTGAAGACGTAGCGGTTGAGCGGCCGCCGCAGCCCCGGCGATCCGGCCATCGAACCGACGAGCGGCACCTTCCGCTCCGTGATCACCGGCACCGCCGCGCTCGTGGGTCCGCCCTCCACCAGCCCGAAGATCAGGAACACGCGGTCCTGGTCGATCAACTGCGTGACGTTCTGCACGGTGCGCTTGGCATCACCGCCGTCGTCGAGCGTTCGGAGCTCGATTCGCCGGCCGTGAATTCCGCCGCCGGCGTTGACCGTCTGGAGATAGGCGAGGGCGCCGATGCGCGCACTCTTGCCGAATTCGGCGAGCGACCCGGTCAGCGGTGCCGACTGGCCGACGAGAATGCTCTCCGCCGAGACACCCGCCTGGGCAAAGCCGACCGCAGGCGTGAAGGTGAGCAGGGCCCAGAGGCTGATGTGCAAGGCCGATGATGCGCGAGGGATTGTCATATGACGGCAAACAGGCCCGCTCTAACCCGGATTCCGGGGGACCAGGCGAGCTTCGCGCTAAATGACGCCGCCAGCGTGGCAAATTCCTCGCGACAGGCCGGATCGAGGCAGTCGCTCCGGCGGGCGCCCGCGGCACGCAGGCGCTTACACTCGCGCCTACGCATGGACGCCCAGCCGATCCTCGAGTACCACGCCCGCTCGAAGCACCAGCTCGAGCGCTACGCGCCCGGGCCGGGTTACATGGACTGGGCGACGCAGCCCGATCCGTTCCGCACCTACGCCGGCGCACCGCGCGTCGAGCTGCCGCTCGTCGCGGACGAGCTCGCGGTGCGCTTCAACGATCTGCGGCGCGGCGCGCTGCCCGGGCCGGCACCGCTCGACCGCGACGCGATCGCGCTCCTCCTCGAGCTCTCGCTCGCGATCTCGGCGTGGAAGTCGTATCGCGGTACGTCCTGGGCGCTGCGCTGCAATCCCTCGAGCGGCAACCTGCATCCGACCGAGGGTTACGTCGTCTGCTCGGGCGTCCGGGGTCTCGAAGCGGGCGTCTACCACTACGTGAGCCGGGATCACGCGCTCGAGCAGCGCGCGCGGCTCGCCCGGACGTCCGCGCCGGCCGGCGGCGTGCTCGTGGGGCTCGCCTCGATCTACTGGCGCGAGGCGTGGAAGTACGGCATCCGCGCGTTCCGCTACTGCAATCACGACTGCGGCCACGCGATCGCGGCGGTCGCGTACGCCGCCGCGGCGCTCGGTTGGCGCACGCGCTACCTCGCCGCAGCCGGTGACGCCGAGGTCGCGCGCGTGCTCGGCCTCGACCGCGATCCGGATTTCGCGGCGGCCGAGCGCGAGCAGCCGGACTGCCTGCTCTGGGTGGGCGTCGGGGAGCCGCCGGCGCTCGACGCGATCGCCGGGCTCGTCGAGGGCGCGACCTGGGCCGGCGCAGCGAACCGCCTTAGCGCGTCGCACCGCGACTGGCCGGACATCGACCACGCGCACGCTGCGACGGCCAAGCCGCGAACGCCCCTCGCCACGCACTTCGCCGCGTCTGCGCCGCCGCCGTTGCGCGCCCCGAAGCTCGACCTGCCCGCGGCGACGATCGCCCGCAGGCGCCGCAGCGCGGTCGACTTCGACGGCGCGACCTCGATCGACGCCGAGGCGTTCTACGCGATGCTCGAGCCGCTCGTGCCGCGGATCGGCGTGCCGCCCTGGGACGCCTGGTCGCACGCGCCGCGCGTGCACCTCGCGCTGTTCGTCCATTTGGTCGGCGGGCTCGAGCCGGGGCTGTACGTCCTCGCCCGCGACCCGGAGGCGATCGCGCGGCTGAAGCCGGCGATGAGCGACGAGTGGGCGTGGCAGAAGAGCGGACCGCGCGAGCTCCCGCTCTATCTCCTGACGGCCGGCGATGCCCGCGCGGCGGCGCGCACGGTGTCGTGCCACCAGGACATCGCGGCCGACTCGTGCTTCGCGCTGGCGATGCTCGCCGACTTCGACGTCGCGAGCCGCGCGCCGTGGCGCTACCGCGAGCTGCACTGGGAGTGCGGGATCGTCGGGCAGGTGCTTTACCTCGAAGCCGAGGCGGCGGGCATCCGCGCGACCGGGATCGGCTGCTTCTTCGACGACGCGCTGCACCGCGTGCTCGGCCTGCGCGGCGGCGAGTGGCAGACGCTGTACCACTTCACCGCCGGCGGCGCGGTCGACGACCAGCGCCTCACGACGCTGCCGCCCTACGCATTCCAGCCGCGGGCGCGCCTCGAGCGCCCGGTGTGACATTTGCCCGCCCGGCGAGCGCTTTCGACGGCGGCAGCGGGGGCGGAAGGCAGTAATTCGCCGCCCGCGGCGCGTGCTCGATTGTTTCCGGGGATGGGCACCGCCATGATGGAGACGAGTCGAGGGGTGCAACTCCCATGAAACAGACGCTCTACGAAATCCTGGGCGTGAGCCGCGAAGCGTCTCCCGAGGAGATCGCAGTCGCCTACCAGTCGCGGCTCCTCGAGCTCGAAGCCGCGTCGCCGCAGGATCCGACCGCGCTCACGCTGGTCCGCGAAGCGCAGCAGATGCTGTCGAACGCCACCCGGCGCTCCGCGTACGACGCGTCGCTCGCTGCCCGCGCGGCGCGCGAGGCGGGTGCGGCGCGCGGTGAGCCCGAGGAGATCGAGGACGACGACGTCCGGCCGTTCGAGTGGGGGCGGTGGGCGCTCGGTGTCGGCGCGGTGGTCGTGATCGCCGCCGGCATCTGGTGGAAGACGCGTCCTGCGCCGCTG
>DATEDA010000165.1:0-14182 GCA_035286595.1 Burkholderiales bacterium | reverse complement strand
TTGCGCGCATAGGCGAGGAGCGCGCCGGCGGCGGCGATCGCTGGGCCGAAGTCCTCGCAGCCGAAGCCGGCGAGATCGCGCACGCCGAAGTGCTCGGTCAGGGTCCGCCGCGCGCCATCGAGATCGAACTGCCACGCTGGTAGGCGCGTCAGGGCGGCGGCGCCCTCGGAGAGCTCGAAGCTCGCCCCGTCGGCGACGAGGACCTCGGCCGGCCGAATCCGCTGGAGCTCGTCGGCCAACACCCGCGCCGGCGCCTCGGTGGCGCGAAACTCGCCGCTGGCGAGGTTGAGCCACGCAAGCCCGATGCGGCTCCGGTCGGTAGCGACGGCAAGGAGCAGGTTGTCGGCCTTCTCGTCGAGTAGCGCGGCGTCGGTGAGCGTGCCGGGAGTCACAACCCGGGTCACCGCTCGCTCGACTGGACCCTTCGACGTCGCGGGATCGCCGATCTGCTCGCAGATCGCCGCCGATTCGCCCAGCTTCACGAGTTTCGCGAGGTACTGCTCGATCGAGTGCCAGGGAACGCCGGCCATCTTGATCGGCGCGCCGGCCGACGCTCCACGCGTTGTGAGGGTGAGGTCAAGCAGCCCCGCCGCCTTCTCGGCGTCCTCGTAGAACAGCTCGTAGAAGTCCCCCATGCGGTAGAAGAGCAGCAGCTCCGGGTACTGGGTCTTGAGGCCCAGGTACTGCTGCATCATCGGGGTGTGCTTGTCGAGCCGGCTCGGCAAGTCGTTGTCGCGCTTCACGTTTTGGTAGCCTGACCGATCAGCTGAAGTTCTTAGGCGTGCTTTGAGCGGCTCGCCATCGTGGCGCGGATTCTAGCCCCTGCATCGTGGGGCTCACGGGGCGCACCTGTTGCGCGACCATCACGGCGGGGTTCCGCACCCTGTAGCGCCGTTTCAGCGCGCGCACGGGCGCTGACACCTCAGGCTACCGGACGAACTCCATTACCGCGCCGGCGCCACCGTGCTGAAGCGCCTGCCGCCGCTAGCCCAACGCTGCCCGGTCCTGAGGACGGTAGGAAACTGAGCTCATGCGGGCAGGGGCGCAGGCTGGCCGGCGGGCTTGCGCTCGCGCGGCGGGCGCTCGTCCATCAGCCACTGCAGCGTGAAGGCGGTGACACCGATCACGATCAGCGCGCCCCAGCCGAAGTTGTAGTTGCCGAAGCGGTCGAACACCACGCCGCCCATCCATGCGCCGAAGAACGAGCCGACTTGGTGGCTGAGGAACACGATGCCGTAGAGCGTGTTGAAGTGCGTCAGGCCGAACACCCGGCCGATGATCCCGGTCACCAGCGGCGCGACCCCGAGCCACAGGAACCCCATGGCCGCGGCGAACACCAGCGTGGAGGCCGCGCTGATCGGCGCCAGCAGGAAGGCGATGATGAACAGCGTGCGCAGCAAGTAGATCAGCGCCAGCAGGTGCTTCTGGCTGTAGCGCGCGCCTAGCAGCCCGAACATGTACGTGCCGACCGCGTTGAACAGGCCGATCAGCCCCAGCGCGCTCGCCGCCACGCCGGGCGCCACGCCGCAGAGCTGCAGGTACGCCGGCAGGTGCGTGGTGATGAACACGAGCTGGAAACCGCAGGCGAAGAACGCCAGCGTCATGAAGAGGTAGCCGCGATGGCCCATCGCCTCCCGCACTGCCTCGCCCAAGTTCAGTTTGGCGGATACGGACTCGCCTGAGACCGGTTGCTCGCGTATCGGCAGCGACAGCAGCGCCATCGACGCCGCGATCGCCGCGAACGCCACCATCGCCGTCTGCCAGCCGAAGCCATCGATTAGCCACTGGCCGACCGGCGCGATCAGCATCGTGCCGAGCGAGCCCGCCGCCGCGACCAGGCCCACCGTCTGGCTGCGCTTCTCGGGCGGCGTAGCGCGGGAGATGGTGCCGATCAGGACGCCGAAACCCGCGCCGGCGGTGCCGATGCCGATGAGGAAGCCCGCGACCTCCAGCCCGCCCGGGACGCTCTTGGAGACCACCATCAGCAGCAGCCCGGCGGCGTACAGCAGCGCGGTGACGACCAGCACCGGCCGCGGGCCATAGCGGTCGGCGAGCGCGCCGACGAAGGGCTGCGACACGCCCCAGACGATGTTCTGCAGCGCGATCGAGAAACCGAACGTCGCCGCCGAGATCCCCAGGTCGAGCGTCATCGGCCGCATGAACAGGCCGAGGCTCTGGCGAAGTCCCATGCAAAGCGCGATGATCAGCCCGCTCAGCACGATCAGGACCAGCATCGAACGGCGGTTTTGGGCGGCGCTCACGGAGGTAAACAGGTCTGTGTACTGAATGATCTGCCAGGCCGTTCCCGAGGGGATTGACTGAACACTGCCTCAGACCGGCGCAGCGCGCTTGTCCCGCGCCGCCTGCACCACCTGCAGCAGCTGGACGAAGACCTTCGGCGTCCCGCACACCACGTGCCCGGCGTCGAGATAGTTCGGCTCGCCGTCGAGATCGCTCACCAGGCCGCCAGCCTCGGAGATGAGGAGGCTTCCGGCGGCCATGTCCCAGGGCGAAAGGCCAAGTTCCCAAAACCCGTCCAGGCGTCCCGCGGCGACGTACGCGAGATCGAGCGCCGCTGCCCCGGCGCGCCGGACGCCGGCGGCGTTCTGCGTGACGCCCTTCAGCATCCGCAGGTATTCGTCGAGATGCGCGATCTCGCGGTACGGGAAACCGGTGCCGATCAGGGCATCGTGCAGATGCGTCCGCTTCGACACCCGGATGCGGCGGTCGTCCAGGAACGCTCCGCGTCCCCGGCTGGCCGTGAACAGCTCGTTGCGGCCCGGGTCGTAGACCACCGCCTGGGTGATCAAGCCGCGGTGGCGAAGTCCGATCGACACCGCGTATTGCGGGAAGCCGTGAATGAAGTTCGTCGTGCCGTCGAGCGGGTCGATGATCCAGGTATAGTCCGATGCGCCGTCCGCGCCCGACTCCTCGGCGAGGATGGCGTGGTCGGGGTAGGCTTTGCGCAGCGTATCGATCACCGCGGCCTCCGCCGCCCGGTCGACTTCGGTGACGAAGTCGTTCTGGCGTTTCGCGGTGACCGTGATGCCGCCGAGATCGCGTGCGGCGCGGTTGATGATCGCGCCCGCGCGGCGCGCCGCCTTGACGGCGATGTGGAGCATCGGATGGAGCGGGTGCATCGACTGCGGCGGGGGAGGGTGTGAGCCGGGAAGGCGCGATTCTAGCGAATCGGGGCGGTGCGACGGGCCTCGCCCGCGTGCGCGTCGTACTGGTGCGCACGACTCATCCCGGCAACATCGGGGCGGCGGCGCGGGCGATGAAGACGATGGGGCTCGCGCGCCTCGCGCTCGTGGACCCCCGCCGGTTCCCCGATCCCCAGGCCGAGGCGATGGCGACCGGGGCCGACGACGTGCTCGCGGCGGCACGCGTGTGCGCGACGCTCGACGAGGCGCTCGCCGGGACGACGCTCGCGATCGCGCTCACCGCGCGCCGGAGGGAGCTGTCGCACCTGGCGCTCGATGCGCGCGAGGCGGCCGGGCTCGCGGCGGCCGAGAGCGCGCAGGGCGGCGAGGTGGCGCTCGTCTTCGGCACCGAGATCGCGGGGTTGGCGAACGACGAGGTGATCAAGTGCCAGCGGGTGGCGCACATCGCCACGAGCCCGACCTACTCGTCGTTGAATCTCGCCGCTGCGGTCCAGGTCATGGCGTACGAGCTGCACGCGGCGGCGTCCGGGCCGGCCGTCCCGGACAACCAGCGCTTCGACGCGGCGACGTTCGAAGACATCGAGAGCTTCTATGCCCACCTCCAGCGCAATGCCATCGCGAGCGGGTTCCTCGACCCCGCCAGCCCGGGACGCCTGATGGAGCGCCTGCGCCGGCTGTTCGGCCGCACGCGGCTCGAGCGGGAGGAGCTCAACCTGCTCCGCGGCCTCCTGACGGCATGGGACGGCGAGGGCGATCGGGAATAGTTGACCGAATCACTAGGGTTTCGGATAATCCAGCCATGTTCTCGCGCATTCGGGAAGACCTCGCAAGCGTGTTCGACCGCGACCCCGCGGCCCGGTCCACTTGGGAGGTCCTGACCTGCTATCCCGGGTTTCACGCGCTCCTCGCCCATCGCTTCACGCACCGGCTCTGGGCGGCCCGCCTGCGCTGGCTCGCCCGGTTCATCTCGCATCTGGCACGCTGGCTGACCGGCATCGAGATCCACCCGGGCGCGACGATCGGCCGGCGCGTATTCATCGACCATGGCATGGGCGTCGTGATCGGCGAGACGGCGGAGATCGGCGACGACTGCACGCTGTATCACGGCGTGACCCTCGGGGGCACCAGCTGGAACAAGGGGAAGCGGCATCCGACGCTGGGCCGAGGCGTGGTGGTCGGGGCCGGGGCGAAGATCCTCGGGCCGATCGTCGTCGGTGACGGCGCCAAGGTCGGGTCCAATGCGGTGGTCGTGAAGGATGTCCCGCCGGACGCGACCGCCGTCGGCATCCCCGCAAAGATCATCGAAGACCGTCGCCAGCAGGCGCGCGAGGCGCACGCGGCGAAGCTCGGGTTCTCGGCCTACGGGCTCACGAGCGGGGACGACGACCCGGTCGCCCAGGCCATCCGGGGCCTCACCGACCACACGGCGGAGCTCGAGCGACGCCTCGCGGAGCTCACCGAGCAGCTCGAACGGCTGCAGGGGCAGGACACCGAGGCCGAGCGGACGGTCGTCGAGCGCTTCGATCCGACGCGGCTCCGCAAGGTCGCTGACAAGTAATCACGCTCGCGGCGCGAGCTCCTCGAGCACGCCCCGCACCGTCTGCGCCCGCTCCTTCGGCGTGGCCGAGCTCGCGGCGACGCGCAGCTTCGTCGGCCCGGCGAGCTTCCAGCCGCGGCGTTTCTGGACGAGGTCCAGCACGCGCGCCGGATCGACCGCCGGATGCGGCCCGAACTGGATCTGCACGTGATCGCTCGGCGCGTCGATGCGCACCACGCCGAGCGGGCGGGCGAGAATCCGCAGGCGGTGGCTCTCGATCAGCGCCGCCGCCGGCTCCGGCAACAGCCCGAAGCGATCGACGAGCTCCTCCTGCATCGCCTCCAGCGCGTCCTCGGTGTCGCAGTTCGCCAGGCGCTTGTACAGCACCAGCCGCTCATGGACGTCGGTGCAATAGGCGGCCGGCAGGAGCGCCGGGACGTGGAGGTTGATCTCGGTCGTGACGCCGAGCGGCTGCGCGAGGTCGGGCTCGCGACCGGCCTTCAGGCTGCGCACGGCGTGGGCGAGCATGTCGTTGTAGAGGTTGAAGCCGATCTCCTGCATCTGCCCGCTTTGCGACTCCCCGAGCACCTCGCCCGCGCCGCGGATCTCGAGGTCGTGCATCGCCAGGTAGAAGCCGGACCCAAGCTCGTCCATCATCTGGATCGCCTCGAGGCGTTTCCGCGCGTTGCCCCGCAGCGCGTCCTCGGGGGGAACGAGCAGGTAGGCGTACGCCTGGTGATGCGACCGGCCGACGCGTCCGCGGAGCTGGTGGAGCTGCGCGAGCCCGAACCGGTCGGCGCGGCCGATGAGGATCGTGTTCGCGGTCGGAATGTCGATCCCGGT
The DNA here is from genome assembly GCA_035286595.1 of Burkholderiales bacterium. Classification (GTDB taxonomy): domain Bacteria; phylum Pseudomonadota; class Gammaproteobacteria; order Burkholderiales; family SG8-39; genus DATEDA01. Next base: position 8,638 of record DATEDA010000165.1, on the reverse strand, counting down.
CTCGATGATCGTCGAGCACACCAGCAGGTTGGTGCGTTGCTGGAGGAACTCGCGCATCACGCGCTCGAGCTGCCGCTCACGCATCTGCCCGTGCGCGACCGCGATCCGCGCTTCCGGGACGAGCGCGGCGAGCTTCTCGCCTTGCGCGTCGATCGACTCGACCTCGTTGTGCAGGAAGTAGATCTGGCCGCCGCGCTTGAGCTCCCGCAGGCACGCCTCGCGGATGATGCCGTTGGAGTACGGCGTGACGAAGGTCTTGATCGCGAGGCGCCGCGCCGGCGCCGTGGCGATCACGGAGAGATCGCGCAGGCCCTCGAGCGACATCGCGAGCGTGCGCGGAATCGGGGTCGCGGTGAGCGTCAGCGCGTCGACCTCCGCGCGGAGCTGCTTGAGGCGCTCCTTCTGCCGCACGCCGAAGCGGTGCTCCTCGTCGACGATCACCAGCCCGAGGCGCGCGAACTTCACGTCGCGCGAGAGCAGCTTGTGGGTGCCGATGACGATGTCGACACGCCCTTCCGCGAGGCCCTGGAGCACGTCCGCCTGCTCCTTTCCGGTCCGGAACCGGGAGAGCTCGGCGATCCGCACCGGCCAGTCGGCGAAGCGGTCGGAAAAGGTGTTGAAGTGCTGCTCCGCGAGGAGCGTCGTCGGGGCGAGTACCGCCACCTGCTGACCGTCGGCGACCGCCACGAACGCGGCGCGGAGCGCGACCTCGGTCTTGCCGAAGCCGACGTCGCCGCAGACGAGACGATCCATCGGTCGGCCCGTGCGCATGTCGTACGCCACCGCCTCGATCGCCGCCGCCTGGTCCGGCGTCTCCTCGAAGCCGAAGCCTTCCGCGAAAGCATCGACGTCGTGTTCCTTGACGTCGAACGCCCGGCCCTGGCGGGCAGCGCGCTGGGCGTATAGCGCGAGGAGCTCGGCCGCGGTGTCGCGGGCCTGCGCCGCCGCTCGGCGCTTCGCCTTGTCCCATTCGGCGCCCCCGAGCTTGTGCAGGGGCGCCGCCTCGGCGGGGCCGCCGGAATAGCGGCCGATCGTGTGCAGCTGAGCGACCGGGACGTACAGCTTGTCGGCGTCGGCGTACTCCAGCTGCAGGAACTCGGCCTCGCCCTCGCCGAGGTCGAGGCTCACGAGGCCGCGGTAGCGGCCGATGCCGTGGCTCTCGTGCACGACCGGGTCGCCGATCGAGAGCTCCGAGAGGTCGCGGAGCATCCCTTCGATGGTGCTCCGCTTCGCCTGGTCCCGGCGGCCCCGGGCACGGGCCGTCCCCGCGTAGAGCTCGGCTTCGGTGACCACGGCGATGCCGGCATCGAGTCCCAGGTCGCTCCAGCCTTCGCCGCGCTCGGGCGCGAGCGTGAAGCCCGCGGCGAGCGGCCCAACCCCGAGCATGAGCCGCTCCGGGCTCGCGAGGAACTCCGCGAAGCTCGCGGTCGGCCGCGGCGCGAGTCCGTACTGCGCGAGGTACTCGTTCATCGTCTCGCGGCGCCCGGGCGACTCGGCGAGGAGCAGCGCCCGCGCCGGCGTCGCGCCGAGGAACGCCTTCAGCGCGTGCAGCGGATCGGCCGCGCGCCGCTCGACCGCCACGGCCGGCAGCGGCGCGGCGGCGAGGCGGTCGGCGTCGTCGCGGGCGAGCTGCGGCGCGTGGAGGTCGAGCCGCTCGAACGGCTGCGCGGCGACGAAGAACTGCTCGGCGCCGAGGAAGAGGCTTTCGGGCGGCAGCAGAGGCCGGGTGCGGTCGCCGTGCAGGAGCTGGAACCGGGATCGTGCGTCGCGCCAGAACTCGTCGATCGCGGCGTGCACGTCATGGTGGGTGACGAGCGTGATGTCCCGTGGCAGGTAGTCGAGCAGCGTGGCGGTGGCGTCGAAGAAGAGCGGAAGGTAGTACTCGATGCCCGCGGGCGCGATGCCGTTCGATACGTCCTTGTAGACCGGCGATTTGGACGCATCGCCCTCGAACGCCTCCCGAAAGCGCGCCCGGAACCGCGTTCGCCCGGTGTCGTCGAGCGGGAACTCGCGCGCCGGCAGGAGGCGAATTGCGGGAACCTTGTAGAGCGTGCGCTGGGTGTCGACGTCGAACGTGCGGATCGATTCGATGTCGTGGTCCGCGAGTTCGATCCGGTAGGGCAGCGCGCTGCCCATCGGAAAGAGGTCGATCAGGCCGCCGCGCACGCAGTATTCGCCCGGCGCGACGACCTGCGTGACGTGGCTGTAGCCGGCCGTCGCGAGCTGCGCGCGAAGCCGGCCGGCGTCGAGGCGCGTGCCCTGCTCGATGAAGAACGTGTAGGCCGCGAGGTAGGCCGGCGGCGGGAGCCGCTGCAAGGCGGTCGTCGCCGGAACGATCGTGACGTCGGAGTCGCCGGTCGTGATCCGGTAGAGCGTCTCGAGGCGCTCGGAGATGAGGTCGTGGTGCGGCGAGAACGTGTCGTAAGGGAGGGTTTCCCAGTCCGGGAACAGGCTCACGCGGAGCGTCGGCGCGAACCACGGGATCTCCTCACGCAGCCGCTGGGCGTCGAGCGCCGAAGCGCACACGATCGCGAGCGGCGAGCGCGCCTGGGCGAGCCGCGCGAGGGCGAGCGCATCGGACGAGCCGTGCAGCCTGCCGAAGCGGAGTTTGAGCGCGGGTGGTGTGGCGGTGAGCATTGAGTCGTGGTTCAAGCGGCTACGGACGCAACACATCCTGCAGAAACCTGCATCCCAAAGAGCCGGCCGCGTTAAGCGGCGCCGCGAAGCGGCGTCCGCTTCAACGCGGCCGCACTCGTTATTATACGAGGTGACATGACATTTCTTCCTGACCTGCCGTGGCCGCGCGCCTGGTCGGCCTGATTCCGGCCGCCGGGCAGGGCGCCCGGCTTGGCGAGGACGCGCCCAAGCAATACCTCGACCTCGACGGTCGCCCGATGCTTGCCCATGCGGCGCGCGCGCTGCTCGCCGATCCTCGGGTCGAGCTCGCGTTTGTCGTGCTGGCGCCCGACGATCGCCGCTGGGCGGCCTACGACTGGAGCGCGTTCGGCGACCGGCTCGCGCCGCTCTGGTGCGGGGGCGCGTCGCGCCGCGACAGCGTATTCAACGGGCTGGTCGCGATGGCGAACGTCGTCGAACTGGAAGACTGGGTGCTGGTCCACGACGCGGCGCGGCCGTGCCTCGCGGGGGAGGATCTCGCGCGCTTGATCGATGCCGTGCTCGCGGACGAGGACGGCGGCATTCTCGCGGTCCCGCTCGCGGACACCCTGAAGCGCGCCGACCCGGAGGGCCGCATCGCGGCGACCGAGCCGCGCGCCGCGCTGTGGCTCGCCCAGACCCCGCAGATGTTTCGCCACGGGACGTTGCTGCGCGCGCTCGGGGCAGCCGCCGAGGCGACGGACGAAGCGTCGGCAGTCGAGGCGTTGGGTTTGCGTCCGCGCCTCGTGCCGGGGAGCGTGCGCAATCTCAAGGTCACGTATCCGGACGACGTCGAGATCGCCGCGCGGCTGCTCGGGAAGGGGCGCGCATGAGGGTCGGCCACGGCTTCGACGTTCATCAGCTCGTCGCCGGGCGGCGACTCGTCATCGGCGGCGTCGAGATCCCGCATGACAAGGGGCTCGGCGGGCATTCCGACGCGGACGTGCTGCTCCACGCGATCACCGATGCGCTGCTCGGCGCTGCGGGGCTCGGCGACATCGGCCGGCACTTCCCGGACACCGATCCTGCGCACCGCGACGCCGACAGCCGGACGCTCCTGCGCGAGGCGATGGCGAAAGTCCGGGCGGCCGGCTACGTCGTCGTCAACGTCGACTCGACGATCATCGCGCAAGCGCCACGAATGGCGCCGCACATCCCGGCGATGGTGGCGAACCTGGCCGCCGATCTGGGCGTGCCTCCGGATCGGGTGAACGTGAAGGCCAAGACGACCGAGCGCCTCGGCTTCGCGGGGCGCGGCGAGGGCATCGCCGCGGAAGCGGTCGCGCTGCTCGACGACGCGCAGCAGTGAGCGACGGCCCGACCGTAGCGGTCAAGCCGCTGCGGCTCTTCTTCGCCCTGTGGCCCGACGACCCTGCTCGCGCGGCCCTCGCGGACTGGAGCCGGCGGATTCACCGCGTCACCGGCGGTCGCCCGACGCGCGCTGAAACGATCCACCAGACCCTCGCCTTTCTCGGCGACTGCGAGCCGGCCCGCCTGGCGGAAGTCGAAGCCGCGGCCGGCCGCGTTCATCCCCGCCGCTTCGAGCTCGTCCTCGACCGGGTCGGGGTCTGGAATCACAACCATATCGCGTGGGCCGGTACGAGCGCCGTCCCGCCCGAACTCGACGCGCTCGTCGCCGAGCTGCGCGCGGCGCTCGCCGAAGTGCGCTTCGCGTTCGAGCGCCGGCCGTTCGTGCCGCACATCACGCTGGTGCGGAAGGCGCGGCCCGGCGACGTGCTGCCCGCGCTCGAGCCCATCCGCTGGCCGGTCGCCGGCTTCGTCCTCGTCCGCTCGGTGCTGCGGCCCGACGGCAGCGATTACGCGCTTCAGGGGCGCTGGCCCTGACGCGCCGCTACGCGGATCTTCCGGCGCCCGGAAAGACCACGCGGGCAACGAGCCCGCCCCCCGGGCGCGGCTCGAGCTCGAGCGTGCCCCCGTGCATGCGCGCGATGCGCTCGACGATCGCCAGCCCCAGGCCCGAGCCGCCTCTGCCGCTGCGCGCGGTTTCGAGCCGGGTGAACGGCTGCCTGAGACGCTCGACTTCCTCCGGCGGAATGCCGGGGCCGCGGTCGAGCACCTCGATCGCCGCCCCGCCGGCGGAGGCGACCACCCGCAGGCGGACGTCCGCCTCGCCGTAGCGGAACGCGTTGTCGAGCAGGTTCGAGATCAAGCGGCGAACCGCGAGGGGGCGCAGCTCGAGGACGAGCGTCGGCCCGATCTCCTCGTGCAACGGATGCCCGAGCTCGCGGTAGCGTCGGGCCGCCTCGCGGGCGAGCGCCGCGAGGTCCGTCGGTGCGGGTGGCTCGCCGCCCGCGATCCGGGCGAAGTCGAGGAACTGGCCGATGATGCGGTCCATCTCGTCGACGTCGGCCGTCATGCCGCTCTTGAGCTGGGGATCGACCTCGGCCATCTCCAGGCCCAGCCGGAGCCGCGCGAGAGGGGTGCGGAGATCGTGGGACACGCCGGCGAGGATGAGCGCGCGATCGTCCTCGAGCCGCGCGAGATCGCGCGCCATCTGGTTGAATGCGCGGGAGACGGTCTTGATCTCGGCCGGGCCGGACTCCGCGAGCGGCGGCGGGACCTTGCCGCGACCGATCTCCGCCGCCGCCCGCGTGAGCGCAGCGAGCGGCCGGCGCAGGTGCAACACGATCAGGAACGCGCCGGCAAGCGCCAGCGCCAGCGTCAGCCCGGCCCATCCGAGCCACTGCAGCGCGAGCTGCCGCTCGATCCGGCTGCGCGGCAGCATCACCCAGTACTCGTCCTCCTCGATGCGGAAGCTCACCCAGAACGCCGGCAACCCGTCGCGCTCGAATGCGATGCGCGTGTCGTCGCCGAGCTGGCGGCGGATCTCGTCGGCGAGGAGCTCGACGAGCGGTTGGTCCGGGGGCGGACCGACGAGCTGCTCACCCTGCTCGGCCGGATAGACGCGGATCCCCTCGCTCTCGGCGAGGTCGAGCAGGAGCTCGCGCCGCAGGTCGGGGCGGGCCGCGACGAGCGCGGCACGGGTGAGGTTCACGACGCTCACCACCATCTGCGCGACTTGCCGCGCCCGCGGCTCGCGGTCGTAGAGGCGGAAGATCTGGAAGTACGCCGCGACCGAGGCGAGGATGAGCGCCGCGATGAGCAGGAACGCGCGCCAGAGGAGAGAGCGGGGGAGCACCGGCGCCAGTACGCGCGAACCGTGACGTCCGGGGTCTTGCAGTCTCGCGGCTCAGGTCTTCGCGCCGTCGGGGACGAAGACGTAGCCGAACCCCCACACGGTCTGGATGAAGGTCGGGTTCGCGGGATCGGGCTCGACGAGCTTCCGCAGGCGCGAGACCTGCACGTCGATCGCCCGATCGAACACCTCGTACTCGCGCCCGCGCGCGAGCTCCATGAGCTTGTCGCGGGACAGCGGCACCCGGGGATGGGTCACCAGCACCTTGAGCAGGGCGAACTCGCCGGTGGTGAGCGAGACCGTCTCGCCGTTCTTGGTCAGGACCCGGGTGGCGAGATTCACCGTCATGCCCCCGAAGCTGACCGACTCCGCATCGAACGAGGGTGCGCCCGGCGGGAGCGGCGCGGCCCGTCGGCGGAGCACCGCGTTGACGCGGGCGACGAGCTCGCGCGGATTGAACGGCTTCGCGAGATAGTCGTCGGCGCCCATCTCGAGCCCGACGATGCGGTCGATGTCCTCGCCTTTGGCGGTGAGCATGATGATCGGAATGGCGTTCTTCGTCCCGCGCAGCCGGCGGCACACCGAGAGCCCGTCTTCGCCCGGCAGCATCAGATCGAGCACCAGCAGGTCGAAGCGCTCGTGGGCGAGCAGCTTGTCCATGCCGTGCGCGTCGGCGACTGCGCGGACCACGAACCCCTGTTCGGTGAGGTACCGGTTCAGGAGGTCCCGCAGCCGCAGGTCGTCGTCGACCACCAGGATCTTGATCTTCGCCTCGGCCATGGCTCCGTATGGTAGCCGCGGCGCGGGCGTCCGGTGAGGAATTGGTAACGCGACGTTGCCTGCGGCGGGCGGGCGAAACAGGCTGTTACAAACGCCGGCTTCGACCACACAGTCTGCTAACACGCTCCCCCTAAAGTGGCGCTCATGCCGATTGCGACTTGAGCCGGAGGAGCCGCGGCATTTACCATTGGAGCACGACGACGGAAAGCGCAACGGACGGACCCTCGAAGACCACCAGCGAATGAAGCGGATCATCCTGATCGCCGGTCTTGCAGCGGCCCTCGCGGCCGCGTCGCCGGCGTTCGCCCAGAGCGGGGCCCAAGGGCGTCGTGCGACGGAGCGGCCGCCACCGATGCAGCCCGTTCCGCCGAGCCGGCCCGCGGACATGCGGGAGCGTGACAAGGAGCCGCCCCGTCGGGCCACCATGACGCCTGACGAGCGTCGCGATCTCCGCCGGGACATCAGGGATCACGGGCGCGAGGTCTATCGCGATCCCCCGGATCGGCAGCCGCAGCGTTGAGCGCCGATCGATCCCGCGCGCTCCAGCAGGCTCAGCCGCTCGCGGCCTGCTCGCGCAGCACCCGCTTGAGGATCTTGCCGGTAGCGCTCTTCGGCAGCTCGCGGACGAGCTCGACGCGCTGGGGGATCTTGTACGCTGCGAGGTGATCGCGCGTGAACTGGATGAGCGCCTCGGGCGACGCGGAAGCGCCGTCCTTGAGCACGATGGCGGCCCGCACCTCTTCCCCCTTGTCCGGATCCGGCGCGCCGTACACCGCGACTTCCTTGACCGCCGGGTGGCGGTACAGAACGTGCTCGACCTCGGCCGGCCAGACCTTGAAGCCGGCGACGTTCACCATGTCCTTCACGCGGTCGACGATGTAGACGTAGTCCTCCTCGTCCATGCGACCGATGTCACCGGAATGGAGCCAGCCGGACCGCAGCGCGTGGTCGGTGTCCTCCGGCTTGCCCCAGTAGCCCTTCATCACGCCCGGGCCGCGAATGCAGATCTCGCCCCACCCGCCGCGCGGGACCTCCCGGTCCCGGTCGTCGAGGATCGCGAGCGCGAACCCCTCGACCGCGGTGCCGACGCTCCCGAACCGGTGCCGCGACGCGTGGTTGTAGCACGCGAACGGCGAGCACTCGGTGAGCCCGTAGCCCTCGTAGACCAGCTTTCCGAAGCGCTCGGTCCAGCGGCGCGAGATCTCCTCCGGCATGGTCGCCGCAGCCGAGAAATAGAAATCGATCGACGAGAGGTCGTACCGCCCGAGGTCGGCGTTGAGCAGCCCGATGTAGATCGTCGGCACCGCGAAGAACTTCGTGATCCGGTCCCGACCGATCGCCGACAGCACCGTCTCGGGAACGAAGCGCCGGAACAGCGCGAGCGTCGCGCCCGCCTCGAAGCCCGCGTTCATGATGAAGTTCTGGCCGAACACGTGGAACAGCGGCAGAAAGGCCGCGAGACGGTCGGACGAGTGGAACCGGCACACCTTCGCGGTCGTCCGGGTGTTGGACACGACGTTCGCGTGCGTGAGGGTCACGCCCTTTGGAAAACCGGTCGTTCCCGAGGAGTACAGCAGCACCGCCGGATCGTCGGGATCCATGTTCGCCGCGCGGGTCGACGGGTCGCCGCGCGCGAGCCAGTCCTCGAGCGCGATCTCGTCCGGCTCGCCGCCCTCGCACAGGACCGTGTGCTCGACCGACGGACACTCGGGGCGGGGCAGGCTGGGCAGCAGATCGGCGATCGTGAACACGACCTTCGGCCGGGCGTCGTTCACGATGTAGCGCACTTCCTCCCACTTGAAGATGGAGTTGATCGACACCACGATCGCACCGGCCTTGAGCCCGGCGAGGTAGGCGAGCGCGAACGCCGGGATGTTGGGGAGGTAGAGCGCGACGCGGTCGCCGCGGCGCACGCCGTGCCGGGCAAGCGAGTCGGCGAGCGCGCTGGCGCAGTAGTCGAGCGTCTCGTAGGAAACCTGCCTGCCCTCGAACAGGATGGCGGGGTGGTTCCGGAGCCGGTGCGCGGCGCGCTCGACGTGCTCGGCG
>DATEDA010000164.1:0-2173 GCA_035286595.1 Burkholderiales bacterium | reverse complement strand
TTCAAGCGGCCGTTACGGGCGCGTCCCGCTCCCGCACCCGCCGTTGCATTCAGCCGGTCGAGCCTACTTCTTCGCGACCCGGGCGTCCCACCTCGCGTCCCAGACGCCCTTCTCGCGCATGTATCTCGCAAGCCCCGGATGGATCGGCACCAGGTCCGCCGCCGCGGCGACGCCGAGGCGCTGCAGGCCGGGCATGTCCTTCGCGATCTGCGCGAAACCCGCATCGGTCTTCGCCAGTTCGGCCGCGTTCTTCTCGATCACCGTGAGCATCCGGTACATGTCGTTTTCGGGGACTTCGAGACCGACGTGGAAGCCGTAGTAGAACGGCAGCAGGATCACCTTGTCGGCGTGCACATCCCTCTTGAACACGTCGGGTTTGACCTCGGTGACGGCGAATCCCGCCTTCTTGAGGGCGGCGATTTCGCCGGTGCTCGGGTTGAGCGCGGCCCAGTCGGCCGCCAGCGAGGCCTCGGTGATCCAGGGCGCCGTGGTGGCCTCGGCGTTGGTGTAGATGATGAACGCCTCGATGCCGCCGCCCTGGAGCAGCGATCCGGCGGCCGCGAGGTCGACCTGGCGATACTGGTGCTTCACGCCCAGCGCACCGTAGGCGCGCTCCAGCTGAGCGCGAACGTCCCAGGGCAGCGGTCCGGTGAACACCGGCTTGCCGGCGAGATCGGCCCATCCCTTGAACTTGGCCCGATCGCGCGAATGGACCGCCGTGCCGACCTCGGTCGTGAAGGTCCAGAACGACTGCACCGGCTGGCGCTTCATGCTGGCCTTGAAGCCCTTGAAGCGGTTGCTGTCGTTGGCGAGCTCGTAGAACGCGATATCGGCGCCGTAATAGCCCTCGAACTGCCCGGTCGCGTACCCCTTGACCGTGACGATCGCCCCCGGCGTCGGCTGCACCGTGACGCGGTATTTCGGCATCTCGCGGTTCAGCACATCGGCGAGCACGACCAGCGCCTTGTGCCCGGCGGAACCGACAGCCGACGTGCCCCACGGAATCTCCTTCACCTGCGACCACGCCGGGGCGATCGGGGCCGCCATCAGGGCAGCGGCGAAAAAGGCGAGCGTACGTTTGGACATGCTGACCTCCTCCTTGGGCGAAACGGGGGAATTGTACCGATTCCCGCCGATCCCGCGTGACAAAATGGCGCCGGAGAAACCTACCCGGTGCGCATCGGTATCATCGGCGGCGGCGCGATCGCGCGCGTCATTTTCGACGCCGTGCGGCGCGGCGAGCTGGGCGACGTTTCGGTGGCCGCCATCCTGGGCCGGAGCGGGGCCTCGCGCGGCAGGCCGCTCGCGGCCGAATCCGGCGCGCCGTTCGTCACGCGCCTGGAGGCGCTGCTCGAGCTGCGCCCCGATGCGGTGATCGAGGCCGCGTCGCACGACGCGGTGCGCCAGTACGTCCCGCCGCTGCTCGACAAAGGAATTCCCGTCATCGTCCTTTCCGGCGGGGCACTGTGCGACGATGCGCTGCGCTCGAAGCTCGAGCGCCTTGCGGCCGAGCGCGGCGCGATGCTCTACGTTCCATCGGGCGGCATCGGCGGGCTCGACGCGCTGAAGGCGGCTTGCGCCGCCGGGGTCGACGAAGTCGAGATCGCGGTGACCAAGCCGCCCGCGGCCTGGAAGGACATCCCGTACGTGGAGCGGCTCGGCGTCGACCTCGACCGCCTCGCCGGGCCGGTGACGCTGTTCGAGGGCTCGGCGCGCGAGGGGGTGCCGCACTTCCCCGCCAACGTGAACATCGCCGCGGTGCTGGCACTGGCCGGCGTCGGCTTCGAGCGCACCCGGCTGAAGGTAGTCGCCGATCCGGCCTTGCGCTTCAACACGCACACCGTGAACGTACGCGGCAGGACCGGCGCATTCAGCTTGAAGTTCGAATCGGTGCCGTCGCCCGAGAACCCGAAGACCGCGCTGCTCGCGTGCTACAGCGCGCTCGCCGCGATCCGGCAGCTCGCCTCGCCGGTGCGGTACGGGACCTGATGGCGCGTAAAATGGCGCCGTGAAGGTGAAGCTGCTGTTTTTCGCCGGCCTGCGCGAGCAGCTGGGCGTCGCGGGCGAGGACATCGAGCTACCCGAAGGCGTCGGCACGGTCGCGGCGCTGCGCTCGCACCTCGCGAAGCGCGGCGGCGCGTGGCGCGAGGCGCTCGCCGAAGGCAGGCTCGTG
>DATEDA010000163.1:0-2027 GCA_035286595.1 Burkholderiales bacterium | reverse complement strand
AGGAGACCGAGCGAGATCGGGTCCTGCACGAAGATCGAATGATCGCCGCTCGACAGCACCAGCGCCCGGCGGTAGTTCGACTCGACCATGAAGCCGAGTACGACGCCGAGCACGAGCGGCAGCTGCGGGATGCCGAAGAAGCGCAACGCGTAGCCGAGCACCCCCGCGCCGAGCACCAGGCCGACGTCGAACAGGCTCGCCTCCATCGCGTAGATCCCCGACACGACGAGCGCGAGGATGAACGCCATCAGATACGGCTTCGGCCGGTTCACGAGCCACAGGCAGGGCGTCAGGATGACGAGCCCGAGCACGAGCATCGCGACGTTGGCCACCAGGAGCCCCGCGTAGAGCCCATACACCACCTCCGGGCTCTTCTCGAAGAGCATCGGGCCCGGCGCGAGCCCGTGCAGCAGAAACCCGCCGAGGAGGATCGCCGCCGAGTTGGAGCCGGGGATGCCGAGCCCGAGGAGCGGCACGAGCGCGGTGCCGGTGACGACGTTGTTCGCGCATTCCGGCGCGGCGACGCCTTCGACCGAGCCCTTGCCGAACTCCTCCGGGTGCTTCGACCAGCGCCGCGCCTCGTTGTAGGAGAGGAACGCCGCGATGGTGCCTCCGGCGCCCGGCGTCACGCCCTCGAACGTGCCGATGGCGGCGCCGATCGCTTGCGGCCGGACGAGGCGCTTCCACGTCGCCCAGTCGGGAAGCCTGAGGCGCGCCGAGCGCGCGTCGGCCCGGGCCCACGCCGGCTCGATCACCTGCACCATCAGCTCGGTGACGGCGAAGAGACCCACCATGACGATGATCGGGCGGATCCCGCCCAGCAGATCGGGCGAGCCGAAGGTGAAGCGCGCGACGCCCGACACCGGATCGGTGCCGATCGTCGCGATCATGAATCCCAGGACGCCGGCGATCAGGCCCTTGAGAAGCGACTTGCCGGAGAGGCCGGCGATGACGCTCAGGCCCAGCACGCCGAGCGCGAAGTACGCCGGCGGGGTGAACGCGAGCGCGAAGCGCGCGAGCGGCCCGGTCGCCACGACCAGCACGGCGAGACCGAACAGGCCGCCGACGAGCCCCGACACGAGCGAGATGCCGAGCGCCTCGCCGCCGCGGCCCTGGCGGTGCATCTCGAAGCCGTCGATCACCGTCGCGGCCGCCGCGTTGGTGCCGGGCGTGCGAATCAGGATCGCCGGAATCGAGCCGCCGTATTCGGCGCCGACGTAGACCGCCGCCAGCATCACGATGGCGGCGACCGGATCCATGCCGTAGGTGAACGGCAGCAGCAGCGCCATCGCGATCGATGGCGAGATCCCGGGCAGCGCGCCGCCGACGATGCCCCAGGCGACGCCGAGGAACGCCGCCGGAATGGCCCAGCTCGTCGCGAGCGCCTTCCAGGCCAGGGCGAGCTCGGGCATGCGATTCAGCCGAAGAAGCCGACGGGCATCGCGACGCCGAGGACCCGCGCGAAGACGAGCCAGAGGATCGCGGCGGTGCCGCCCGCGTAGAGCACGACCTGCAGCCGCGGCGCCGCCCCGTAGTACAGCGCCGCCGCAAGGAGCAACAGCGCCACCGCAAGCGGGTAGCCGAGAACCGGCGCCAGGACGACGAACGCGGCGCCGAGCGCGGCGACGCCGAGCGCGCGCAGGTGCCGACCCCCACCTGGAAGGGGGAGAGTAAGGGAGGGGGTCAAGAAGCCCCGCACACCGATCACGACGGACAGGACCGCGAGCACCACGGCGAGCAGCTTCGGCACCCCGTCAGCGCCGACACCGTCCGCGAGCAGGCTCCTCGGCAGCGCGTTCGAGGCGGCGTAGTACGCGACCGCCAGCGCCAGACCGAGCGCGGCGCAGACGAGGTCGCGGCGCACGGCGCCCGGCAACGCTACTTGATGACGCCGAGCTCGCGCAGCGACCCGGCGACGTCGGTGGCGAAGCTCGCCGTGAAGCGGCCGGCTTCCTCGGCTCCCATCAGCGCCGGAATCAGGCTCTCCCTCCGGTATTCCTTCTCGTACGCGGGATCGGCGAGGACCG
>DATEDA010000162.1:0-28455 GCA_035286595.1 Burkholderiales bacterium | reverse complement strand
TTCGGCGTGATGTTCTTCTTCTTTCCGGCGGGCCTGGTGCTCTACTGGCTGGTCAACAACATCCTCTCGATCGCGCAGCAGTGGCAGATCACGCGCATGATGGGGGGCGGCAAGACCGCCGCGGCGAAGAGCTGAGCCCCGGGCGCGCGGTGCGCGCGTGACAGCCCCCTCCGATCTCATCGCGGCGATCGCCACCGCGCACGGGCGCGCGGGGATCGGCGTCGTGCGGGTGTCCGGAAAGTCGCTCGCGCGGTTCGCCGAGCAGCTGATCGGGAGCGTTCCGCCACCCCGGCTTGCGACGCGCGCCGCCTTCCGCGATGTCCACGGCGCGGCGATCGACGACGGGATCGCCCTGTACTTTCCGGCGCCGCACTCCTATACCGGGGAGGACGTCCTCGAGCTGCAGGGCCACGGCGGGCCGGTCGTGCTGCAGATGCTGCTGCGGCGGTGCTTCGAGCTCGGTGCCCGGCTCGCCGAACCGGGCGAGTTCACGCGGCGCGCGTTCCTGAACGACAAGCTCGATCTCGCGCAGGCCGAGGCGGTCGCCGACGTCATCGAGGCGGCGACGGAGACCGCCGCGCGCTGCGCCGTGCGCAGCCTGCAGGGCGAGTTCTCGGCGGCGATCGGGGCCCTGCGCGACCAGCTGATCGAGCTCCGGATGCTCGTCGAGGCGACGCTCGATTTTCCCGAGGAGGAGCTCGATCCGCTCGACCGCGCGGATGCGCGGACGCGGCTCGAGCGGCTGCGCACTGCGCTTGGCGCGACGCTCGCGCGTGCGAAGCAGGGGAGCCTGCTGCGCACCGGGCTGCACGTAGTGCTCGCCGGTCAGCCGAACGTCGGCAAGTCGAGCCTGTTGAACCGCCTCGCCGGTGAGGAGCTCGCGATCGTCACGGCCATCCCCGGGACGACGCGCGACTCGGTGCGCCAGGCAATCCAGATCGAGGGTGTGCCGCTGAACGTCGTCGATACGGCGGGCTTGCGCGAGTCGCGTGACGAGGTCGAGCGGCTCGGGATCCAGCGCACGTGGAGCGAGATCGAGCGGGCCGATCTGCTGCTGCTTGTGGTCGACGCGCGGCATGGCGTGACCGCCGCCGACGAAGCGATCGCGGCGCGGCTCCCGCGGCGGCTGCGGCGGGTCGTCGTCCACAACAAGATCGATCTGTCAGGCGCTGCCCCGCGCATCGTGGAAGACGGGGACGGCACGGCCGTGTACCTCTCGGCGAAGACCGGCGAGGGCGTCGAGCTCTTGCGTAAGACCCTCCTGCAGCACGCGGGCTGGCAATCGGCTGAAGAGTCGGTCTTCATCGCACGGGAGCGGCATCTCGTCGCGCTCCGCCGCGCTGCCGAGCGCCTGGAGGCGGCGGCGGGCGAGGCGCGGTCGCCGGAGCTCTTCGCGGAGGAGCTGCGCCTCGCGCAGAGCGAGCTCGGGGCGATCACCGGTGAATTCACCGCCGATGACCTCCTAGGCGAGATCTTCGCTCGGTTCTGCATCGGCAAGTAGCGTCGTGTCCGTCTTCGTCACGCGCACCTGCGCGATCGGCGCTTGACCCGGCTCCACGCGCTCGTCGCTCGGGCACCGGTGCTCACGGCGCTCGCCGCGTGCGCGCTGGGCGGCGCGCTCTGCGCCTTGCTGCGCACGCCGCTGCCGTGGATGATCGGACCGCTTCTCACGATGGCAGCGTTGCGTTTCTCGGGCTTCGCGGTCGCGGCGCCGCGCGGCGGACGGCAGACCGGGCAGCTGGTCATCGCGGTGGCGCTGGGGTTGTACTTCACTCCGGCGGTCGCGCGCGAGGTGCTCGCGCGCTGGGAGATCCTGCTGGTGGCGGCGCTCTTCGCCGCGGCGCTCGCCTACATCGGCGCGTGGATCCTCTCGCGCTGGACCGACACCGATCGCACGACGGCGCTCTTCGCGAGCGTGCCGGGCGGCGCCGCGGAGATGGCGACGCTCGGCGAGCGTTTCGGCGCCAAGACCGAGCGGATCGTCGTGGCCCAGAGCCTGCGGGTCCTGGTCGTGGTCGTCGCGGTGCCGTTTGCGATCACCTGGTCGGGCGTTCAGGGCACCGACGACTACGTGGCCGCGGCGCTGCCGGTCGAGGCGACGGGGCTCGCCGTGGTCGCGGCGTGTGCCGTCGCCGGCGGGCTGGCGCTGTGGTTCGTCGGCTCGCCGAACCCGTTCTTCCTCGGGCCGCTCGTCGCGGTGATCGCGCTGACGATCGCCGAGCTCTCCCGGTCCTCGGTGCCGGCCGAGCTGGTGAACGCCGCGCAGGTGCTGCTGGGGTGCAGCCTCGGCTCGCGCTTCGAGCGCGACTTTCTGCGCCGCTCGCCGCGTTACGTCGCCGTGGTCGCGTCGAGCATCGTCGCGGCGATCGTGATCTCGGCGCTGTTCGCGGCGGGCCTCGCGTACGTGGGCGGGCTTCCCGTGGCGACCCTCGTGCTCGCGACGGCGCCCGGCGGGCTCGCCGAGATGTGCATTACCGCGGAAGTCCTGCGGCTCGGCGTGCCGCTCGTGACTGCCGCGCAGGTCGTGCGGGTCATCATCCTGCTGACGACCACCGCCCCGATCTTCCGGCTCCTGCGCGGGCTCGCGCGGCGTTCGGATCGTCCCGGGTCAAACGATTGATTCGATGGGCATTCGGGCCCATCTCCCCACGGCGGACGCGCTTTCTGCTAAAGTCTCGCGCCACCGTCCGTCCGCTGGCGCCGCCGCAGCCTTTCCTCCAACGACAACGACAAGCCGGGGCATTCGTCCCCTGTTTCTCAACCTATGAAAGAGGCTGCCCGATGAACCAGCCCTATCTCCCCCGCATCCCCGTGCCCGGCGTGGTGCGCAACCGCCGCGCGATCGAGTGGGTCGCGGAGGTCGCGGAGCTCACCAAGCCGGACAGCATCCACTGGTGCGACGGCTCGCAGCTCGAATTCGACCGCCTGTGCCAGGAGATGGTGCAGGCCGGCACGCTCATCTCCCTGAACCCGGAGCGGCGGCCCGGGTCCTTCCTTGCGCGCTCGGACCCGACCGACGTCGCGCGGATGGAGGACCGCACGTTCATCTGCTCGCGGCGCGAGGGCGACGCGGGGCCGACCAACAACTGGATCGATCCGCTCGAGATGCGCGCGACGCTCGCCAAGATCTTCGGCGGCTGCATGCGCGGGCGGACGCTCTACGTCGTGCCGTTCTCGATGGGCCCGCTTGGCTCGCACATCGCGCAGATCGGGATCGAGCTCACCGACTCGCCGTACGTCGTCGCCAGCATGCGCGTGATGACCCGGATGACCGAGAAGGTCTGGGATCTCCTCGGCGCCGACGGCGAGTTCGTGCCGTGCGTGCACTCGGTCGGCGCGCCGCTCGCGCGCGGCGCGAAGGACGTGCCGTGGCCGTGCAGCAAGGAGCACAAGTACATCGTCCAGTTCCCCGAGACGCGCGAGATCTGGTCTTTCGGCTCGGGCTACGGCGGCAACGCGCTCCTCGGCAAGAAGTGCTTTAGCCTGCGGATCGCCTCGGTGATGGGGCGCGACCAGGGCTGGCTCGCCGAGCACATGCTGATCCTCGGCGTGACCGCGCCGAGCGGCGAGAAGACCTACGTCAGCGCCGCTTTCCCGAGCGCCTGCGGGAAGACGAACTTCGCGATGCTGGTGCCGCCGCCGGCGCTGAAGGGCTGGAAGGTCACGACGATCGGCGAGGACATTGCCTGGATCAAGCCGGGTGCCGACGGCCGGCTGTATGCGATCAACCCCGAGTTCGGCCTCTTCGGCGTGGAGCCGGGCACCTCGGTGAAGACCAACCCGAACTGCATGGCGGCGATCCGGGCCAACACGATCTTCACCAACGTTGCGCTCACCCCCGACGGCGACGTCTGGTGGGAAGGGATGACCGATGCACCTCCGCCGCATCTGATCGATTGGCAGGGACAGCCGTGGACGCCGGAGTCCGGCCGCAAGGCCGCGCATCCGAACGCGCGCTTCACGGTCGCCGCGACGCAGCTGTCCTCGCTCGACCCCGAGTGGGAGAACCCCAACGGCGTGCCGATCGGTGCGATGGTCTTCGGCGGCCGGCGCTCGAGCACCATCCCGCTCGCCGTCGAGGCTCCGAGCTGGGAGGCCGGCGTCTACCTCGGCGCGACCATGGGGTCCGAGACGACGGCTGCAGCGACCGGCAAGGTCGGCGTGGTGCGCCGCGACCCGATGGCGATGATTCCGTTCACCGGCTACCACATGGCCGACTACTTCGGCCATTGGCTCAAGGTCGGCAAGGGCCTCGCGCGGAAGCCGCACGTGTTCCTCGTCAACTGGTTCCGCACCGACGCGCACGGCAAATTCGTGTGGCCCGGCTTCGGCGAGAACATGCGCGTGCTGAAGTGGATCGTCGAGCGCTGCCAGGGCCACGCGCACGCGGTCGAGACGCCGCTCGGCTGGGTGCCGGCCTACGAGGATCTCGACTGGACGGGGCTCGAGCGGTTCTCGCGCGAGCAGTTCGCCGCCGCGACCGCGATCCGGCACGACGAGTGGCAGGACGAGCTCGCCCTGCATGACGAGCTGTTCGAGAAGCTCGCGCCGCGGCTCCCGCGGGAGCTCGCGCTGCGGCGCGAGGAGCTCGGGCTGGCGCTCGGCTAGCGACCGGAGCCGCGCTCGCGCGAGACCGCCTGACGGCGGCCGGTCGTTTTCCCACGGTCTAGAATCGCGCGCATCCGGTCTGTCGCGAGGCGCGCGATGAGCTACGTCTTCCACCGCAATCCCAGGCTCCAGTATCCGACCGCGGTCGCCGGCGACGGCCCGTACCTGATCGACGCGACCGGCAAGCGCTACCTCGACGGCTCCTGCGGCGCGGCCGTCTCGTGCCTCGGTCACAGCGACCACGAGGTCCGGGATGCGATCAAACAGCAGCTCGACCGCCTCGCGTTCGCGCACACGTCGTTCTTCACCAACGAGCCGATGGAGGCGCTCGCCGAGGATCTCATCCGCCACGCGCCGTCCGGGATGGCGCGCGTCTACTTCGTGAGCGGCGGGTCGGAGGCGATGGAGGCGGCGCTCAAACTCGCGCGGCAGTACTTCGTCGAGATCGGCGAGCCCGGTCGGCGTCACGTGATCGCGCGCCGCCAGAGCTATCACGGCAACACGCTCGGCGCGCTGTCGGCAGGGGGCAACCTCTGGCGCCGCAAGCAGTTCGAGCCGCTGCTCGTCGACGTCACGCACGTCTCGCCGTGCTACGCGTACCGCGGCAAGCAGCCCGGGGAAACCGACGAGGCCTACGGCAAGCGCCTGGTCGCGGACCTCGAGGCCGAGATCGTGCGCCTCGGCCCGCGCAACGTGATCGCCTTCGTCGCCGAGACGGTCGTCGGCGCGACGCTCGGCGCGGTACCGCCGGTGCCGGGCTACTTCACCGCGATCCGCGAGCTGTGCGACCGGCACGGAATTTTGCTGATCCTCGACGAGGTGATGTGCGGCATGGGCCGCACCGGCACGCTCTACGCCTGCGAGCAGGAAGGCATCGCCCCGGATCTGGTGGCGATCGCGAAAGGGCTCGGCGCGGGCTATCAGCCGATCGGCGCGCTGCTCGCGAGCGGCAGGGTCTACGACGCGATCGTGCGCGGCTCGGGCTTCTTCCAGCACGGCCACACCTACATCGGTCATCCCGCGGCGTGTGCGGCCGGGCTGGCAGTGCAGCGGGCGCTGCGCGATCGCAACCTCATCCCGCAAGTGCAGCGGCTCGGCCGGTCGCTGGAAGTGCGCTTGCGCGCGCAGTTCGGCAGCCATCCCCACGTCGGGGATATCCGCGGCCGCGGGCTGTTCTGGGGCGTGGAGCTCGTGGCCGATCGCGCGACGAAAGCGCCGTTCGATCCTGGCCAACGCGTGAACGCGAAGATCAAGCAGCGCGCGATGGAGGAGGGGCTGCTCTGCTACCCGATGGGCGGGACGATCGACGGCGCCCGCGGCGACCATGTCCTCGTCGCGCCGCCGTTCATCGTCACCGAGGGGCAGCTCGACGAGCTCGTCGACAAGCTCGGCCGAGCGGTCGACGCCGCCATCGCGGCGAGCTTGCCTGCCCCGGCTGCGGAAGCGATAGACTAGCCGGCCCCACGCCCGAAGAAGACTCTCCAGGAGGATGACCCATGCGTAAGCACACCCTCGTCGCCGCGGCGGTCGGCGCGGCACTGGCCTCACCCATCGGCATCGCCGAGGCCCAGCAGAAGTACATCACCATCGGCACCGGCGGGGTCACCGGCGTGTACTACGCCGCGGGAGGCGCGATCTGCAGGCTCGTCAACAAGGACCGCAAGTCGCACGGGATCCGCTGCTCGGTCGAGTCCACCGGGGGCTCGGTGTTCAACATCAACACGATCAAGGCGGGCGAGCTCGACCTGGGCGTCGCGCAGTCGGATGTCCAGTTCAACGCGCTCAAGGGCGTCGCGAACTTCAAGGACGCCGGGGCGTGGGCGGACTTGCGCGCAGTGATGTCGCTCCATCCCGAGCCGTTCACCGTGCTCGCGCGCAAGGAGCTCAACATCAAGACGTTCACCGAGTTCAAGGGCAAGAAGTTCAACGTCGGGAATCCCGGCTCCGGGACGCGTGCTTCGATGGAGGAATTGCTTGGCGCGATGGGCTGGAAGATGTCCGATTTCGGGCTGGCCTCCGAGCTCAAGGCCGACGAGCACGGCCCGGCGCTCTGCGACGGGAAGATCGACGGCTTCTTCTACGCGGTCGGCCATCCATCGGCGAACATCCAGGACCCGACCACCACCTGCGGCGCGAAGATCGTGCCGCTGACCGGGGCGGCGGTGGACAAGTTGGTGAAGCAGCACGCCTACTATGCCTACGCCACCATCCCCGCCGGCCTTTATCCAAATAATCCTCAAGAAACCAAGACTTATGGTGTATTAGCGACCTTCGTCTCGTCGCAGAAGGTGCCAGCGGACACCGTGTACGCGGTGGTCAAGGCGGTCTTCGACAACTTCGAGGAGTTCAAGAAGCTCCACCCGGCGCTGTCGCATCTGAAGGCGGAAGGCATGATCAAGGACGGCCTGTCCGCCCCGCTGCACGCCGGCGCGGTGAAGTACTACAAGGAGAAGGGCTGGATAAAGTAACAACTGCTACGCAGGACAAGAAACAGGGGCGCGAGCCAGTGGGCTCGCGCCCCTTCAGCGTTTCTAAAGGGGGACGGAATGAGTAGCCAGCCCGCCGCAGCGGCCGGAACGGATCTCCAGCAACTCGTCGCCGAGGCCGATACCGGCGGACGCAAGCTCGGCGGATTTCCGGGCCGGCTGATCTTCGGCGTCGCCATTGCATGGTCGCTCTTCCAGCTCTGGTACGCGTCGCCGCTGCCGTTCGCGCTCGGCTTCGGCGTGCTGAACGACACCGAAGCGCGCTCGCTCCACCTCGCGATCGCGATGTTCCTCGCGTTCCTCGCT
Organism: Burkholderiales bacterium; assembly: GCA_035286595.1. Taxonomy (GTDB): domain Bacteria; phylum Pseudomonadota; class Gammaproteobacteria; order Burkholderiales; family SG8-39; genus DATEDA01. The sequence continues at coordinate 21,055 of DATEDA010000162.1, read as the reverse complement.
TACCCGGCGTTCAAGACGTCATCGCGGAAGCGCATCCCGGTGCTCGACTGGGTACTCGCGCTCGCGGGCGCTTTCGCGGCCGGGTACTTCATCCTGTTCTACGCGCAGCTCGCCACCCGGCCGGGGCAGCCGAACACGATGGACATCATCACGGCCTCGATCGGTCTCGTCCTCCTGCTCGAGGCGACGCGTCGCGCAGTCGGCATGCCGATGACGGTCCTCGCGGTCATCTTCCTCGCGTACATCATGCTCGGGCAGAACATGCCCGACGTCCTTGCGCACAAGGGCGCATCGCTGGAGCGGATGCTGTCGCACCAGTGGCTCACTACCGAAGGCGTGTTCGGGGTCGCGCTCGGCGTATCGGTCGGCTACATCTTCATCTTCGTGCTGTTCGGCGCGCTGCTCGACAAGGCGGGCGCGGGCAACTACATGATGCAGGTGTCGTTCGCGCTGCTCGGCCACCTCCGCGGCGGCCCGGCGAAGGTGGCGGTGGTGTCGTCGGCGTTGAACGGCTTGATCTCCGGCTCGTCGGTGTCGAACGTGGTCTCGGGCGGGATCTTCACCATTCCGCTCATGAAGAAGGCGGGCTACGGCGGCATCAAGGCCGGCGCGATCGAGACGTCATCGTCGGTGAACGGTCAGATCATGCCGCCGGTCATGGGCGCGGCGGCGTTCCTGATGGTCGAGTACGTCGGCATTCCCTACACCGACATCGTCAAGCATGCGTTCCTGCCGGCGGTCATCTCCTACATCTCGCTCTTCTACATCGTTCATCTCGAGGCGCTGAAGCTCGGGATGCAGCCGATGGCCAAGGTGCGGGAGCGGACGTTCGGGCAGGCGCTGACCTCCTGGGGTCTCGGGATCTCCGGGACGATCGTCGTCTGCAGCGCGATTTACTGGGTGGCCGAGGCTGTGAAAGGCGTGTTTGGGGCCGGGGCCCCATGGGTTCTCGGCATCCTGCTCGCTGCCCTCTATGTCTACTCGGTGTACGTCGCGGCGAAGTGCCCGGATCTGCCTGCCGACATCGATGTCGATAAGCCGGTGCTCCCTGAAACCTGGCCGACGGTCAAAGCGGGCCTTCACTTCCTGATCCCGATCGGAGTGCTGATCTGGGCGTTGATGATCGATGAGTTGTCACCTGCGCTCTCCGCGTTCTGGGCGACGGTCGTGCTGATCGCGTTGATGCTGACGCAGCGGCCGTTGACCGCGCTCTTCCGCAAGCAGGCTGCCTATAGCTCGGCGTTGCAGCAGGGCTGGGGCGAAGTGGTCGATGGGCTCAACGACGGCGCCCGCAACATGATCGGGATCGCGATCGCGACCGGCACGGCGGGCATCATCGTCGGTGGGATCACGCTGACCGGGCTCGGCTTGCGCATGACGGACTTCGTCGAGTTCGTCTCGCAGGGGAACATCATCGTGATGCTGCTGTTCACGGCGTTCGTCTGCTTGGTGCTTGGCCTGGGCGTGCCGACGACGGCGAACTACATCCTCGTCGCGACGTTGATGGCGCCGGTGATCGTCGAGCTCGGCGCGCAGTCGGGTCTGATCATTCCGCTGATCGCGGTGCATCTCTTCGTCTTCTACTTCGGGATCATGGGGGACATCACGCCGCCCGTCGGGCTGGCTACGTTCGCGGCGGCCGCGATTTCGGGCGAAGACGCCATCAAGACCGGAATCCAGGGGTCGATCTATGCGTTGCGCACCGTGGTGCTGCCGTTCGTGTTCATCTTCAATCCGACGCTGCTGTTGATCGACGTGCACGGCTGGTGGGAGGTCACTCTCGTGGCGCTCGCCGCGACCGTGGCGTCCCTCGCGTTCGCCGCGGCGACGATGGGCTGGTTCCAGACCCGGTGCAAATGGTGGGAAGTCGTGCTGCTGCTCGTCGCGACGTTCGCGCTCTTCCGTCCGAACTTCTTCATGGATTACATCGCCGCTCCGTATCGGGACGTGCCGGCGAAGGAGATCTACAGCGTCGCGAAGTCGCTCGGCGAGGACGATCGGCTCGCCATGGTGATCGAGGGCACCAACATCGAGGGCGACGACGTCAGGAAAACGGTCGCGGTCCAGCTCACCAAGCCCGGTGAAGGTCGCGAGCGATTGAACGAAGCCGGATTGACGCTGACCGTCCTTGGCGATGAAGTGCGGACCAGTACGGTCAAGTTTGGGAGCCGCGCCAAGAAGTCGGGCTTCGAGCAGGGCTGGAAGGTCGCGGCGGTGAAGGTGCCGACCGAGCGGCCTTCCGAACACTGGGTCTATATCCCCGCGCTCGCGCTGCTGGCGTTCCTGTACTTCCTCCAGCGTCGGCGGATGCGGCGCGGAGCGGCCGCGCCAGCCTGAGCTCATCTAACTGATTTGCAAGCGAGTCTGCCGGAGGTTCCACGTGGAACCTCGGGCTCGCGTGTTCCACGTGAAGCAATCCCTGGTGTGTTCCACGTGGAACACGTCACACTTTCGGCGTATGATTCGCCGCCGTTGCGCCTGTCGCCATGGAATTCCCCACCCCATTCGACGTGATCGTGGTCGGTGGCGGCCACGCCGGCACCGAAGCGGCGCTCGCTGCGGCCCGGATGGGCTGCCAAACCCTGCTGCTGACCCACAATCTCGAGACTCTGGGCCAGATGTCCTGCAACCCGTCGATCGGCGGGATCGGGAAGGGTCATCTGGTCAAGGAGATCGATGCGCTCGGCGGGGCGATGGCGCTCGCCACCGATCAGGCGGGAATCCAGTTCCGGACCCTGAACTCGAGCAAAGGCCCGGCAGTGCGGGCCACCCGCGCGCAGGCCGACCGGCTGCTATACAAGACGGCGGTCCGGACGCGCCTCGAGAACCAGCCGAACCTCACCCTGTTCCAGCAGGCCGTCGAGGACCTGACCCTCGAGGGCGACCGCGTCACCGGCGTCGTGACCCAGTTAGGGGTCCGTTTTGGGGGGCAAACGGTGGTTTTGACGACCGGAACCTTCCTTTCCGGGCTCATCCACGTCGGGTTGCAGAACTATCAGGCGGGGCGGGCAGGCGATCCCCCGTCGATCAGTCTTGCCGCCCGCCTCCGGGAGCTGAAACTCCCCGTCGGACGACTGAAAACCGGGACGCCACCCCGGCTCGACGGCCGGACGATCGACTTTTCGGTCCTGGAGCGCCAACCCGGGGACGATCCTGCGCCGGTGTTCTCGTTTGTGGGCTCCCGGGACATGCATCCCCCTCAGTTGCCGTGCTGGATCGCCCATACCAACGAGCGCACGCACGACATCATCCGCGCGAGCCTCGACCGCTCCCCCATGTACACCGGGAAGATCGAAGGGATCGGCCCCCGTTATTGCCCCTCGATCGAGGACAAGATTCATCGGTTCGCGGCGAAGCAGCACCATCAGGTTTTCCTCGAGCCCGAGGGGTTGACCACCAATGAGGTCTACCCGAACGGCATCTCGACCAGCCTGCCTTTCGATGTCCAGATTGAATTAGTGCGTTCAATCAAAGGTTTGAAGGATGCGCACCTGTTGCGCCCGGGGTACGCGATCGAGTACGACTACTACGATCCTCGCGGCCTCAAGGCCTCGCTCGAAACGAAAGCCATCGACGGGCTGTTTTTCGCCGGCCAGATCAACGGTACGACGGGCTACGAGGAAGCGGCGGCCCAGGGTCTCCTTGCCGGGATCAATGCTGGACGACTCGCGCGCAGCAGCGCGCCCTGGTGCCCGCGCCGCGACGAGGCGTACTTGGGTGTCCTCGTGGACGACCTCGTGACCCGGGGCGTCACCGAGCCGTACCGGATGTTCACGAGCCGCGCGGAGTATCGGCTGATGCTGCGCGAGGACAACGCCGACCTGCGGCTCACCGCGATCGGCCGCGAGCTCGGCGTCGTCGACGATGAGCGCTGGAATGCGTTTTCGCGCAAGCGCGACGCGATCGCCGTCGAGCGCGAGCGGTTGAAATCCGCGTGGGTGAACCCGCGCGTTCTGGCGCCGCACGACGCCGAGCGCGTGCTCGGGAAGCCGCTCGAGCGCGAGCACTCGCTGTTCGATCTGCTCAAGCGGCCCGACGTCACGTACGCGGCATTGATGACGCTCCCCGGCGCCGGCCCCGCCGTCGACGATGCCGCGGTTGCGGAGCAAGTGGAGATCCAGGCGAAGTACGCCGGCTATATCGTCCGCCAGCAGGACGAGGTGGCGCGCAACGAGGCGCAGGAGTCGATGGCGTTGCCCGCCGATCTCGACTACCGCTCGGTGCGCGGGCTCTCGGTCGAAGTGCAGCAGAAGCTGCAACAGCATCGCCCGGAGACCGTCGGCCAGGCGTCGCGCATCTCGGGCGTGACGCCGGCGGCGATCTCGCTGCTGCTCGTTCACCTCAAGCGGCGCGCGGGTCAGCCCCGCCGCGCGCGACCGGAGCAAAGTGCGGCATGAGCGGCGCGGACGGGCTCGAGCGCGGCCTCACCGCGCTCGGGCTGACGCTCGGCCCCGACCAGCTCGCGAAGCTCGAGCGCTATCTCGATCTGCTCGAGAAGTGGAATCGCGTCTACAACCTGACGGCGATCCGCGAGCGCGCGCGGATGGTGACGCATCATCTGCTCGACTCGGCTGCCATCCTGCCGCACGTGAAGGGGCCGCGAGTGCTGGATGTCGGCAGCGGCGCGGGGCTGCCCGGCATCCCGCTCGCAATCGCGGACGCCGGGCTGAGGCTGACGCTCCTCGACTCGAATCACAAGAAGACCGCGTTCCTGCGCCAGGCGGTCGCGGAGCTGGGGCTCAAGAACGCGGCAGTGGAAGCGGAACGCGTGGAGGCGTGGCGGACGGACGCGCGCTTCGAGACCGTCGTGTCGCGCGCGTTCTCCGAGCTCGGCGAGTTCGTCGTGGCGAGCGGTCGGTTGCTCGCACCCGGCGGGATCATGGCTGCGATGAAGGGCGTCTATCCGAGTGAGGAGATCGAACGTATGCCAGGGGGGTTCCAGGTCGTGGACGTGGTGAAGCTCGCCGTGCCGGGGCTCGATGCCGAGCGGCACCTCGTGATCGTGGCGCCGCGGGCATGAGCGCGCCGGGCCGCCCCAAGCGCGAATCCTTGGCGCGAAGCGACAAGGTAGCCCGATGACACGCGTCCTCGCGGTCGCGAACCAGAAGGGCGGCGTCGGCAAGACGACGACCGCCGTCAATATCGCCGCCGGGCTCGCGCAGGCCGGGCAGCGCGTCCTGCTCGTCGATCTCGACCCCCAGGGCAACGCGACGATGGGCTCGGGGATCGACAAGCGCTCGCTCAAGGAGACCGTCTACCAAGTGCTCCTGGGCCTCTCCACCGCAGAGAACGTGCGTGCGCGCTCGGAGACCGGCGGCTACGACATCCTGCCGGCGAATCGCGAGCTCGCCGGCGCGGAAGTCGAGATGGTCGAGCTCGAGCATCGCGAGGTGCGCCTGAAGGGGGCGCTGGCGCCGCTGGCCGACGAGTACGACTACATCGTGCTCGATTGCCCTCCGGCGCTGAACCTGCTGACGCTGAACGGCCTGGTCGCCGCGGACGCGGTCGTGATCCCCATGCAGTGCGAGTACTACGCGCTCGAGGGGCTCTCGGACCTGATCAACACCATCAAGAAGGTCCGGACGCACCTCAACCCGTCGATCGAGATCGCCGGCCTGCTGCGCACGATGTTCGATCCGCGGAACACGCTCGCGCAGCAGGTCTCGGCGCAGCTCGAGGAGCACTTCGGAAGCAAGGTCTACGGGACCATCATCCCGCGCAATGTGCGGCTCGCCGAGGCGCCGAGCTACGGCATCCCGGCGATCCGGTTCGACGCGGTGTGCAAGGGGTCGCAGGCGTATCTCGCGCTCGCCGACGAGCTGCTCGGGCGGGCGACGATCGCGGGCATCGCGCTCGCCGGGGAGGAGGGGGCATGATGAAACCGAAAGGGCTCGGGCGCGGTCTCGACGCGCTGCTCGACGTCGACAGCGAGGTCCCCGCGCGCGAGTCGATGGCGACCGTCGGCATCGACCGCATTCAGCCGGGCCGGTACCAGCCGCGCACGAAGATGGACGCGGAATCGCTCAACGAGCTCGCGGCGTCGATCAAGGCGCAGGGCCTCATGCAGCCGGTCCTGGTGCGGCCGGCGGGTGCGGACCGCTACGAGCTCATCGCCGGGGAGCGCCGCTGGCGCGCGGCCCGGATCGCCGGGCTCTCCGAGGTGCCGGTCGTGGTGCGCGACGTGCCGGACCAGGCGGCGCTCGCGATGTCGCTGATCGAGAACATCCAGCGCGAGGACCTGAACCCGCTCGAGGAGGCGCAGGGCGTCCAGCGCCTCGTGAGCGAGTTCAAGCTGACGCACCAGGAGGCCGCCGACGCGATCGGCCGCTCGCGCGCGGCGACGACGAACCTCCTGCGCCTGCTGAATCTGCCGGCGTCGGTGCAGCAACTGGTCTTCGACGGCCAGCTCGACATGGGCCACGCACGGGCGTTGCTCGCGCTAGACGGCGAGCTCCAGGTCGCCACCGCGAAGAAGGTCGCGGCCAAGGGCCTGTCGGTGCGCGAGACCGAGCAGCTCGTGAACGACCTGCTGCATCCTAAGGCGCGCACGCGGCGGCCCAAGGCGCGCTCGGGCCGCGACATTCAGCGCCTCGAGGAAGAGGTGTCGGAGAACCTCGGCACGACGGTCGAGATCAAGTCGGGGAAGAAGGGCTCCGGGCGGCTCGTCGTGCACTACATGAGCCACGAGCACCTGGACGCGCTGCTCGACAAGCTCACGCGCTGAGGGGCAGCTTCGCGGGGGGCCGCCGGGCTGCAGGGTCCCGGGGAGTGCGGCTGATTGCTACTCGATGGTGGAACCCGCCGCCTTGACGATCGGATCCCAGCGCGCGGTGTCGGCGGCAATGATCGCTGCGAGCGCTCAATGTCCGGGCCGTCATCCCGCAACCCTGGCGAGGGACGCATCCGCCCCCGCGAGTTCGTCCAATAGCTGCGGCCCGAGCGCCTCGCGTTGCGCGGCGACCACCGGCGCGACCGCGCGCACGAACTCGCCGTGCTCGGACTCGGTCAGGCGGACGACCTCGCAGCCGGCGGCTTCGAGCCTCGCGAGCGCCGCCACGTCCTCGTCGGCAGCCATGCGGCGCTGCGCGGCGACCGCGTCGGCCGCCGCGTCGGTCACCGCGGCCCGCACGCCTTCCGCCCATCCGGCGAACGTGTCGCCGTGGCAGAGCAAGGCCGCGGCGCCCCAGAAGTGTCCCGAGAGCGTGAGGTAGGGATGGAGCTCGTGGATCCCGAAGTTGTAGATGTTGGTGAGCGGGTTGTCCTGGGCGTCCACGGCGCCGGAACTCACGGCCGCGACGAGCTCCTTCACGTCGAGCGCGACCGGCTCGAACCCGAGGCTCCGGAAGACCTGCGCGTGGAGCGCGCTCGCCAGCGTGCGGATCCGCAGCCCGCGACAGTCCCGCGGCGCGCGGATCGGCCGCCGCCGGTTGGTGAGGTGTCGAAACCCGTTGTCGAGGTAGCCGAGGACCTTGTAGCCCCGCGCCTCGGCGAGTCGCGCCGAGAGCCGCGCGCCAAGCGCACCGTCGAGCGCCGCGTAGGCCTGTTCGCGCCGTCCGATCACGAACGGCAGGTCGAGGACGGCGAGCTCGGGCACCGCTTCGGCCAGGTAGCTGGTCGAGAAATAGCACATCGTCATCCGGCCGGTGCGCACCCACTCCAGCAGCTCGGCCGCGCGGTGGCCCGCCCCGACGACGTTGCCCTCGAGCTCGAAGTGGACCGCGTCGCCGAGCCGCTCCGCGAGCTTGGCCCCCAGGATCGCGGCGGCACGGTTGTGGATCGAAGCCGGCGGCTGGTAGCCGCCGCATCGGATCCGGATCGGTTCCACCGCGCCGCGTACGCCGCTACCCTGCTACCCGGCCCGCGCGAGCCCTACTTCTTCTTGGTCATCTCGTCGACCAGCTTCTTGTAGTCGGCCTTCTGCTGCGCGCGCACCTGCTCGTAGTCGGGACCGCTCATGAGCTCGACGTTCTCGCCGATCTGGTTCATCAGGGTCAGGTAGGTCTTGTCCTGATTCAGCTTGACGAACGCCTCCCAGAGGGCCTTCTGGCGCTCCGCCGGCGTGCCGCGCGGGGCGAGCACGATCCGCGTCATCTCGCCGATTCCCCCTTTGAAGCCGAGCTCCTTGAAGGTGGGCACGCCCGGGTACGGGCTCTTCTCGCCCGCCGTCGCGAGCACCCGGATCCGGTCACCCTGGGCCTTGATCACCGACGGGAACGCGCCGGTGAAGTCGATGTCGCCGGCGAGCAGCGCCTGCATGACCGGGCCGCCGCCCTTGTGCGCGATGAAGGTCGCGTCGACCCCCGCCTCGGCGAGGAGCAGCGCGCCCGGGACCATGAACGCGCCCCAGTTGCCGCTGTGGCCGAACTTCAGCTTGCCGGGATTCTGCCGGCCCCAGTCGAACATCTCTTTGAGGGTCTTGAAGCGACTGTCCGCGCGCACCACGATCGCGGCCGCCGCGTAATTGAGCCGCGCGATCGTGACCAGGTCGCGGGTCGGATCGTAGGGGAGCTTCTCGACGTGCTGCTGGAGCTGGTCGATATAGTTGTGCGAAAAGATCAGGGTGTAGCCGTCCGGCGGCGCCTTCGCCGCAGCGGCGGTTCCGATCTGGCCGCCGGCGCCGGGCATCAGCTTCACGACCATGGGCTGCCCGAGGTAGGTCGGGATCACGCTCGTGAAGACCCGGGCGTTCAGGTCATGCGACCCGCCGGCGCCGAGCGGAATGATCAGGGTGATCGGCTTCTCGGGATAGGCCTGGGCGTGCGCGAGTCCGAGACCGCCCGCCAGCACCAGGGTGAGGATGCTCTTCGCCACCGAACGCGTTCTCATCTTTGCTCCTCTCTCAGTCCGGTCGGGTGATGGTCGAGGCCGTGCCCGACCCACGGCGAGCCCGCTTCAGAGCTAGGACTATGCCCGATTCGCATGGCCCGGGCGAGCCGCCCATGGTCGTCACCCGCCGGCGGCCGGAGTCCCCTCCCGCGCCGCGCGGGCGGCACGCTCGCGCCGCAACCGCGCCGCCCGTCGCCACAGCAGGTAGGTCACGACCGGGGTCGCGGCCAGGGCCGCGGCGGTGATCGGCCGCTCCACGAAGATGAACCGCAGGAACTCGCCCTGCGCGAGGCTCAGCGTCTGCCCGAGCGAGTACTCGAGCACCGGCCCGAGGATGAAGGCCATGACCATCGGCGAGACGTCGAAAGCCAGCTTCTTCGCGACGTACCCGAACACTCCGAAGAACAGCATGATGATCAGGTCGAACGGGTCGGACTGGTAGATGTACGCGCCCGTCATCGCGAAGATCACCGTGAGCGGCAGCAGCAGTGACTGGCGGATCGTCACCACCCTGGCGAAGAGCGGGATGGTGGCGTAGCCGATGACGAGGAACAGGGCGTTGGCGAGCACCATGGCGACGAGGATCGCGAAGACGATCGCGCCCTGTTCGGCGAAGAGCTGCGGCCCGGGGCGAAGCCCGTGGGCGACGAACGCGCCGAGCAGGATCGCGGTCAGGTTGTCGCCGGGGATCCCGAGCGTGAGCAGCGGCACCAGGGTCGGGCCGTTCACGGCGTTGTTGGCCGCCTCCGGCGCGGCGATGCCCTCGAGCTCGCCTTTCCCGAACGTCTCCGGATGCTTGGATGCATTCTTCGCCGCGGCGTAACCGACCATCGCGGCGATCACCTGGCCCATGCCGGGGATCGCGCCGATCACGGTGCCGATCGCGGTCGAGCGCAGGATCGTTCGCAGGCAGCGCCTGAACTCCGCCCAGGTGAGGCGCGGGCCTGCGCGGGCGGGCAGCTTCGCCGCGAGGGCCGCGGTCTTGCGCTCCACCGCCTCGAACACCTCGGGCAGGGCGAACACGCCGATCAGCATGGGCAGCAGCGGGATTCCCGACCGCAGCGGGAAGAAGTCGAAGGTGAAGCGCGCGACGCCGCCGAGCGGGTCCTGGCCGACGAGGCCGAAGAACAGCCCGATCGCGAGCATGAGGAGCCCCTTGACGAAGGCGCCGGTGGCGCTCGCGCTGATGACGACGAGGCTGAGCAGGATGATGGCGCCGAGCTCCGGCGGGCCGAAGCTCAGGGCGACGAGCGCGATCGGGGCGATGAAGAGAATGGTGATGATGTCGCTCGCGGTGTCGCCGAAGACCGACGCGAACAGCGCCATCTCCATCGCCTTGCGCGACTGCCCCTTCTTCGTGAGCGCAGGACCGTCGAAGGTCGTCGCGACGGAGGCGCCGGTGCCGGGGATGGAGACGAGGATTGCGGGGATGCTGCCGCCGAAGATGCCACCCTTCGTGATCCCGATCAGGAACGGGATCCCCACGAGCGGATCGAGGAAGAACGAGATCGGCAGCAGGATGGCGAGCGCCATCGTGGTCGTGAATCCCGGCAGCGCGCCGACCAGGATCCCGAGCAGGAGCCCGACCGACATCATCATGAAGGTGTCCAGCCGGAGAGCGAGCTGCGCGCCTTCGATGAAGAAGTCCCACACGATCCGGCGCCTCCTCGAGCGAGCCGAGGTCAGTTCGCCCCGGCGCGACTCTCAGCCTAGAAGAACGGAAACTCCGGCAGCGATACCCGCAGGAGTCGGGTGAACCCGAAGTAGATCGCCGTCGGCGCGAGCACCGCGGTGGCGACCGTCAGGAAATGATTGCGGTTGCCGTACAGGAGCGTGAGCACGACCATCAGGACGGCGCCGCTGACGACGAACCCCAGCTCCGGCAACGCGACCGCGTACCCGAGCAGGCAGAGGAAGGTGATCGCCACGTCGACGAACGCGCGCGGCGCCACGCGCCGGAACAGGTTCGGCTCGTGCAGCCGCGGGCTGAGGAAGAAGTACGCGATGGCGAGGGCGAGCATCGCCCCCAGGACGAGCCGCGGGAACAGCGCCGGGTTGACGCCGCTGAGCGATCGGCCGAACGCGGTGCGCTGCTCGGCGACCTGGTAGGGGACTGCCGCGAGCAGCGCGGCCGCGATCGCCGCCAGGGCGAGCGCCGTGACGCGGTTGAAGTTCCACCTCGTCCCGCCGGCGCTGCCGGCGGGCGCGTTGCCCGGATCGTCCACGCGTCTCCTCCTTTCGTCCGCGGCCCGGGCCGGCTGGGTCCCGGCGCGGGGCGCTGACGGCCCCCTCTTCCCGGCAGATTCGGTTGCGCGCTCCGCCGGGGCGCGGCGAAGCTTATACCGTTCGCACCGGCAATGAGGGAGAATCCGCGCTCCAGCACGTCGCTACGCTCGCAAGGCGTCGCGGCGCGCCGGTCAAGCTGCCGATCGGACCCGGCCGCACTGAAGGAGCTCTGAGCATGACCCAGGCGGCGACGCAGGAGCGCATCGGCTTCATCGGGCTCGGCGTGCTCGGCTCGGCGATCGTGCCGCACCTGCTCGAGCGCGGCTTCGAGGTCATCGGCTGCGACATCGACCCGCGCCAGCGCGACGCGCTCGCGCCGCTCGGGATGAAGCCGGCCGCCACTCCGAAGGTGGCGGCGGAGCGCGCGGACGTGGTGATCCTGTGCCTGCCCACGGTCGAGTCGCTGCACGAGGTCGTCTCGGGCCCGGATGGGCTCGACAAGGCCCGGGGCGCAGCGCAGGTCGTGATCGAGATCAGCACGTTCCCGGTGAGCGAGAAGGAACGCGCGCGCGATCGCCTCGCGGCATCGGGCCGGACGATGCTCGACTGTCCCGTGAGCGGCAACCGGATCCAGGCGCAGCGACGGGGCCTGACCGCCTTCGGGAGCGGCGAGCGCGCCGCCTACGACCGCGTCGAGCACATCCTCCTCGCCTTCGCGAGAAAGAGCCACTACGTGGGCGAGTTCGGGTCGGGGATGAAGATGAAGCTGGTCGGCAACATCCTCAACCTGGTCCACAACGCCGCGGCGGCCGAGGTGATGGTGCTCGGGATGAAATCGGGCCTCGATCCGAAGCTGATCCACGAGGCGATCAGCGGCTCGGCCTCCAGCTCGGCGATGTTCGAGGTGCGCGGCGCGATGATGGCGCGCAACGACTACCGCCACGAGGGGATGAACTTTGCCATTCCGTTGAAGGACGCGCGCATCATCACCGCCCACGCCGCCGATCTTCTCTGTCCGATCCCGATCTACCAGGCGGCGCTGCAGCATTACTATGCGGCGGTGGCGCAGGGGCACCGCGACGAGGACGCGGCTGCGGTCTGCGCGGCCGTGGAGCGCTACGCGAACTGCGTCCGTCCGAGCGAGCGCTGAGGGAGGGGCGGCGGGAAGGCACTCCCGCAAGCGGCGCCGGGCCTGCCAGGCGCGCCGCCGGGGGCTCCCCGCCAGGGAGTCAGGCGAGCTCGCTCAACACCGCGGTCCAGGCCGCGGCGAGGTTCCCGAGGTCGTAGCCGCCGCCGCCGAACGCCATCAGGCGTCCGCCGCACATCTCGTCCGCAAGCCGCCGCATGTCGCGCGCGACCCGCGCGTGCACCGCGGGGGTGTAGTGCAAGTCCCCCAGCGGGTCTCCCGCCAGCCCGTCGGCGCCGCACTGGAGAATCAGGAACTCCGGCTTGTAACGGCGCAGGTGCGCAAGCCCGCTCTCCCAGGCGGCGAAGAACTCGCGGTCGCCGGCGCGGGGCGAAAGCGGCAGGTTGAGCTTCGTCCCCTCGGCCTCGCCCCGTCCGATCTCGCGCGCATTACCGGTCCCGGGATACAGGAAGCGTCCGTCCTCGTGGATGTCGACCACGATCAGCGCCGGGTCCGACTCGTAAGCATAGTAGATGCCGTCGCCGTGGTGGACGTCGACATCGACGTAGCCGATCCGCTGGACACCGAAGCGTGAGCGCAGCGAGTCGATCACGACGCCGAGGTCGTTGAAGACGCAGAACCCGGCCGACTGGCCGCGGCGCGCATGGTGCAGCCCCCCGATCGGCTGGAAGGTGCGCAGCACGTCGCCCGCCATCAGGCGCTCGAGCCCCTCGATCGCGGTCCCGGCGACCGCGGAGCCGCGTTCGAAGACCCCCGGGAACGCCGGCGTATCGCCGTAGTCGAGATAGCCGTGGCCGACCTCCGAGCGGAGCTTCACCCAGCTCACGTGCTCGGGCGTGTGGAAGCGCTCCAGCTCCTCGCGGGTAGCGAGGCGGGGCGTCACCAGCTGAACGCGCCTGTCGAGCCCGCGCTTCAACGCCTCCGACCAGAACGCCCCCTGGCGGTCGATGCCGAGCGGATGCCCGTCGGGAAACCCGTACGAGGCGAGGAGGTCGCCGACGAAGAGGGCGAGCGGGGCGCTCATTCAGTTAGGATACAGCCCCGTTCGGGCATCGGCCCGGTCGAGGAAAGACGGCGCTGGGCGGAGGAGGCGGTGATTTCGAGCGGCGAGCCATGTTGACGAGCGACGAGGTCGCGGCGGTTCCGCTGTTCTCGGGACTGCCGCACGCGGTGCTCGCGCGCGTCGCCCAGCAGGCCGCGGACATCCTGTTGCGCCCCGGAGAGTACGTCGTCCACGAAGGCGAGGAGCGCGCGCTCTTCGCGACGCTCGCCGGGAGGATCGAGGTCACCAAGATGGTCGACGGCCTCGAGCGCACGATCGGCTGGCGCGGTCCGGGTCAGATCTTCGGCGAGGTCCCGATCGCGCTCGGCGGGGTGTTCCTGGGGAGCTATCGCGCGGTGGAACCGTCGCGCGTGATGCGCCTGGAGGCGCGGGAGTTCTACGCCGTCGCCGCCACTTCGCCGGAGATCTCGGAGCAGGTCGGCGCGCTCGCCCGGGAGCGCATCGGCGGACTGCAGGGCCTCGCCGCCAAGCCACCGCAGCCTCGCGCGACGATCGTGGGGCACCGGTGGGACGCCGCCTGCCAGGACCTGCGGCGGTTCCTCGCCCGGAACCAGGTCGTCTTCGAGTGGCTGGCGCCCGATGCCGCGGAGCTCGCGGCCCGGTGGCCCGAGCCGCGACCGGCCGATGGCGATTGCCCGGCGGTGCGGCTCACCGACGGAACCATCCGCCGCCGGCCGAAGCCGCGCGAGCTCGCCGAGCTGCTCGGTCTGCAGACGGTCCCGCGCGCGAAGCAGTACGACACGGTGATCATCGGCGGCGGGCCCGCCGGGCTCGCGGCCGCGGTCTACGGCGCTTCCGAAGGGCTGAGCACCCTGGTCGTGGAGCGCGAGGCGCCCGGCGGGCAGGCAGGGACGTCGTCGCGCATCGAGAACTACCTCGGCTTCCCGAACGGCGTCTCGGGCGACGAGCTCGCGGGCCGCGCGCTCCAGCAGGCGCGGCGGCTCGGCGCGGAGATCCTGGTCACCCGCAGCATCGTCCGCATCGATCCCGTGGAGCGGCGCATCGTCCTCGACGGCGCCGAAGCGCTGCACGCGCGGACGATCATCCTCGCGACCGGCGTGAGCTGGCGCCGCCTCGAAATCGACGGCTTCGATCGGCTCATCGGCAAGGGCGTGTACTACGGCGCGGCGCGCAGCGAAGCGAGCGGCACCCAGGGGCTCGACGTGCACCTGATCGGCGCCGGCAACTCGGCCGGCCAGGCGGCGCTGCACTTCGCCAACCATGCCCGCACGGTCACGCTCGTCGTGCGCGGCAACGCCCTCGAGAAGAGCATGTCGCACTACCTCATCGAGAAGATCCGCGGGCGGCCGAACATCCGGACGGCGCTGCAATCGGAGGTCCAGGCGGTGCACGGAGGCGATCACCTGGAGGCGATCGACCTCGTCGAGCGTGCGAGCGGGACGGTGCGCCGCCGGGAAAGCGGCGGGCTGTTCGTCTTCATCGGCGCGGACGCCGAGACCGAGTGGCTGCCGCCCGAGATCGCGCGCGATCGCCGCGGGTACGTGCTGACGGGCGTCGACGTGGTGAACGCCGGCCGCTGGTCGCACGACCGGGACCCGTATCTCCTGGAAAGCAGCGTTCCGGGGATCTTCGCCTCCGGGGACGTGCGGTTCGGCCCGGTGAAGCGCGTCGCCTCCGCCGTGGGCGAGGGCAGCATGGCGATCGCCTTCGTCCACCAGTACCTGCAGCACGACACGGTCACGCGCCCGCCGGCGGCGCAGCGGGCGGGCGACGCCTGATTCCGCTTCGGGCGCGCTCGCGCGCCAGCGCGGGCGCCGCAAGAACAACAAGGAGGAGCCTCTGGGACCCTATCTCGTCGGTGTCGACATCGGCGGCACCTTTACCGATTGCGTCGTCCTCGACCGGGGCGGCCGGGTCACCGCCACCAAGGCGGCCTCGACGCCCGGGAACTTCGCCGAAGGCATGCTCGACGCGATGCGCGTCGCGGCCGAGCGCCTCGCGCTGCCGTTCGACCGGTTCTGCGCCGCGATCGCGATCCTCACCCACGGCACCACCGTCGGCACGAACGCCCTGATCCAGCGCAAGGGCGCGAAAGTCGGGCTGATCACGACCAAGGGCCACGAGGACGCGATCCACATCATGCGCGGCTCGCGCGGGGTCACCTCGCGCGACATCGGCAAGGTCGTCCACTTCCCCGAAAGCCAGAAGCCCGACCCGATCGTCCCCAAGCGGTTCGTCCACGGCGTCTCCGAGCGCGTCGACTGCTTCGGCGAGGTCGTCGTCCCGCTGAACGAACCCGACGCCGACGCCGCGATCCGCAAGCTCGTCGCCGATGGCTGCGACGCGATCGCGATCTGTTTCCTCTGGTCGTTCCGCCATCCCGGTCACGAGCAGCGGGTGCGCGAAATGGTCCGCCGGATCGCGCCCAACGTCTTCGTCTCCTGCTCGATCGACATCGCGCCCAAATGGGGCGAATACGAGCGGGTCACCGCGACCGTCTTGAACGCGTACATCGGTCCGGTGATGTCGCGCTATCTCTCCAACCTCGACCGGCAGCTCAAGGCGCACGGCTATCGCCAGCCGCTGCAGATCACGCAATGCGGCGGCGGCTCGGTGTCGGTCGAGAAGGCGATGGAGGCGCCGCTCCTCACGCTCGACTCGGGACCGGTCTCCGGTGTCACCGGCTCGGTGTTCTTCGGCAAGCTGATCGGCGTATCCGACATCATCACCACCGACATGGGCGGCACCTCGTTCGACGTCGGCATCATCGCCGGCGGCCAGCCCGAGTACTCCTTCATCTCGAATGTGGTCCAGTACGACTACTTCCTGCCGAAGGTCGACATCCAGGCGATCGGCTCCGGCGGCGGCAGCCTCGCGCGCGTGGACGAGTTTGGACGGACGCTCCGCGTCGGGCCCGACAGCGCCGGCGCCGACCCGGGACCCGCCTGCTACGGGAAGGGGAACGCGACGCCGACGGTCACCGATGCCGACGTCGTGCTCGGCTACATCGACCCCGACAACTTTCTCGGCGGACGCATGAAGCTCGACAAGGCAAGCGCGGTGGCCGCGGTGAAGTCGGTGGCCGACAAGCTCGGCCTCGGGGTCGCCGAGGCGGCGAGCGGCATCGCGAAGATCGCCGAGTTCAAGATGGCCGACATCATCCGCAAGATGACGGTCGAGAAGGGCCACGACCCGCGCGACTTCGTGTTGTTCGCCTTCGGCGGCGCGGGCCCGGTGCACGCCGGCGTGTTCGGCGCGGAGCTCGGGGTGCAGAAGGTAATCGTCCCGCTGCGCGAGATTGCCTCGACCTGGTGCGCGTTCGGCGCCGCCGCGGCCGACATCCTGCACGTCTACGAGCAGGTCGACATCCAGGCCTCGCCGTTCGATCCCGCACGGGTCAACAGGGAATTGGCGGAGTTGCGGCAGCGCGCCGAGACGCAGATGGACCGCGACGGCATCCCCAAAGCGCGCCGGGCGTTCAGCTTCTCGCTCGACATGCGCCACCGCGGCCAGATCAACGAGGTCGAGGTGATGCTGCCCGAAGGCCGCCTCAAAGGTGCCGGCGGGGGAAAGGAAGGGGTCCTCCGCAACGGCTGGTCGGAGCCGCTGCGGAGCCGGTTCTATGCCCGCTACGAGCGGCTCTACGGCCGGGGCTCGTCCTACCGGCCCGCGCGGCTCGAGATCGTCACGCTGCGCGTGCGCGCGACCGCCGCGACCCCCCGGCCGAAGCTCCCGAAGGCGCGGAAGCTCTCGACCGCCATCCCGCGGGAGGCGAAGCGGGAGACGCGCGACATCTATTGGGCGGAGCCGAAGCGCACGCTGAAGACGCCGGTCTTCGACGGCGCGCGGCTCCGGCCCGGGAACCGCATCAAGGGCCCGTGTGTGATAGAAACGACCCAGACCAACGTCGTCGTGCACCCCGGGCGAACGCTCCGGGTGGATGCGTTCGGGAACTTCGAGATCCTGTTCAAGTGAGGCAGCCATGCCCAAGGTGAGCGAGATGAAAGGCGTCGTCTTCGACGGCAAGACCTACGGGTACGTGCCGCCGAAGAAGCTCTCGATTGCCAAGAAGCTGAAGCTCCACACGAAGTTCAAGAAGGCGATCGATCCGATCACCTACGAGGTGGTGCGCCACTCGCTCTGGCACGTCAACGAGGAGCACGGCGCGACGATCCAGAGGATCTCCGGCTCGCCCGTGGCCATGTACGCGCTCGACCTGAACCCCTCGATCCTCACCGAGGACGGCGAGTTCGTGTACTTCGGGCCGTACATGCAGTACATGTCCGGCGTCACCGACACCCAGGTGAAGTGGATCCTCGAGTACCGCAGCGACAACCCGGGCATCCGCGACGGCGACATGTTCCTCGCCAACGACCCGTGGGTCGGCGCGGCGCACCAGCAGGACGTGATGCTGATCTGCCCGGTGTTCTGGAAGGGCGAGCTCTTCTGCTGGGTCACGAACTGCCTCCACCAGTACGACATCGGCGGCAAGACCCCGTCGTCGTTCTGCCCCTCGGCCGAGAACGCCTTCGAGGAAGGCATCTGCCTGCCGCCGATCAAGATCGTCGAGGGCAACGAGATCCGGCGCGACATCGAGGAGGCGTACCTGCGCGCCTCGCGCAAGCCCGATGCGGTGGCGCTCGACTTCCGGGCGCAGCTCGCCGGGAACATGACCGCGCGCGACCGCATCCTGCGGCTCATCAAGCGCTACGGCCCCGAGGTCGTCAAGGGGGTGATGAAGCGCATCCTCGACAACGCCGAGCGCGCGTTCCTCGACAAGCTGAAGCGCCTGCCCGACGGCACCTGGCGCGACCGGACGTACGTCGAGTGCTGCCGGCCGGGCGACCGCCGCACCCACACCGTGATGCTCACGCTCCGGAAGCAGGGCAACACGCTCATCTTCGAGAACGAGGGCACCGCGCCGCAGGACGGAGCGATGAACGCCACGTTCTCCGGGTGGCGCGGCGCGATCATGGTCGCGCTCAACCAATTGCTGTGCTGGGACCAGTACTTCGCCATCGGCGGGGCGCTCCGGCACGTCGAGTTCGATCCGACGCCGGGGACGTTCAACTGCGCGACCTTCCCGGCCTCGGTGTCCACCGCGCCGGTGCAGGCCATGGAGATCTCGCTCTATCCCGCGTACAACGTGCTGTCGAAGATGCTCTTCAGCGACCCGCGGATGCGCGAGGACATCATGTGCATCGGCGGGACGAGCCAGTGGCCGGCGACCCTCTTCCGCGGCATCGATCAATGGGGCGATCGCTATGGCTACATCCTGGTCGACCCGATCGGCGGCGCGATCGGCGCGTTCTCGATCGGCGACGGCATCTCGAACGGCGGGCAGTCGCGAACGCCGATCTGCCGGCTGCCGAACGTCGAGCACAACGAGCAGTCTTTTCCGATGCTGGTGCTCTACCGCAAGGAGGTCGTCGACTCCGGCGGCGCGGGGCGCTGGCGCGGCGGGCTCTCGGCGGAGACCTGCTTCGTGCCGCATCGCACGCCGGTGATCACCCACGACACGCTCTCGTCCGGCAACGCGATCCCCACCTCCACCGGCATGATGGGCGGTTACCCGGCGACGGTGAACGTCTACAAGTTCGTGCGGGACACCGACATCAAGGAGCGGCTGGCGAGGAGCGAGCTCATCTCCGACATCGCCGAGGTAAAAGGCACGACGGAGGAGCTGCAGCTGCGGCAGGAGAACTTCCTGCAGCATCCGGCGGACGTCTACTCGGTGATCTGGACTGCGGCCGGGGGCTTCGGCGATCCGCTCGAGCGCGAGCCGGAGCGGGTCTGGCGCGACGTCGTCGAGAATCTGGCCGTCTCCCGCCATGCGGCGCGCGACATCTACGGCGTGGTGGTGACGGAGGACGAGAAGCTCGACGTCGAAGCGACGCGACAGCTCCGCGCCGAGCGCCGGGAGGGGCGGCGGAGGAAGGACGGGACGGTGAAGACGCTCACGGGCAAAGTCGTGGCGCACATCACCGACAACCTCGACGTGCGGAAGGTGAATGGCAGCCTGCATACGGCGTGCTCGAAGTGCGCGGCCGACCTCGGGCCAGTGCGCGAGAACTACAAGGAGCACTGCGAGCGCGCCGACCGCGAGATCACCGCGTCGAACCCGAACGTGGGCGACTGGCGGCGCTACATCGACGAACGACCAGTGTTCCGCCAGTTCTTCTGCCCGGGGTGCGGGGCGCTGATCGAGAACGAGATCGCGCGCGAGGGCGACCCGGTGCTGCGCGACATCGAAGTCAACGTACGATAATCGAGGAACGACGATGCTTCACGAGCTGCGCATCTACCGCTGCCTGCCGGGACGGCTCCCGGCGCTGAACAAGCGCTTCGAGACGATGACCCTCAAGATGTGGGAGAAGCACGGGATTCGCCCGGTCGGCTTCTGGACGGTCGAGATCGGCGGCAGCAACACCGACCTGTACTACCTGCTCGAGTGGGAGAGCCTCGCCGAGCGCGAGAGCCGCTGGAACGCGTTCCAGAGCGACCCGGAATGGATCGCGAAGCGCGCCGAGACCGAGAAGGACGGGCCGATCATCCGCGAGCTGACGAGCATGATCCTCAAGCCGACGAGCTACTCGAAGCTCCGCTGAGGGGGAGGCTCGCCAGGACCGGGCGTTTCGCGGTGCAATGTGACGCGGCGAAACCGCCCGCGTAACATCCGAAGCCTTCAGGGGGAGGAGGACCTGCCATGAAAGCGCCCTCGTTCGCCTATTCCAAGCCCGCGACTCTCGCCGAGGTGTTCGATCTGCTCGAGCGCCACGGCGACGGCGCGAAGCTCCTCGCGGGCGGGCAGAGCCTGATCCCGTCGCTCAACATGCGCTTGTCGTCGCCCGGCGTCCTGATCGACATCACCGGCGTGCGCGGTCTTGCAGGCATCAAGGTCGACGGGGACACGGTGCGCATCGGCGCGCTCACCACTCACGCCGATCTCGAGGGCTCGCCCGAGATCGCCCGCAGCCTCCCGCTGCTCGCGCAGGCGGTGAAGCAGGTCGCGCACGTCGCGATCCGCAACGTGGGCACGTTCGGCGGCAGCATCGCGCTCGCCGATCCTGCCGCCGAGTATCCGGCCTGTTGCGTCGCGCTCGACGCGACGTTCGTGCTCGCGAGCCGCAACGGCGAGCGGCGCGTGCCCGCGCGGCAGTTCTTCAAGGGGATCTACGCGACCGATCTCCGGCCGGGGGAGGTCCTCGTCGCCGGCGAGGTCAAGGTGGCCGGCACCGGATATCGGTCGGCGTTCCTCGAGCTCGCGCGCCGGGTCGGCGATTACGCCATCGTCGGCGTCGCCGCGCACGCGAAGGTCGGCGGAGGGAAGCTCGCGGACGTGCGGCTGGCGTTCCTTGGCGCCGGCGATCGGCCGATGCTGGCCGGGAATGCGGCGGCGGCAGTCGACGGCAAGGCCTATGGCCCCGAGGTCGTCAAGGCGGCGCAGGATGCGCTCGCGAAGGATCTCGCCCCGCCGGCGGATCTCTACCACTCGTCGGCGACCAAGCTGCATCTCGCGCGCGTGCTGACGGGCCGTGCGCTGGCGGCGCTCGCAGCATAGGGGGCTGAGATGGAGCACACCATTCAGACCGCGCTGATCCTCAACGGCGTCAGCGTGACGCGACCCATTCCGGCGCGCCAGCATCTCGTCGACTTCCTCCGCGAGGAGATGGGGCTCACCGGCTCCCACGTCGGCTGCGAGCACGGCGTGTGCGGCGCGTGCACGCTCCGCGTCGACGGCAAGATCGTGCGCGGCTGCCTGATGCTCGCGGTGCAGGCGAACGGCCGCAAGGTCGACACGATCGAGGGCCTGTCCGACTCGGGCGAGCTCG
>DATEDA010000161.1:0-7788 GCA_035286595.1 Burkholderiales bacterium | reverse complement strand
CAGCGGCGCGCCGCTCGCGGGTCGAGCCAGCCGCTCATTCAAGCGGCGCGATCCCGAGCTTCGCGAGCAGGGCCCGGTCTGCCGCCGTCTCCGGATTGCCGGTGGTGAGCAGCCGCTCACCGTAGAAAATCGAGTTCGCGCCGGCGAGGAAGCAGAGCGCCTGCACCGCCTCCGGCATCTCGCGCCGCCCGGCGGACAGCCGCACGACGCTCGTCGGCATCGTGATCCGCGCCACGGCGATCGTCCGGACGAACTCCGTCCAGTCGAGCCGCGCCGTGCCGGCGAGCGGCGTGCCCTCGACTTGAACCAACTCGTTGATCGGCACGGACTCCGGCGGCGGGTCGAGACTCGCGAGCGTGGCGATCAGCGCCGCGCGTACCGCGCGCGGCTCGCCCATGCCGACGATCCCGCCGCAGCACACCCGAATGCCGGCGCCGCGCACCTTCGCGAGCGTGTCGAGGCGATCCGCATAGGTGCGGGTCGTGATGATCTCGCCGTAGAACTGGGGCGAGGTGTCGAGATTGTGGTTGTAGTAATCGAGGCCCGCTGCGGCGAGCGCTTCGGCCTGACCCTCGCGGAGCATCCCGAGGGTGGCGCAGGTCTCCAGCCCGAGCGCTTTCACCGCGCGCACCATCGCCGCGACCTGCTCGAGGTCCTTCGCCTTCGGGCCGCGCCAGGCGGCGCCCATGCAGAAGCGGGTCGCGCCCGCGGCCTTCGCCGCGGTGGCCGCCTCGACCACCGCCTCCAGCCCGAGGAGCGGCTCGTTCGCGACGCCGGTGCCGTAGCGCGCGGCCTGCGGGCAGTAGGCGCAGTCCTCGGGGCAGCCGCCGGTCTTGATGGAGAGCAGCGTCGAGAGCTGGACGCGGTTGGGGTCGAAGTGCTCCCGGTGCGCGGCGGCGGCGCGAAAGACGAGGTCGTTGAACGGCAGGTCGAACAGCCGCCCCACCTCGGCGGTCGACCACCGGCCGGGCCCGCGCGCCGCCGGCGAGCGCACCTCGTTGACCGTCACATCCGTCACGACTTAGTCTCCCGACACTTAGTCTCCCGACACTCGGCGGCGAGTGTCTGGCGGCCACCGTTCCCTGTCAACCCGTGCCCCGGCGCCGGTTCAACATCGGCTCGATCGTTAGGCGCTCGCTCCTCGGGCAGGACTGTCTGCTCTGCGGCGCGGCGAGCGCCGATGCGCTCCTGTGCGACGGGTGCACCGCCGACCTGCCGTGGCTCGGCGAGGCCTGCCCGCAATGCGCCGGCCCGAGCACCGGGGCCGCGCTCTGCGGTGCGTGCCTCACCCGGCCGCCGCAGTTCGACGTCACGGTGGCGGTCTGGCAATACGAGTTCCCGATCGATCGGCTCGTGCGCGCGCTCAAGTACGGCCGGCGCCTGGCGCTCGCCGAGCTGTTCGGGGAAGCCTTGGCGCGGCAGGTCGGCAGCCGCCGGGTCGACGCCGTCGTCCCGATGCCGCTCGCGCCGCGCCGGCTCGCCGAGCGCGGCTTCAACCAGGCGCTGGAGATCGCGCGCTGGGTGGCGCGCCGCGCGGATGCCCCGCTCGCGCCGTCCTACGTCGAGCGCGTCCGCGACACCGTCCCGCAGACCGACCTGCCGCACGACGCGCGGGCGGCCAACGTGCGCGGGGCGTTCGCGTGTGCGGCGGCGCTCGCCGGACAGACGCTCGCCGTCGTCGACGACGTGATGACCACCGGCGCAACCGTCGAGGAGCTCGCGCGGACGCTCAAGCGCGCCGGTGCGGCGCGCGTGGAGAACTGGGTCGTCGCCCGCACCTGGCCGCGCTGACGAAAACCACCCGCGCGTCGCGGGGCCGAACCCCCGCGAACGCGCGTATCATGGTTCGGCCGCGGCGCGCGCGGCGTCCTGTTCAATCCACCCCTCAAGGAGTAGACCATGGCCAAGAAGAACCGCAGCGACGGCATCTATCGCGTGATCGACGTCATCGGCTCGAGCAGCGACTCCTGGGAGGACGCCGCGAAGCGCGCGGTCCAGACGGCGTCGAAGTCGCTGCGCGACCTGCGCATCGCCGAGGTCACGAAGATGGACTTGAAGGTGGAGAACGGCAAGGTCGTCGCATACCGGACCCGGGTGCAGCTCTCGTTCAAGTACGAAGCGTAACGCCGGTCCGTGGCCGGGGCCCGCCGTCACGAGCCAAAGGGGGCTAGCTCTCGCTCCGCGGGTCGCGCGCCAGCAGCCGCTCGACCGCAGCCGCCGGCGCCAGGCCTTCGAACAGCACGGCGCACACCGCGCGCGTGATCGGCATGTCGATCGCGCGGTCGCGCGCCAGGCGATCGACCTCGCGCGCCGTGTAGACGCCTTCGGCCACGTGGCCGAGCCGGGCGAGGATCGCATCGAGCGCTTCACCGGTTCCGAGGGCAAGCCCGACGCGACGGTTGCGCGACAGGTCCCCGGTGCAGGTGAGGATCAGATCGCCGGCGCCGGTGAGGCCGGTGAACGTCTCGGGTCGCCCCCCCAGCGCGACGCCGAGGCGAGTGACCTCGGCGAGCCCGCGGGTGATGAGCGCGGCGCGCGCGTTCTGGCCGAGACCCAGCCCGTCGGCGATGCCGGTCGCGATCGCCATCACGTTCTTCACCGCGCCGCCCACCTCCACGCCCGCGAGGTCGTCGGTGTAGTAGACCCGCAGGCGCGGCTGGTGCAGCGCCCGCGCCAGATCGCGGGCGAGCCCGATGTCCGCGGCGGCGAGCGTGAGCGCGGTCGGCAGGCCGCGCGCCACCTCCAGCGCGAAGCTCGGGCCCGAGAGCGCGCCCGCCGGCGCACCGGTGCGCAGCGTCTCCGCGACGATCTGATGCGGCAGCTTCGCGCTCGACGCCTCGAAGCCCTTGCACGCCCATACGACCGGCACGTGCTTGCCCGCATCGCGCACGAGCCCGACCGCCGCGCGCAGGCCCGCCGTCGGCGTGGCGACGAGAACGAGGTCGCAGCTCCGGATCGCGGCCAGCGCATCGTCCGTGACACCGACCGCTGCGGGAACCGGCACCTCGCTGAGATAGCGGCTGCGCCGGTCCGCCGCGAGCGCCGCGCGTTGCGCCGCGTCCCGCACCCAAAGCGTCACTTCGTGGCGTCCCGCGAGCGCAATGCCGAGCGCGGTGCCCCAGGCTCCAGCGCCGAGGATCGTGATCTTCATGGCGGTGGGCCGCAGCGTGCGGCTCGGGCTTTAGATGCCCCAGACCTGGGTGATGCGCACGTACCCGGACGCGCCGTCGGCGTGCCGCACTCGCGCCCAGCCGGACGGGCCGACCTCGATCACCTCGAGCACCACGCCGGCCTGCGCCTGGAACGCGAGCGGGGCGGCGTCCTCGGCGCGCAGCCGCACGTCGGCGACCGCGGCGGTGACGAGCACGGTGCGCCGCTCGGCGAGCGCTTTCCGCTCCACCCAGGAGAGTCCCCCGAACGGATCGCGCACCTTGACCCACGCCCCGTCGGTCGAGATCACCTCGACCGGGAGGTTGCGCCCGGCGACGTAGAGCTTGCTCGCGCGAACCGACGGCGCGTCGTACATGACGGCCGGCTCGCCGATCGAGCGGAACTCGGCGTGCGCCGCGAGCGGGGCCGCAACGGCGAGGACGACGAGCGCGGCGCGCATCAGTGCGCGACCTCGATTCGCGGCCCGGCCTCGCCCGCCTCGGCCTGCTTGCGGGCCGCGTACATCGCCTCGAAGTTCACCGGCGCGAGGTGGATGGGCGGGAAGCCCGCCCGCGCGACCAGGTCGGCGACGGTCTCGCGGGCGTAGGGGAAGAGGATGTTCGGGCACGCGATCCCGAGGATCGGCTCGAGGTCGGACTCGGGGACGTTGCGGATCTGGAAGATCCCCGCCTGCGCGCCTTCGACCAGGAAGCAGGTCTTGTCGCCGGCTTTCGCGGTCACGGTGACGGTGACGACGACCTCGTAGAGCGCCTCGGCGATGCGCTCGGCGCTCGTCCGGAGCTGGACCTCGACCTGCGGCTGGGTCTGCTCGAAGAAGATCTGCGGCGTGTTGGGCGCCTCGAGCGAGGCGTCTTTGACGTAGATCTTCTCGATGCTGAAAGCCGGCTGCTGCTCGCTCATTCAATCTCCCGAGGCCGTGCGCCCGCACCGCGAGCCGCGCCGGCATGTTGGACGGGCGGCGGCGCCGTCATGGTTGGGCGAGGAGCGAATCGAGGTCGCCTGCCCGCTCGAGCGCGTAGAGCTCGTCGCATCCGCCGACGTGCCGGCCGCCGATGTAGATCTGCGGCACCGTCCGCCCGCCGGTCTTCGCCTGGAGCTCGGCGCGGCCCTGCGCGTCGAGCTGGACGTGGATCTCCTCGATCTCGACGACGCCTTTCGAGTTCAGCAGCGCCTTCGCGCGACGGCAGAATGGGCACCAGTCGGTCACGTACATCCGCACCCTGCGGGGCACCTACTTCTTCTCCGTCGGCAGCCCCGCCTGCTGCCAGGCCGCGGTCCCGCCGCTCAGGGTCACGACGTTCGTGAACCCGTGCTGGCGCAGGATGCCCGCGGCGTTGCCCGAGCGGTTTCCGGTGGCGCAGGCGCAGATCACGGGCTTCGCCTTATACCGCTCGATCTCCTTGACCCGCGTCTCGAGCTCACCGACCGGGATGTTGCGCGCGTTCAGGATGTGGCCCTGGGCGAACTCGCCCGGCTCGCGCACGTCGAGCACGAGCGCATCCTTCTGATTGATCAGCATCGTCGCCTCGAGGGTGCTCACCCATGGCCCCCCGGCGCCGCGCCTGACGAGTGGCCACAGGAGCATCGCGCCGCTGACGAGCGCGACCGCGATGAGGAGGAGGTTCTGCGGATCCTGGAAGAATTTCATGCGAATCACGATATTATAAGATTGTGACTGTGCGCTGCAAAACCGGGAACCGGGCATGAAGAAGCTCGTGCTGCTCCGGCACGGCGAAAGCGTCTGGAACAGGGAGAACCGCTTCACGGGCTGGACCGACGTCGAGCTCACCGCACAGGGTGAGCGGGAGGCGCGCGAAGCGGGCCGGCTGATGCGGGAGGCAGGCCTCGGCTTCGACCTCGCCCATACCTCGGTTCTCAAGCGCGCGATCAAGACGCTGTGGCTCGCGCTCGAGGAGATGGACCTGATGTGGATCCCGGTCGCGAACTCGTGGCGGCTCAACGAGCGGCACTACGGCGCGCTGCAGGGCCTGAACAAGGCCGAGATGGCCACCAAGTTCGGCGCGGCCCAGGTCAATGTCTGGCGGCGGAGCTACGACGTGCCCCCGCCGCCGCTCGCGGCCGACGACCCGCGGAACCCCATGGGCGACCCGCGCTACCGCGAGATCGCGCCGGGAGACCTGCCGCGCACCGAGTGCCTGAAGGACACCGTCGCGCGGTTTCTGCCGTACTGGAAGGAGTCGATCGCGCCGGCCGTGGACGACGGCCGGCGCGTCATCATCGCGGCGCACGGCAACAGCCTGCGCGCGCTGGTGAAGTATCTCGACGGCGTCAGCGACGCCGACATCGTCGGCCTCAACATCCCGACCGGGATCCCGCTCGTGTACGAGCTCGACGAGCGGCTGAAGCCGCTGCGGCACTACTACCTCGGCGACCCGGCGGCGGCCGAGGCCAAGGCGCGCGCCGTCGCCGACCAGGGGAAAGCCCGCGCTTGATCCGCCCGGCGGCGTGCCTGGTTCTCGCGGCGCTGCTCGCCGTCGGCGTCGACGCGGCGGCCGAAACCACGAGCGAGGACGAGCTCAAGGCGCTGCGCGGCCGGATCGAGCGCCTCAGGAAGGAACTCGCGGCCGCCGAAGGCGCGCGCGCCGAGGCCACCGACGAGCTGCGCGGGTCGGAGACCGCGATCTCGGAGGCGAACCGCAGCTTGCGCGAGCTCGCGGCGGAGCGCGACCGGCTGCGTGGCGAGCTCGCGCGGATCACCGCCGACTCGCAGGCGGTCCGAGCGGCGCTCGACGCGCGCCAGTCCCAGCTCTCGCGCCTCCTCCAGGCGCGCTACGTCCAGCGCGAGGGCGGCGTGCTGCAGGCGCTCTTCTCGGGCGACGATCCGCAGGCGATCTCCCGCCGGCTCGTCTACGAGACTTATGTCTCCCGCGCGCAGGCCGACCTCATCCG
This sequence comes from Burkholderiales bacterium, assembly GCA_035286595.1. GTDB lineage: Bacteria > Pseudomonadota > Gammaproteobacteria > Burkholderiales > SG8-39 > DATEDA01. The sequence continues at coordinate 1,707 of DATEDA010000161.1, read as the reverse complement.
TGGCGCCCGCGAGGAGCTCGCGCGGCTCGCGGGGCTCGAAGCGGCAGGGCGTGCCAAGGGGGAGGAGCGCGCCGCGGTCGAGGCGAGAGCCCGGGCGGAGCGGGAGGTGCTGCGCCGAAAGGCCGCGGAGCGCCGCGAGGTGGTGGCGCGGATCGCCGGCGACGTCCGCAAGGCGCGGCGCGATCTGGACGCCGCTCAGAAGAACGAGGCGCGGCTTGCGCGCCTGGTCCAGGAGCTGGCGCGCGCGATGCGACCGCCGCCGCGCCCGGGCGCCGCGCGCCCGAGCGCGCCCGCGGTCGGAGTGTTCGGGAAGCTCAAAGGGCGCCTGCCCACGCCGGTCCGCGGGGAGCTCGCAGTGCGGTACGGCACGCCACCGCAGGTGGCGAGCCCGTCCCCGAAAGGGGTGTTCTTCCGGGCACCCGAGGGTGACGAAGTGCACGCCGTCGCCGCGGGCCGGGTGGTGTTCGCCGACTGGCTGCGGGGGTACGGGAACCTGCTGATCCTGGACCACGGCGACGACTACCTCAGCATCTATGCCAACAACGAGGCGGTACTGAGGCGGGTCGGTGACGCAGTTCACGGCGGCGACGTCATCGCCACCGTGGGTGCGAGCGGCGGGAACGAATCTTCGGGTTTATACTTCGAGTTGCGCCATCGGGGCCGGGCTTTCGACCCGGTGCCCTGGCTGAGATCGAAATAGCCGGTTTGGAGCTTCTTCCCATGGGCAGCAAAATCAAGCAGGTAAGCCTGGTGCTGGTCGGAGTGCTGGCAGGCGTCCTGCTGTCGCTCAACTTCTCCGCGGTCGCGCAGCGCGAGGCGGCGAAGTATCCGCTGCCGGTGGACGAGCTGCGCGCCTTCGCCGACGTCTTCGACGCGATCAAGAAGGGCTACGTCGAGCCGGTCGAGGACAAGAAGCTGATCACCGAGGCGATCAACGGCATGCTCACCGGCCTCGACCCGCATTCGGCCTACCTCGACCAGGAAGCGTTCAAGGAGCTGCAGGTCGGGACGCAGGGCGAGTTCGGCGGCCTCGGGATCGAGGTCGGCATGGAGGACGGCTTCGTCAAGGTCGTCTCGCCGATCGAGGACACCCCGGCGTTCCGCGCGGGCCTGAAGCCGGGCGACCTGATCATCAAGCTCGACGACACCCCGGTGAAGGGGATGAACCTCAACGACGCCGTCAAGCGGATGCGCGGCAAGCCGAAGACCTCCATCCGCCTCACCATCGTCCGCAAGGGCGAGGCGCGGCCGTTCGAGGTCACGGTGGTGCGCGACGTCATCCGCGTGCAGAGCGTGAAGTCGAAGCTGATCGAGCCCGGGTACGGGTACGTCCGCGTGGCGCAGTTCCAGGAGCACACCGGCGAGAACCTGGTCAAGCATCTGACCACGCTGTACAAGGACGGCGCGCTGAAGGGGCTCGTGCTCGATCTGCGCAACGACCCGGGCGGGTTGCTGAACGGCGCGGTCGGGATCTCGGCCGCGTTCCTGCCGCCGAAAGTGACCGTGGTGACGACCGACGGTCGCACCGAAGACGCGAAGCGCACGTACGTGGCGAGCCCCGTGGACTACCTGCGCGGCACGCGCGAGGACTACCTGCGGAGCCTGCCGGCGCTGGTGAAGACCGTGCCGATGGTCGTGCTCGTCAACGGCGGCTCGGCGTCGGCCTCCGAGATCGTCGCCGGCGCGCTGCAGGACTACAAGCGCGCC
>DATEDA010000160.1:0-9048 GCA_035286595.1 Burkholderiales bacterium | reverse complement strand
GGCGGTGGTGCCGGGAATGATCGAGGCCGGCGGCGGCAAGATCATCAACGTCGGGGCCTACGCCGCTCAGAAGGGCGTCGCACAGATGGGTGCCTACGTCGCCGCAAAGAGTGTGGTGATCCGATTGACCGAGGCGATGGCAGCCGAGTTGCGCGAGAAGAACATCAACGTCAATTGCGTGCTGCCCACCGTGATCGATACGCCGGAGAACCGCAAGGCGATGGCGAATGCCGATCCGCACCGGTGGGTGGCCCCTGAGGATCTGGCGAGCACGATCCGGTTCCTGGCGTCGGACGGTGCGCGCGCCATCCATGGCGCGGCCCTGCCCGTGACCGGGCTCAGCTAGGCTGGTCTCGCATGGGACCGCTCGCGGGGGTGCGCGTGCTGGAGTTCGAGGCGCTCGGCCCGGGCCCGTTCTGCGGAATGATGCTCGCCGACATGGGCGCCGACGTGCTCCTGGTCGACCGGCCGAGCGATCCGGGTCTCGGCCTCGAGCGGCGCCGCGCGTTCGACGTCATGCTGCGCGGCCGCCGGTCGGTCACGCTCGACCTCAAGTCGCAGGACGGCGTTGCCGCCGCCCTCCTCCTCGCGCAGAAAGCCGATGCCCTGATCGAGGGTTCCCGCCCCGGCGTGATGGAGCGCCTCGGCCTCGGCCCCGACGTCGTGCTGGCCGCGAACCCGAAAGTGGTCTACGGCCGCATGACCGGCTGGGGCCAGGACGGCCCGCTCGCGCCGCGCGCCGGCCACGACATCAACTACATCGCGTTGTCCGGCGTGCTGAACGCGATCGGGCGGGGCGGCAGCGCGCCGGTGCCGCCCCTCAATCTCGTCGGCGACTTTGGCGGCGGCGGAATGCTGCTCGCGTTCGGCATCGCCTGTGCGTTCGTCGAGTCGCAGCGCACCGGCAAAGGTCAGGTCGTGGATGCGGCCATGGTGGAAGGGTCCTCGCTCCTCGCCGCGATGTACTCGGGGATGCTGCACGAAGGGACGTGGACCGAGGCCCGCGGCACGAACGCGCTCGACTCGGGTGCGCCGTGGTACGACGTCTATGAGACGAGCGACAGCCGGTTCGTCGCAATCGGCGCGATCGAGGCCAAGTTCTACGCGGAGCTGCTCGATCGCCTGGGGCTCGCGGGCGAGCGTCTGCCGACGCAGCACGATCGCAAGGGCTGGCCCGAGCTGCGGCAACGCTTTGCGGCGGCGTTCCGCTCGAGGACCCGCGACGAGTGGTGCCGCGTCTTTGAAGGGTCCGATGCGTGCTTCGCACCCGTCCTCACCTTCTCGGAGGCGCGAGGGCACCCGCACAACCTCGCGCGCGGCGGCTACGTCGGAGTGGGCGGCGTGGAGCAGCCCGCCCCGGCGCCGCGCTTCTCGCGTACGCCCGGCGCCGTCGAGCGTCCACCGCCCGAGCGCGGCGCCCTGGGACGCGAAGCGCTTGCGGACTGGGGGTTCTCGCATGCCGAGGTCAATCGGCTGGCGTCGCTCGGCGTCGGGTTCGCGGAGTAGCGGGGCGCCATGTCCGAGATCCTCCGCACCCCCGACGCGCGCTTCGCCGCCCTTCCCGGTTTCGCGTTTGCGCCGCACTACCTCGAGAGCCTTCCCGGCTTCAACGGCCTGCGCATGCACTACCTCGACGAGGGGCCAAGCGGCGCGGCGCGAGCGTTCCTATGCCTCCACGGGCAGCCGACGTGGAGCTATCTCTACCGGCGGATGCTGCCGGTGTTCGCTGCGAGCGGCGCGCGCATCGTCGCGCCTGATCTGTTCGGCTTCGGCCGCAGCGACAAGCCGGCCGACGAGGCGTGGTACACCTTCACCCGCCACCGCGACTCGCTCGTCGCGTTGGTCGCGGCGCTCGATCTTCGCGGTGTGACGCTCGTCGTGCAGGACTGGGGCGGGCTCCTGGGCCTCACGCTGCCGATGGACATGCCGGACCGGTTCGCGCGCCTGCTCGTCATGAATACCACGCTGGGCACCGGCGACGCCCCGCTAAGCGAGGGCTTTCTCGCGTGGCGCGCCTGGGCCAACAAGAACCCCGACATGGACATCGCGAAGCTGATGAAGCGCTCGTGTCCGCATCTCAGCGACGCAGAGGCGGCGGCGTACGCCGCGCCGTATCCCGACGCGAGCTACAAGGCGGGCGTGCGGCGGTTCCCGAACCTGGTGCCCGATCGCCCCGAGGCGGACGGCGCCGCGCTCTCACGCCGAGCACGCGAGTGGTGGCGGCGGGAGTGGCAGGGGCGCACGTTCATGGCGATCGGCGCGACCGACCCGGTCCTCGGGCCACCGGTGATGGATGCGCTGCGCCGGCAGATCCGTGGTTGTCCGGAGCCCTACGTGCATGCGCAGGCCGGACACTTCGTCCAGGAGTGGGGCGAGGAGGTCGCGCGCGCGGCGCTAGTGGCCCTGGGCGATTGAAGGCGGACCGCAGAAGCCTGGCCGCGCGCACCCGCCCGATGCGCGTGCCAAGGCAAGTGACGCGAGGACCGCGGGCGGACTACCGCGTCGGGCGCGCCTTTCTCCAGCACGAACTTCGCCGCGACGACGTAGGGGTTCCTCGTCACCACCCCGCCCGGCAGCCGGCTCCGAGCTCTACGGCTCGCTCGTCAACATCTACAAGGCGCTCGGCGGCGGCTGGGTCGACAAGGCCGACGAGCTCTCGCCGCAGCCGTCGGCCGCGGCGCTGCCGCCGCGAGACCCAGCCCAGCGGCGACGCCGACGCGCTGAGCCCGCGGGAGGGGGGTCGCACAAGCCGCGGCGGGCCTGATCAGTGGCGTTCGAAAATCAGTGCGCCCGGGACCGTCGCGACTGCCTTGCGCAGCCGGCGCGACTCCGCCGCGTCGCGGATCACGACGGGGCCATCCTCGTCCACCGCGAACCGATCGAACACGGCGCGCACCGCACGGTTGCGGCCGCCGGTGAGGTGGGATGTCCAGGCGAACTCGAGCAGGAGCAGGTAGCCGGGCACCTTCGGCAGGTGTCCGCCGTGCTTCCGGACAAGCCACGCCCGCTTCACCTTGCGGATCTCGGCGATCACCGCGGCGAGCTTCGCCAGCGTCGGCCCCGAAACGCCGTGCGCCTCGAGCGGGTCCTTCGGCTCGAACCGCGTGAGCTCGGCGTGCGCCTTCGCGCGCGTCCCGGCGAGCTCGTCGAGCCTGGCGTGCCAGCGGTCCATGCCGGCGACGTCCTTGCGCGCCCGATAGAACTCGAACAGGAGCGCCGCACCCGACTGCTCGGCCTCGGCGTCGAGCGCCATTGCGCGCTCGACGAGCGCGACGCCCTGCTCGTCGCCGCCCTGGAGCAGCACCCGGCCGTAGGTGTACACCGCGGGCACGTGCTCGGGATGGCGCTCGACGAGCCGGCGGTAGAGCGGCAGCGCAGCCAAGCGACCGTCGAGCGACTCGGCGAGCCGCGCCCGCTCCCACGCCGCCTCGAGGGCAAGCTCGCCCTCCTGCGCGTGCGCGTCGAGGGCGTCGCAGCGCTTGCGCTCCTCCGCGACCGTCCGATGGCGTTCGCGCCACGCCGGCGCGACCTGCTCGAACCAGCGACGGTCCTGCTCGGCGGCGAGCTTCGCGAGTGCCGGCCCGAGCAGCTCGTCGGCCGCCGAGCGCTCCAGCTCGAAGCGCATCTGCGCCGGGACGCCGAGCGCCTGCAGCCGCTCGGCGAGCGAGGGGTGAGTGTCGTTGAGGTCCGACGTCGCATCGAGCGCGACCTTCGCGTATGCCTTGCCGACCTCGGCCGGAACGTGCTTGCACCGTGCGAGGAGCTCCGAGTACGGTGCCGCCGGCGGCTCCGCCCGGTCGCGCACGCCCGCCCAGAGCTTCTCCCAGTATTGGCTGTCGAGGTACGCCGCCTTGGCATGAACCGCAGCGAGCGCGCTCCCGGCCGCCCCGGCGCCCGCGACCCGGGCGGACGCCCGGTCGGCCTCGTACTCGTTCGCACGCGCGAGCACGAAGCTGTAGGCGTTGAAGTACGGCGCGTACCACTCGAAGAACTTCGCGAACATCCGCGTCGAGAGACCGCCCTCGTGCTCGAGGATCGCGAGCAGCCGGTACCAGGTCTGGCGGATGCGGTAGATCCAGTTCCCGAACCGCGCGTGGTGACGCGAGAGATGGCCGAACTCGTGCGCGAGCACCGCGCGGAACTCCTCGCGCGCGAGGCTCGCCATCAGCGGCAGGCCGACCACGAGATAGTTGTGCGGCCAGCCGAGCAGGCCGAGCCGCGGCACCTGAGCGACCGCGGCATTGAAATCGGGAGTCACCACCACGCGGTGGATTCGCTGCGCACCGACCGCCTTCCGGACCGCCTCGATCTCGGCGAAGAGCTGCGGTGCCTCGCCGCGCGCGAGCAGACGTCCTTCCGGCGGCGGGATCCGCACCCACATCGCCTTGAGGATCATCCAGGCGAAGACGAGCGGGATCCAGGCGATCTTGATCAGCACGAACTTCTTGGAGATCAGGATGAGGGCAACGACGCCGATCACGAGGCCCGCTGCGACGACGAACGCCGCGGCGATGAAGCCGATCCCGAGCAGCGCGAGCAGCCCCACCCGCCAGAGGTAGCGGGTCGGCGCCTCGGCCGCGAGCCGCTCGAGCCGGGCGATGAGGTCGTGGTACTCGGCGATCGATCGCATCGGAAGCCGTGGAGGTTAGCGCACCCGCTGCGCGTCCGAAACCGCCCTCCGGCTACTTGCCGCCGCCCTCGGATTCCTGCAACCGCTGCTGGGCCTTGCTCATCGAGTCCTCCACGCGCCGGGTCGCTTGCTCCATCGTCTTCTTGCCCTGCTCGACCTCCTGCTTCTTCACGGCGCCGGCAGTCGCCGCGGTGCCGGCGGTTTCAACCCCGCAGGCGGCCAGCAGGGCGACGGCGAAGGCGATCAAGATCGGTCGCATGGAACTCTCCTCGATGGACTGCAGCCGATACGATAGCGCCGTCCGGGCACGCACCGGTGCTCCGGCGAGCGCCGCACCGTGTCGCCGTTCACGCCGGACGAGGACCGCGGCCGCGAGTTGCGGAGCGCGGGCGTCGAAGTGCCGCTGAACCGGGTGGGTGAATCGGGCTCAGATCATCCTAGTGACCCTGCCTTGATGTCACTTGAGCGTCCTTGACGCAGCCACACGGGCCCCCTACCATTTTCGCCTCCGCGGTCGAGCGCCGAAGCGGGCCGAAGAAGACCGAAGAAGAATGGGGAGCGTCATGCCTTTGCACCGAATTCCGTCCGGTTCGACCATCGCGCTGCTGGTGTTGACCGTGGCCGCTCTGTCGAACGCCGAAGCCGCGAGCGGAACGAGGCTTCGCGGCACCGTGGAGAGCGGCGGAACCGGCTTGGCCGGCTACGAGGTGTCCCTGTACGCGCGCTTCGTCGACCCCCCCGGAATTGCGAGAGTCCTCGGTCGCGCCACCACCGGTCCCTCCGGCGAGTTCAAGCTCGACTACCACCTGCCTCGCGGGCTGCCCGCGTCGCTGCAGCCGCTGCTCTTCGTTCGCGCGAAAAGCGGCCCGGCCATGCTGGTGAGCGCGATCGGGCAGGCGCCGGTTGCCGGCCCCGTGGTCGTCAACGAGCGAACGACGGTTGCGACCGGGTTCGCCTTCGCGCAGTTCGTGGACGGATCGGCGATCGAGGGCAACCGGTATGGCATGCTCAACGCCGTCCGCATGGCCGGGAACATGGTCGATCCGCGAACCGGAACCGTGGCCGCCGTTCTACGCCTGCCTCCCAACGGTCCGGAAACGACGGCGCTGCGGACGTTCAATTCCCTGGCGAACATCGTTGCCTACTGCATCGCGACGCACGTCGGCTGCCGGGATCTTTTCGATGCGACCACAGTGCCCGGCGGACGGCGTCCGAGAAACGTCCTCCAGGCCATGGCGAACATCGCGAAATACCCGTGGCTGAACGTTGCCGAGCTCTTCGATCTGTCCCTGGCGCAGCAGGTCTATGCTCCGGCGCTGGCGCAGGATCAACCGCCGGATGCGTGGACGCTGTTCCTGAAATTCACCGGCAGCTTCTCCAGCGTTCAGGACGAGAACAATCTGATGAACGGCCCCGGAGCTTTCGCCATCGACCAGGAGGGGTTCCTCTGGGTGAACGACAACTACATCCCACAGCCGCCGGACAAGCCCGCCTGCGCCGGCACGCGCCTGCTGAAGTTCTATCCGTGGGGAGAGAATTTTCCCGGGTCGCCGTACTTCGGCGGCGGGCTCTCGGGGGCGGGTTTCGGGATCTCGATCGCCCCGAACGGCCTCATCTGGGTCGGCAATTTCGGCTTCGCGGGAACGGGCTGCCTGGTGCCCCCGGCCAACAGCGTTTCGGTGTTCCGGCCAGACGGAAAGCCGCTCTCACGGGACGACGGGCTCACGGCAGGGCCGATCTCCTGGCCGCAGTCCACCGTGCCCGATCGCCGGGGGAACATCTGGATCGCCAACTGCGCCGCCGATTCCGTCACGCTCTACCCGAGAGGCCGGCCGGGCAAGGCGTTCGAGATCCCCATCCCGCCGCCGGTCAATGCGAGCGCCGCGAAGATGAAGACTTTCGGTATCGCGATCGATCACCAGGGTAACGCCTGGGCGACGGGATCGCTGAACAGCACGCTCGCCGTCATCGGACCCGAAGGGAACGTGATCGAAGTCATTCCGCCCAAAGGTCCGCAAGGCCGCACCCAGCTCAGGCGCCCGATGGGCGTCGCATCCGACAGTCGCGGGAACATCTGGGTCGCGAACTCGGATTTCATGGATGTGCCATGTCCGCCCGACAACCCGGATCTTGGTCCCGCAGCCGACCCCTCGATCGCGTTGTTCCTCCGCCACCCCGGTCGCAAGCCGCATGTCGGCTCGCCGTTCACCGGCGGCGGCCTGACCATTCCATGGGGGGTCGCGATCGACGGGAACGATACGGTCTGGGTTGCCAATTTCGGGTTTCCGTTCGACCTGGCACAACCCGAAAACACTGCGGAGTGGGCAGCGCCGAACCGGGTCAGCCACTTCTGCGGCGTCGACACGTCCAAATGTCCACCGACCAAGCGCAAGGTCGGCAAAGCCATTTCGCCGGATGGCACTGGCTATACGAGCGACGCCCTGGTTCGGAACACGGGTATCGCGATCGACCCGTCGGGCAACGTGTGGCTGGCTAACAACTGGAAGCCAACTCCGCTCATCAACAACCCCGGCGGCAACTCGATCGCAGTCCTGGTCGGCGTTGCCGCGCCGCTGAAGACGCCGCTGATCGGAACGCCGCGGTCGTTTGATCGTTCGCAGGATCGCGGGCGAGAAGCCCACGCCGATTGATCGCCGCCATACGGTCGGCATCATCTTTCACGACGCGACGTGAACGAACCCGGCGTCAATGAGCCCTTGGGCCCCGGCGCCGTGGTCCTGCGCGGCTTCGCCGCGCCTGACCAGGTCGCGCTGCTCGCCGGCGTGCAGGCGGTGGTTGCGCAGGCTCCGTTCCGCCACATGGTCACGCCAGGGGGCCACCGCATGTCGGCAGCGATGACGAACTGCGGCGCGCTCGGCTGGGTGACGGATCGGACCGGCTATCGCTACGACGCCAGGGATCCCGAGACCGGCAGGCCCTGGCCTCGCATGCCCGCTGCGTTCCTGCGGCTCGCCGGGGACGCCGCGGCGAACGCCGGCTTCCATGGCTTCGTGCCCGACGCCTGCCTGGTCAACCGGTACGAGCCGGGTGCCCGACTGACGTTGCACCAGGACAAGAACGAACGCGACTTCAGCGAGCCCATCGTCTCCGTCTCGCTCGGCATCCCGGCGGTTTTCCTGTTCGGCGGATCGAACCGGGCGGACCAGGCCGCTCGCGTCCCGCTCCAGCACGGCGACGTGGTGGTATGGGGCGGACCCGCCCGCTTGCGGTATCACGGCGTGAATCCCCTCAAGCCGGGCCATCACGCCCTAGTGGGCGAGCATCGCATCAACCTGACGTTTCGCAAGGCAGCCTGACCAGGCGCGCCTTTGGAGCTCGTCGCCCGCGGTCGCGCAAGGGCATATCGGACAGCGGCCCCCTTGGCGCGGCGCGAACGCCGCTACCAGCTCGTTCGCTTGAGGTCGGGCACCGCGTCGAAGTGCTGATCGCGGCTGAGGACGGGCAGCCGGTGCTGCAGGGCGAGCGCTGCGATCCAAGCGTCATTGGCCGGGATCGGACGACCCGATCGCCTGAGACTTACCCGCAGCGCGGCGTAGGCGACAGCCGTCTCGTCCGTGACAGCGAGGACGTCGAAATGAGGCAGCTGGGACTCCAGCCACGCTTCGTAGGCCGAGCGATGCCTGGACTCGGCGATGCCGTACCGGAACTCGCCCAGCACGATGACCGGAATCGCCGCACGCGCCTGCCGGCGCAGAATTTCGCCGACACCAGCATCGCCGTCCACGAACGCGGACAGCGCGTTGGTGTCCAGGATCACGCTCGATCCTCGGGCTCGATGACCTCGAAGGCTTCGTCGATCCGGGCCTGAATACGCGTGGTCTCCTTGCGCAGCCGGCGCAGCTTGCCGAAGCCCTGCATCCATTCGGGCTCGCCGGGGCGAGCCTTGCCGGTGTTGGCCGCGAGCTTGTCCTGCAACGCTTCGGTCACGAGTTCCTTGAGCGTCTGCCCGCGTTCGGCAGCTTTCGACTTGGCTTTGCGGAACAGCGGATCCGGGATCTCAATGGTCGTTTTCATCCGCCCATATTACCATATTTACGGGTAGCGACGGAAGTCACTCGGAGATGGCTGATCCGCGCGCAGCGGTGAGACGCACGCGCCACCGAGCCGCGCCGGCACCGAGGCGTGCGTTCAGGAACTGGCGTGAGAACCCGCCGCCAACCGTCCCGAGGCAACCAGACCCGCCCCGATCGACGTGGCCAAGAAAACCAGCAGCAGACTAAGATTGGCGAGGAAGCTCGAGGCGGCCTCCAGGTCGGTGCCCACCGCATAGCCGAGACCGAGGTACGCGGATGTCCAGAGCAACCGGCCAAGGACGGCGAGCATGAGGAAGCGATCCAGCCGATAGCGGCTCGCGCCGGCGAACACGCTCACGATCGAGCTGAGATGCGAGACCAGGG
>DATEDA010000159.1:0-37098 GCA_035286595.1 Burkholderiales bacterium | reverse complement strand
CCGGTCGGATTGACTTCGTCGCCGCGGTAGACGCCGTTGTTGTTCAAGATCACCACGCAGACCGGCAGGTTGTAGCGGCAGATGGTCTCGACTTCCATGCCGGAGAAGCCGAAGGCGCTGTCGCCCTCGATCGCGATCACCTGCTGGCCGCTCACCACGGCGGCCGCGACGCAGAAGCCCATGCCGATGCCCATCACGCCCCAGGTGCCGACGTCCAGGCGCTTGCGCGGCTTGTACATGTCGACGATGCTGCGCGTGAAGTCGAGCGCGTTCGCGCCTTCGTTGACGAGGATCGCGTCCGGATTCGCCTTGATGATGTCACGCACCACGGCGAGCGCGCTGTGGAAATTCATCGGCGTCGGATTCTTTGCCAGCGTCTCGGCCATCTTGGCGACGTTCTTGTTCTTGCGCTCGGCGATTGCGGCGAGCCATTCTGCCGGCGGCTTGGCCCAGTTGGGGCCGAGGCCCGCGAGCAGGGCCGACACGCAGGAACCGATGTCGCCAACCACCGGCGCGTCGATACGCACGTTGCTGTCCGCCTCCTGCGGCGAGATGTCGATCTGGATGAACTTCTGGCCGCCCCAGTCCTTGGGGCTCTTGCCGCCCCAGGTCTTGCCCTTGCCGTGCGAGAGCAGCCAGTTGAGGCGCGCGCCGACCAGCATCACGACGTCGGCCTCGGGTAGCACATAGGAGCGCGTGGCAGCGGCGGACTGCTCGTGCGTATCGGGCAGGATGCCCTTGGCCATCGACATGGGTAGGTAGGGGATGCCGGTCTTCTCGATCAGCGCGCGGATGTCCGCGTCGGCCTGGGCGTAGGCGGCGCCTTTGCCCAGCAGGATGAGCGGGCGCTTGGCGTTCTTGAGCAGCTCGAGAGCACGCTGCACGGCGTCGGGGGCCGGGATCTGGCGCGGCGCCGGATCGACCACACTGATCAGCGATTTCCTGCCGGCTTCCGCGTCCACGGACTGCGGGAACAGCTTGGCCGGCAGGTCGAGATAGACCCCGCCCGGGCGGCCGGAGACGGCGGCGCGGATGGCGCGCGCGATCCCCACGCCGATATCCTCGGCGTGCAGCACGCGGAAGGCGGCCTTGGCGAGCGGCTTGGCGATGGCCAGCTGGTCCATCTCTTCGTAGTCACCCTGCTGCAGGTCGACGATCTCGCGCTCGCTGGAGCCGCTGATGAGGATCATCGGGAAGCAATTGGTGGTGGCGTTGGCCAGTGCGGTCAGGCCGTTGAGGAAGCCGGGCGCTGACACCGTCAGGCAGATGCCCGGCTTTTGCGTCATGAAACCGGCGATGGATGCGGCGTAGCCGGCGTTTTGCTCGTGGCGGAACGAGATCACGCGCATGCCGGCGGCCTGCGCCTTGCGGGTGAGGTCGGTGATCGGGATGCCGGGCAGGCCGAAGATCGTGTCGATGCCGTTGAGCTTGAGGGCATCGATGACCAGATGAAAGCCGTCGGTCACTTGCGACTGTGCATCGGTTGTCATGCCGGGGTGCTGCTGCACGTCGCGGGCAGTGGAGACTTGAGGTTCGACGGTGACGGTGCCCATCCGGGTACCTCCTCTAGGGATCGAGCGCGCCGCTCGCCGGCGCCGGGGTGCAGAGCGGAAAACCTGCGTTCAAACCGGACGTTAGGATAGGCAAACGGGCGGTCCGGCCACCTTGACTGCGGTCAATCATTCCAGCTAACTTGACGCCGCATTCAGAGCGCGCGAACGCCCGGCTCACCCGATGTCGCACATCGCCTCCCACCCGCAGCGCAACACCCTCCGGCTCGAGCTCAAGGCCAACCTGATCCTCGGCGGCATGAGCCCCGCGGCCTGGGAGGAGCTCGAGCCGCGGCTCGAGATCACCGAGTACCGCAAGAGCGAGCTCCTCGTCCACCAGGGCTCGACCGACATGGAGCAGTTCTTCATCCTCGAGGGGATCCTGAAGCGGGTCGTCGCGAACGCCGAGGGCAAGGAGATGATTCTGCGCTTCGCCGCCGAGAACGACATGGATACCTCCTACGCCGCGTGGCGGCTCAGGACGCCGGTCCCGTACAGCATCGTCGCCGTCACCAAGGCGCGCGTGGCCAAGCTCTCGATGCCGCACTGGGTCGAGTTCCTGGAGCGCCATGCCGATGCGAAGGCGCGCTTCGAGTACGAAGTGATGAAGCTGATGAGCGAGGTGATGGCCCACACCATCACGCTGCACCTCCTCGACGCGCCGGGGCGTCTCGCGCGCTTCCAGCGCAAGCACCAGGACCTCGCCGGGCGCATCCCGAACAAGGAGCTAGCGTCCTACCTCAACCTGACGCCCGAGACGCTTTCGCGTCTGAAGCAGCGCCTGGGAGCGCACTCCTCCTAGAGAACCGCGGCTTCCCGCCTACGCGGCCTTCGCCCGGCGCAGCCCGGTCTGGATGAGCGGCCAGAAGAGCAGCACGAGCGCGAGCGTCGTCATCCCCCCGACGAGCGCGTTCGCGAACAGGATCGACGGGTTCCCCTGCGACATCAGCATCGCCTGGCGGAACGCGCTCTCCGCGGCGTCGCCGAGGACGAGGGCGAGCACGAGCGGCGCGAGCGGATACTCCAGCTTCCGCATCACGTAGCCGGCGACGCCGAATACCAGCATCAGGTACACGTCGAACACGCTGTTGTTCACGGTGTACGCACCGATCGCGCATACCACCAGGATCACCGGCGCAATGATCGAGAACGGGATGCGCAGGATCGCCGCGAACAGCGGCACGCAGGTGAGCACGACGATCAGCCCGGCGATGTTCCCGAGGTACATGCTCGCGATCAGGCCCCAGACGAACTCCTTCTGCTCCTGAAACAGCAGCGGACCGGGTTGCAGGCCCCAGATCAGCAGCCCGCCGAGCAACACCGCCGCGGTGGGCGAGCCGGGGACGCCGAGCGTGAGCATCGGCAGCAACGCGCTCGTGCCGGCCGCGTGCGCGGCGGTCTCCGGCGCCACCACCCCTTCGATTTGCCCGGTGCCGAACTTCTCGCCGTCCCTGGAGAAGCGCTTCGCCACGCCGTAGCTCATGAAGGAGGCCGGCGTCGCCCCGCCGGGCACGATACCCATGAAGCACCCCACCGCCGAGCTGCGTAGCGACGTGAGCCAGTAGCGGGGTAGCTCCCGCCAAGTGTCCATCACGACCTTGAGGTTGAGCTTCGCCCGCGCGCCCTTGAACGCGAGGCCCTCCTCGAGGGTGAGCAGGATCTCGCCGATGCCGAACAGTCCGATCACCGCGATCAGGAAGTTGAAGCCCTTGAGGAGGTCGGTGAAGCCGAAGGTGAGCCGCAGCGACCCGGTCACCGTGTCCAGCCCGACGGCGGCAAGCGCGAAGCCGACCATCATCGAGGCGATGGTCTTCAGCGCCTGGCCCTTGCTCATGCCGACGAACGCGCAGAAAGTGAGGAGGTACACGGCGAAGAGCTCGGGCGGGCCGAACTGCAGCGCGAAGCTGGCGACGATCGGCGACAGGAACGTGATCACGATCACCGCGATCAGCGCGCCGATGAACGATGAAGTGAACGCCGCGGTGAGGGCCGCTCCCGCGCGCCCCTTCTGCGCCAGCGGATAGCCGTCGAAGGTGGTGGCGACCGACCACGGCTCGCCGGGGATGTTGAACAGGATCGACGTGATCGCCCCGCCGAACAGCGCCCCCCAGTAGATGCAGGAGAGCATGATGATCGCCGAGGTCGGCGGCATCGTGAACGTGAGCGGCAGCAGGATCGCGACGCCGTTCGCGCCGCCCAGTCCCGGCAGCACGCCGATGATCACCCCGAGGACCACCCCGATGAACATCAGCATCAGGTTGAACGGCGTGAGGGCGACGCCGAATCCGTGGATGAGCGAGCCGATCTCTGCCAATGCGGCCCCGTTTAGTTCCGGTTCATGGGCGGGGCGCGCTCAGTCGAGCCCCAGCCAGGATTCGAGCGGCCCCTTCGGCAGGGGAAGCTTGAACCACACCTCGAACAGCAGGAAGAACACCAGGCTGACGCCGACCGCCACCGCCGCCGTGGTGATCCAGGGATAGCGGCCGAGCCGGCGCATGAAGAACGCGATGAAGGCCGTCGAGGCGATGTAGATGCCGATCAGCTTGATCAGCACGACGTACACGATCGACGGCACGAGCATCCACATGACCCGCTTGAGCGCGTCGCGTCCGACGAACGTCTTCGCCGCCTTCGCCCTGTCGCCGAGCGCCCGCACGAACACCACCGCCGCCGGAATGCAGATCAGGAGCCCGATGTAGAACGGGAAATAGCCGGCCTGGGGACCGTCCTCCGCCCAGCGCGCGCCGAGCCGGATGCTGTCGGCGATGACAATCGCGCCGAAGGCGAACAGCAGCGCTGCGACGACGAGCTCGAGCGTGCGGATCGTGGCAGCGGGACGGTCGCTCTTGTCGTTCATGTCCAGACCGTTCTTGGGCAGGCGCGGGCCCCAGGGCGGCGCCTCAACCGCCGCCCCGAGCCCGCTCGCGGGGCTTTACCCTATTTCGCGATGAAGCCGGCGTCCTTCATGAGCTCGCGGTGGCGCTGCTCTTCCTTCGCCACCCAGTCGCGATACGCGTTGCCGGTGAGGGCGGTCTGGTTGAACGCACCGCGCTCCATGAACTCCTTCCACTCCGGCGTCTCGCGGACTTTGTTGAACAGGCCGATGTAGTAGTCCCGCTGCGCGTCCGTGACCCCGCCCGGCATGAAGATGCCGCGCAGCATCAGGTACTCCATGTCGACCCCCGCCTCCTTGCAGGTCGGGATGTCGTTCCAGGCCATCTTGTCGGTGACCTTGCCCTTGTAGATCAGGCGCTTGCTGTCGAAGACGCACAACGGTCGGAGTTTCCCGCCGCGCCACTGCGCCACCGCCTCGATCGGGTTGTTGACGGTCGAGTCGACGTGCTTGCCCACGAGCTGCGTCGCGACGTCGCCGCCGCCCTTGAACGGGACGTAGATGAACTTCGTCCCGGTCTGCTTCTCGAGCGCGACGGTGATGATCTGGTCCTCCTGCTTCGACCCCGTGCCGGCCATCTTGAACTTGGAGGGCCCGGCCTTCTTGGCGGCCTCGACATACTCCTTGGCCGACTTGTAGGGCGACTCGGCGTTCACCCACAGGACGAACTGGTCGAGCGCGAGCATCATCACCGGCGTGAGGTCCCGCCAGTTGAACGGGACGCCCGTTGCGAGCGGCGTCGTGAAGAGGTTCGACAGCGTGATGATGATCTTGTGCGGGTCGCCCTTGGACCCTTTCACGTCCAGGAAGCCCTCGGCGCCGGCGCCACCGGACCGGTTGATGACGACGATCGGCTGCTTCATCAGGTTGTGCTTCTGAATGATCGCCTGGCTGAGCCGCGCCATCTGGTCCGCGCCCCCGCCCGTCCCGGCCGGAATGATGAACTCGACGGTCTTGGTTGGTTCCCAGCCTTGGGCCTGGACCGCGCCTGTGCCGAGCATGCCGGCGATGACGACCGCCGCAGCGCGCAATGAAGCTGAAGTATTGGTCATACGCTCCTCCAATGGTCAGTCGAACTCTTGGGCGTCGCCTTCACTCCCGTGCCCCGGCGCGGGGCGGGCGACGGTCTCGCTCTTTGTGGCGTGCGCCGCATTGTGGGGTGAGATTGTCCGCGAAGCGCTTGACTCGGGTCAAGAAACCGCTCGCTGCTACTGCTCGGGCGCCGAGTCGGGCACGCGGACCTCGCCGGGGACCGGGGCCGCCGCGGCACTCTTGCGCCGCCCGAGCCACGTCCCGACCCCCCATACGAACAGCGCGCCGATCGCGCCGCACACGAGCTCGAGGCTGATGCCGGCCACGACCGGCTTGTCGTCGACGTGCGCGAAGGTCGCCATCACCCAGTCGCCGATCGCCGGGTCCGTGATGGCCATCTCGCCCGCCACGAAGCCGAGCAGCGCGGCGCCGAGCGTGATGATGACCGGCCAGCGCTCCATCACCTTGATCAGCATCGTCGCACCGAAGATCACGAGCGGGATCGAGATCGCCAGCCCCAGGATCAGCAGGGTCAGGCTGCCGCCGGCCGCCGCCGCCACGGCGATCACGTTGTCGAGGCTCATGACGAGATCGGCGATGAGGATCGTCTTGATCGCGGCGATCAGGCTGTCGCTCGCGTCGACGTTCTCGCCCTCCTCCTCCGGGATCAGCAGCTTGACGCCGATCCAGAGGAGCAGGACCGCGCCGACGAGCTTGAGCCAGGGAAATGTCAGCAGCGCGACCGCGAAGACGGTGAGGATGATGCGCAGCACGATCGCGGCGCCGGCGCCCCAGAAGATCGCCTGCTTCTGCTGCTTCGGCGGGAGCGACCGCGCGGCGAGCGCGATCACGACGGCGTTGTCGCCGGAGAGGACGATGTTGACGCCGATGAT
Source organism: Burkholderiales bacterium (assembly GCA_035286595.1). GTDB lineage: Bacteria > Pseudomonadota > Gammaproteobacteria > Burkholderiales > SG8-39 > DATEDA01. Next base: position 30,730 of record DATEDA010000159.1, on the reverse strand, counting down.
CTTGGCAAGCCCGACCCAGAAGGCGTGCGTCAGTACCTCGTCCATCCATCCCTCCTCATTTGACGCGCGGGCGCGGGCGAGCCGGCGGATTGTACCGCGGGCTCCAGGACGTGGAACGACGAGCGCGGCGCGATAGGCGCCGCGCCGGTCAGAACAGGCCCACCACCCTGCCGTCGACGATGTCGATCTTCTCCGCCGACGGGACTTTCGGCAGACCGGGCATGGTCATGACGTCGCCGCAGATCATGACGACGAACTCGGCGCCGGCCGCGAGCCGGACCTCGCGGATGTTGACCACGTGCCCGTCGGGCGCAGCGCGCAGCTGCGCGTCGGCCGAGAGCGAGTACTGCGTCTTCGCCACGCACACCGGGTAGTGGCCGTAGCCGTCGTCCTGCAGCCGCTTGATCTGCGATCGCACCTTGCCGTCGGCCGTCACGTCGCCCGCGCGATAGATCTTTTTCGCGATCTTGTTGATCTTGTCCCAGAGCGGGTCCTGATCGTCGTAGACGAACTTGACGCTCGCCTTCTGCTCGCACAGGCCCACGACGACGCGGGCAAGCTCCGCTGCGCCCTTGGAGCCGTCGGCCCAGTGGGTCGCAAGCACCACCGGAACGCCGAGCTTCGCCATGCGGGCCTTGAGCAACTCGAGCTCCGCCGGCGTGTCCTGGTTGAACCGGTTGATCGAGACCACGCACGGAATGCCGTAGTTCTTCGTGACGTTCTCGACGTGCCGCTCGAGATTGACGATCCCGCGCTCGAGCGCCGCCACGTTCTCCTGCCCGATCGTCTTCAGATCCTGTCCGCCGTGGTATTTGAGCGCACGCACCGTCGCGACGATCACCGTTGCGTTCGGCCGCAGCCCGCTCTTCCGGCACTTGATGTCGATGAACTTCTCCGCGCCCAAATCGGCCCCGAAACCCGCCTCGGTCACGCAATAGTCGGCGAGCTTGAGCGCCGCCTGCGTTGCGATCACCGAGTTGCAGCCGTGGGCGATGTTCGCAAACGGCCCGCCGTGGATGAACGCGGGGTTGTTCTCGAGCGTCTGGACGAGGTTCGGCGCGAGCGCATCCTTGAGCAGCACCGTCATCGCCCCGTGCGCCTTGAGATCGCGCGCGGTGATCGGTTTCTGGTCCTTGGTGTAGCCGACCACGATGTTGCCGAGCCGCTTCTTCAGATCTTCGAGCGAGGTCGCGAGGCAGAAGATCGCCATCACCTCGGAGGCCGGCACGATGTCGAAGCCGTCCTCGCGCGGGTAACCGTTCGCCGTGCCGCCGAGCGCGACCACGATGTCGCGCAGCGCCCGGTCGTTCATGTCGATCACCCGCCGCCACTGGATGCGCCGCAGGTCGATCCCGAGCTCGTTGCCGTGGTTGATGTGGTTATCCAGCATCGCTGCGAGCAGGTTGTTCGCGAGCGACACCGCGCCGAAGTCGCCGGTGAAGTGGAGGTTGATGTCCTCCATCGGCACCACCTGCGCGTAGCCCCCGCCCGCCGCCCCGCCCTTCACGCCGAACACCGGCCCGAGCGACGGCTCCCGCAGGCAGAGGACGGCCTTCTTGCCAATGTGGTTCAGCGCGTCGCCGAGGCCCACCGTCGTCGTCGTCTTGCCCTCGCCCGCCGGCGTCGGCGTCATCGCCGTCACGAGGATGAGCTTGCCGTCGGGGCGGTTCTTGAGCGTCTCGAGGTACTCGAGCGAGACTTTCGCCTTGTAGTGGCCGTAGGGCACGAGATGCTCCTCGGCGATGCCGAGCTTCTCGGCCGCGACCTTGGAAACGCGTTGCAGTCGTGCGGCCTGGGCGATCTCGATGTCGGACGGCATGGTGCGGTCTCCCTGTTTCGTGTAATGGCGCAATAGGTTAGGTGCGCGCAGCGCAGTTGGACATTGACTGCCGTCAAGTCGCGCCGGGTCAGCCGTGGAATTGTGGCAGCGCCGAGCGGCCCGCGTAGCCTGCCCGCCCGCCTTCGGTTTCCTCGATCCGCAGCACCTCGTTCCACTTGGCCATCCGCTCGGATCGGGCGAACGACCCGACCTTGAGCTGGCCCGCATCCCACCCGACGGCGAGGTGCGCGACCGAGACGTCTTCGGTCTCGCCCGACCGGGCGGACACGATCGTCCCCCAGCCGGCGCGCTTCCCCGCTTCGAGCGCGGCGCGCGCTTCGGTGACGGTACCGGCCTGGTTCGGCTTCACGAGCACCGCGTTGCAGGCACCGCGTTCGGCCGCGACGGCGACCCGCGCGGCGTTCGTGACCAGGAAGTCGTCGCCGACGACCTGCACCCGGTCCCCGACTGCGCGCGTGAACCGCGCTAGTCCCTCGGCGTCGTCTTCGGCCAGCGGATCCTCGATCGACGCGACCGGGTAGCGCCCGATCCAGTCGAGCAGGAGCTCGATGAGCCCGTCGCTGTCGAGCTCGCGTCCCTCCAGCCCGAGCCGGTAGCGCCCGCCGCGGCCGAACTCCGAAGCCGCAATGTCCAGCGCGATCGCCACGTCGCCGCCGGGAACCAGGCCCGCGCCTTCGATCGCGCGCATCAGCCAGTCGAGCGCCTCCTCGTTCGTGCCGAACATCGGCCACCAGCCGCCCTCGTCGGCGACGCCCGCGAGCTTGCCCGCGGCGCGCATCAGCTCACCCGCGGCGCGGTACACCTCGGCGGTCATCTCGAGCGCCGTGGCGAAATCGCCTGCGCCGAGCGGCAGCACCATGAAGTCCTGGATGTCGACGCGCCGGCCGGCGTGCGCCCCGCCGCCGAAGATCTGGATCTCCGGCAGCGGCAGCCGGACCGGGCCCGCGCCCGCGAGATACCTGTAGAGCGGCGCCCCCTCCGCCGCCGCGGCCGCGTGCAGCACTGCGAGCGACGTCGCGACGAGGGCGTTGCCACCCAGCTTCGACTTGTCGGGGGTTCCGTCGAGCGCGATGAGCACGGCGTCGATCGCCGCCTGGTCGCGCGCCTCCATCCCGGCGAGCGCCTGCGCGATCGCACCGTTGACGTTCGCGACCGCGCGCGCCACGTCGCGTCCGCCGAGCCGCGGACCGCCGTCGCGGAGATCGACGGCCTCGTGCCTCCCGCGCGAGGCGCCGGCCGGAGCGATTGCGCGGCCACGCGCGCCGCCGGCGAGGGCCACCTCGGTCTCGACCGTCGGGCGTCCGCGAGAGTCCCATACGCGCCGGCCCCTCACCTCTGAGATGGCGGTGCGGTTCATCTCAGCCTTCTTCCCAGCCCTGCCGCCACGCCTCCGCGACCTCGGACAGCCGCCGCCGCGGGTTCAGGAGCAACCGCTTCGCGCACGCCCGCACGCGTTCCCGGTCGTGCTCGCGCAAGAGGTATTCCACGGGCGACTTGCCGTCGACCCGGGCGAGCAGCAGACCCGGAAGCAGCCGGGCGCAGCGCGCCTCGAGCATGTCGCGCGGCTCCCACGTGATGCCGGCGAGGTAGGCGCGGGCCAGCGCCCGGAAGCACACCAGGTAGCGGCTCTCCCACCACGGCCGCCACACGCGCTTCAACAACAGATGGTTCAGGCAGAACGCGAGATCGAACGCCGGGTCGCCGTACCAGGCGCACTCGGCGTCGAGAAATACCGGACCCCGCGGGCCGACGAGGATATTTTTCGGACTCACGTCGCCGTGCACGAGCGCGAGTCTGGTCGCCGCGGTGTTCTCGGCGAGCGACCGGAGCACCCCCGCGACGTCCGCGTGACGCTCCGCGGTCGCGAGCAGGTACGGCTCGAGCCGGATCGAGCGGAAGATCCCGTCGGTCGCGAAGCGCGCGGCGATGTCGGCGCGGCCCGCGGTTCCGGCATGGATGAGTGCGATGCGTCGACCGACCTCGGTGGCGATCCGCGGCTCGATCCGGCCGTCGCGAAGCTCGGCCTTCCACACCGGATACGCCTCCGGGGCGAGCCATTGCATCGCGAACAGCCCCGCGTTCACGTCCTCCGCGAACAGCCGCGGCACCGCGTCCGGGACGATCCCGCCGGCCACGCGAAACCACTCGGCCTCGCTGTGGTTTCGCGCCACCGGGGCGTGCCAGTCGGCCTCGACCCTGAGCTTTTCGAGCGCGCGCTTGACGCAGAAGCTTCCCCGCGCGGCATCGACCCGCACGATGTCCGAGGAGACGCCGCCGGCGAGGGGGGTCATCGTAAACTCCTCGCCAAAGGCAATCAGCCCCATCCGCTCAAGCGCAACGACGAGATCGAATTCCTCGCCGGGTGCTACCGCAGCAGTCCTCACGTCGGCCGCAGTGTAGCCGACGGTTCGCGCCGCGGTCGCCGGGCTACGCCGTGGCCGCCGGCAGCGGGGTCTGCCCGCCGCCGAAGCTCGCGTGCTTCGGCGTCTCGCCGCCCTTCGTCACGCGCACGGCGCAGTACTTGAACTCGGGAATCTTGCCGAACGGGTCGAGCACGGGGTTGGTCAGCATGTTCGCCGCGGCCTCGTAGTAGCAGAACGGGATGAACACCGCGCCGGCCGGCGTCCCCTCGTCGACGCGCGCATAGAGCGCGATCGAGCCGCGCCGCGACTCGACGGTCACGACCTCGCCCGCCTTGATCCTGAGTCTTGCGAGGTCGCTCGGATGGAAGCTCGCGACCGGCTCCGGCTCGATGGCGTCGAGCACGCCCGCCCGGCGCGTGATGGCGCCGGTGTGCCAGTGCTCGAGCTGCCGCCCGGTGATGAGCACCATCGGGTAGTCGCGGTCGGGCCGCTCGGCGGCCGGGATGATGTCGGCAGGCACGAACTTCCCGCGTCCGGTCGCGGTGGGAAAGTGGTCGGTGAACACGACCGGCTGCCCGGGATCGCCCTCGTTCTCGCACGGGTAGGTGACCGAGGAGTCGCGCTCGAGCCGCTCCCAGGTGATGCCGGCGATCGAGTCCATGCACTGGCGCATCTCGTTGAACACGTCGCGGGCATGCGCGTAGTGCCAGTCGAGGCCGATGCGCCGCGCGATCTCCTGGATGATCCACAGGTCTTCGCGCGCGTCGCCCGGCGGCTCGATCGCCTTGCGGCCGAGCTGCACCATGCGGTCGGTGTTGGTGACCGTTCCGTTCTTCTCCGGCCACGCCGTCGCCGGCAGCACCACGTCGGCAAGGTACGCGGTCTCGGTGAGGAAGATGTCCTGGACGACCACATGGTCGAGCGCGGCGAGCGCCTCGCGCGCGTGATCGACGTCCGGGTCCGACATCGCCGGGTTCTCGCCCATGATGTACATGCCGCGGATCTCGCCCTTCTTGGCCGCGTTCATGATCTCGACCACGGTGAGGCCCGGCTTGGGATCGAGCGCGAGACCCCAGAGCTTCTCGAAGCGCTGCTTCGCCTCGGCGTTGTCCACGCGCTGATAGTCCGGATAGACCATCGGGATCAGACCGGAGTCGGACGCGCCCTGCACGTTGTTCTGCCCGCGCAAGGGGTGGAGCCCGGTCCCCGGGCGTCCGATCTGACCGGTCGCGAGCGCGAGTGCGATGAGGCAGCGGGCATTGTCGGTGCCGTGCACGTGCTGCGAGATGCCCATGCCCCAGAGGATCATCGAGCCCTTCGACGTCGCGTAGAGGCGCGCCACCTCGCGGATCGTCCCCGCCGGGATGCCGCAGATCGGGGCCATCGCCTCGGGCGAGTACTTCTTGACGCTCTCCCGCAGCGCCTCGAACCCGCTCGTGCGGTCGCGCACGAACGCTTCGTTGACCAACCCCTCCTCGACGATCGCGTACAGCATCGCGTTGAGCAGCGCGACGTCGGTGTCGGCGTTGAACTGCAGGAAGCGGGTCGCGAGCCGCGCGAGATCGCTGCGCCGCGGGTCGGCCACGATCAGCTTCACACCGCGCTTGGCGGCGTTCTTCATCCACGTCGCCGCCACCGGATGATTGCTGGTCGGGTTGGCGCCGATCAGGAAGATCACTTCCGCCTTCAGCACGTCGCGCACCTGGTTCGACACCGCGCCGGAGTTGATCCCCTCCATCAGCGCGGCGACGCTCGAGGCGTGGCAGAGGCGCGTGCAGTGGTCGACGTTGTTCGAGCCGAAACCGGTGCGCACGAGTTTCTGGAAGAGGTACGCCTCCTCGTTCGTGCCCTTGGCCGAGCCGAAACCGGCGAGCGCCCTTTTCCCGTCCCGGTCACGGATCTCGCGCAAGCCCTTCGCTGCGAGCTCCAGCGCCTCCTCCCACGTCGCCTCGCGGAACGCCTCCTGCCACCGGTCGGGGTCGACGACGAAGTCCTTGGTCTTCGGCACGCCGGTCTTGCGGATGAGCGGCTTCGTCAGGCGTTGCTTGTGATGCACGTAGTCGAACCCGTAGCGGCCCTTGACGCACAGCCGGTTCTGGTTCGCCGGACCGTCCTTGCCCTGCACGTGAAGGATCCGGTCGCCCTTGATGTGGTAGGTGAGCAGGCACCCGACGCCGCAGTACGGGCAGACCGAGTCGACGGTCCGGTCCGCCTTCACGAGCCCCACCTCGCGCGCCGGCATGAGCGCGCCGGTCGGGCAGACCTGGACGCACTCCCCGCACGCGACGCAGGTCGACGCGCCCATCGGATCGTCGAGGTCGAAGACGATCTTCGAGTGCTCGCCGCGGAACGCGTAGCCGATGACGTCGTTCACCTGCTCCTCGCGGCAGGCGCGCACGCAGCGCGTGCACTGGATGCACGCGTCCAGGTTCACGGCGATCGCCGGATGCGAGAGGTCGGCCTGCGGCTGGTGCCGCGCCGGGAACCGCGGCCGGCCGACGTCGAGGCGCTTCGCCCAGGCGTCGACCTTGTTGTCCAGCGTGTAGCGGCGCTCGGGCATGTCCGCGAGCAGGAGCTCGAGCACCAGCTTCTGGGACGCGAGCGCCCGCGGGCTGTTGGTCGTCACGTCCATGCCGTCGGACGGATAGCGGCAGCACGACGGCGCGAGTACCCGCTCGCCCTTGATCTCGACCACGCACGCGCGGCAGTTGCCGTCCGGGCGGAGCCCCTTGCGGTAGCAGAGGTGCGGGATCGCCACCCCGTGACGCCGCGCCGTCTCGATGATCAGCTCGTCGGCGCGGCCGACGACCGTCTGGCCGTTCAGCTTGAACTCGATCGGCATCGTCGCCGCTTGCTGGGTGCTCAGTCGGTCCATCGCTAATGCGCTCCTACGCGAGCTCGTGCGGGAAGTACTTCATCACGCACAGCATCGGGTTCGGCGCCGCCTGGCCGAGGCCGCAGATCGAGGCATCCGCCATCGCCTGCGCCAGCTCGGCGAGCAGGCCCTGGTCCCATCGTCTATCGGCCATCAGCGCCAGCGCCTTCGCCGTACCCACGCGGCACGGCGTGCACTGTCCACAGGATTCGTCCTTGAAGAACCGCATCAGGTTCCGCGCCGCGTCGACCGCGCGGTCGCGGTCCGACAGGATCACGATCGCCGCGGACCCGATGAAGCAACCGTACTTGTTCAGCGTGTCGAAGTCGAGCGGGATGTCCGCCATCGACGCCGGCAGGATGCCGCCCGAGGCGCCGCCCGGCAGGTAGCCATAGAACGCGTGGCCGTCGAGCATTCCGCCGCAGTACTCCGCGATCAGCTCGCGAACCGTGATTCCGGCGGGCGCGAGGTACATCCCGGGCCGCTTCACCCGTCCGGACACCGAGAACGACCGCAGGCCCTTGCGGCCGCTGCGGCCGAAGCCCGCGAACCACTCCGGACCCTTCTCGAGGATGTCGCGGACCCAGTACAGGGTCTCCATGTTGTGCTCGAGCGTCGGGTAGCCGAAGAGCCCCACCTGCGCGACGTACGGCGGGCGCAGCCGCGGCATGCCGCGCTTGCCCTCGATCGATTCGATCATCGCCGATTCCTCGCCGCAGATGTACGCGCCCGCCCCCCGGCGGAGATCGATGAGCGGCAACGCGCACGGTGGGTCGGCCTTCAGCCGCGCGAGCTCCTTTTCGAGGATCGCCCGGCAGCCGTGATACTCGTCGCGCAGGTAGACGTAGCAGGCGCCGGCCTGCACCGTCCAGGCGGCGACGAGCATCCCCTCGATGAAGCGGTGCGGATCGCGCTCGAGATAGACGCGGTCCTTGAACGTGCCGGGCTCGCCTTCGTCGATGTTGACCGCGACGAGCTTCGGCTGCCGCTCCGCGCGCACGACCCGCCACTTGCGCCCGGCCGGAAAGCCGGCGCCGCCCAGGCCGCGCAGGCCCGAGTGCTCCATCTTCTGGATGATCGCCTCCGGATCATGCTTGCCGGCGAGGCACTCGGCGACGAGGCGATAGCCCCCGGCCTTGCGGTAGGCGGCGTAAGACACGTAATCGGGGCTCACGTCGAGCACCACGCCGGGCGTGTTCCGCGGCTCGATGAAGGCCGTGGGGCTGAACGTCGCGCGGTCTTTCGCGGTCGGATGCCCGAGCGCGCCGTTCCTCACGAGCGCCGCGACCTTCGCGGCGTCGGCACAAGGCACCGGATGCTGGCCGACGGTCGCCGCCGGCGCCTGCTCGCAGCGGCCGATGCACGGCGCCGGGAGCACGCGCACGCTCTGGCCCAGCATCGCCGGCAGCTTTTCGAGCAGCGCCCGCGCGCCCGCCATCTCGCACGCGATCGAGTCGCACACCCGCACGGTGACCGCGGGCGGCGCCGCGTCGCCGTCCATCACCACGTCGAAGTGGTGGTAGAACGTCGCGACCTCGTAGACCTCGGTCATCGCGAGCTTCATCTCCGCGGCAAGCGCGACGAGATGGCGGTCGGAGAGATGGCCGTAGCGGTCCTGGATCCGGTGCAGGTGCTCGATGAGGAGATCGCGCCGGCGCGGCGCGGCGCCGAGGAGCCGACGGACCTCGGCCAGGGCCTCCGGATCGACGCGGCGGCCCTTCGGCGTCGCGCGAACCTGCGGCTGGCGGACAGGGCTCGTTTCTCGCGGCCGGTCGTTCATCCAGAAGAGGTTATCACGCGCCCGTGACGCGGGGCCATTGACGCGCGTCAAGCGCGCGCTGTCGGCGCGTCGTGCTGCGGCGCGGTTTTCGCACTCAGCCGCGGAGCAGGAACTCGCGCAGCGCGCGAGTGACCCCGTCCGGCGCTTCCATGTTCGCGAAATGCCCCGCGCCGGGGATCGTCGCGCGGCGCGCGCCGGGGATGTCGTGCTCGAGCCGCTCGGACATGCGCTGGAAGTCGGGCAGGTCGAGCTCGCCGACGACGACGAGCGTCGGCGCGCGGATGGCGCCGAGCCGTCCCACCGCGGGGGGCGACACCGCCCGCTCGGGATTCTGGTTGACGAAATGCCAGCCCGAGTAGTCGTCGACCATCTGCTTCAGGCGCGCCCCGACCGGCGCTCGTGCGCGTGCCGGAGCGAAGAGCGCGAGCCCGAGCCACAGCGACTTCGCCTGCGCGACGTCGCGCCGCCGGCCGGCCTCCACGATCGGCGCGTACGCGGCGATCCACTCCCGCGACCACTGCCAGCCGCCAATGACGCCGTCGATGACCACGAGCGACCGCGGGCCGTCGGGATACGTCACCGCGTAATCGAGCGCGAACCGGCCGCCCATCGACAGTCCCACGACGTGAGCACGCCGCGCATCGAGCCGGTCGAGGAGCGCCGCGAGGTCCTCGGCGTTCGAGTACGGCTCGCCCGGGTTCGGCGCCGCCGACTTCCCGAACCCGCGCGCGTCGTAGCGGATCACCCGGAAATCGCGCGCGAGCACCTCGAACTGGTCGTCCCACATCCGGGTGTCGAGCGTGAACGCGTGGACCAGCACGACCGGTTCGCCGCTGCCGGCGACCTCGTAGTAGAGCCGGGTGCCGTTGACCTCCGCGAAGCCGGTGCGGCGCTGCGGCCCGGGCGTCGTCGTTGTTGGCGCGCACGCAGCGAGCGCGAGCGCCGTCCCGGTGACGACAAGCCGGCGGCGAACCGGGTCGAAGCCGCGCCTCACTACTTCAACACGGACTTCAGCAGCTTGCCCATCTCGGCCGGATTGCGGGTGACCTTGATGCCGCATTCTTCCATGACCGCGAGCTTTTCCTGCGCGGTGCCCTTGCCGCCCGAGATGATCGCGCCGGCGTGACCCATGCGCTTGCCGGGCGGCGCGGTGACCCCGGCGATGAACCCGACGACCGGCTTCTTCATGTTGTCCCTGACCCAGCGCGCGGCGGTCTCCTCGTCCGAGCCGCCGATCTCGCCGATCATGACCACCGCCTCGGTGCCGGGATCGTCGTTGAAGAGCTTCATCACGTCGATGTGCTTAAGGCCGTTGACCGGGTCGCCGCCGATCCCCACCGCCGAGGACTGGCCGTAGCCGAGCTCGCTCAGCTGCCAGACCGCCTCGTAGGTCAGCGTCCCCGAGCGCGAGACCACGCCGATGCGCCCTTGCTTGTGGATGTGGCCGGGCATGATGCCGATCTTGATCTCGTCGGGCGTGATGAGGCCGGGGCAGTTCGGTCCGATCAACAGCGTCTTCGAGCCTTGCCGCCGCATGCGGTCGCGCACTTCGATCATGTCGCGCACCGGGATACCCTCGGTGATGCAGATGACGAGGTCGAGCCCGGCCTCGACGGCCTCCCGGATCGCGCCCGCGGCGCCGGGCGGCGGCACGTAGATGACCGACACGGTCGCGCCCGTCTTCGCCTTCGCGTCCTTCACCGAAGCGAAGATCGGGATGCCCTCGAAGTCCTCGCCCGCCTTCTTCGGGTTGACGCCGGCGACGAAGCAATTCCGGCCGTTCGCGTAGTCGCGGGACATGCGCGTGTGGAACTGCCCGGTCTTGCCGGTGATGCCCTGGGTGATGACCTTGGTGTTCCGGTTGATGAGGATCGACATGATTCGCGCGCTCAGCTCTTGCCTTTCGCCGCGGCGACGACCTGCTGCGCGGCATCGGCCATGTTCGCTGCCGCGATGATCGGCAGCCCGGAGTCCGCGAGGATCTTCTTCCCGAGCTCGACGTTGGTGCCTTCCAGCCGCACCACCAGCGGCACCTTGAGGCTCACCACCTTCGCCGCCGCGACCAGCGCGGTGGCGATCACGTCGCACTTCATGATGCCGCCGAAGATGTTGACGAGGATCGCCTTCAGCGACGGGTTCCGCAGCATGATCTTGAACGCCTCGGTCACCTTCTCGGTCGTCGCGCCGCCGCCGACGTCGAGGAAGTTTGCGGGACGCCCGCCGTAGAACTTGATGATGTCCATCGTCGCCATGGCGAGCCCGGCGCCGTTCACGAGGCAGCCGATGTCGCCCTCGAGCTGGATGTAGGACAGGTCGTACTTCGACGCCTCGACCTCGGCCGGGTCCTCCTCGTCGAGGTCGCGCATCGCCACGATCTCGGGATGGCGAAAGAGGGCGTTGTCGTCGAAGGTCAGCTTGGCGTCGAGCGCGACGACGCGCCCGGCGCCGGTGACGATCAGCGGGTTGATCTCGGTGAGCGACGCGTCGGTCTCCCAGAAGGCGCGGTAGAGCTCCTGGAGCAGCGTCCGCGCCTCCGGAACGCTCGTCTCGGCCAGCCCGAGCTTGCGCGCGAGCCCGTCGGCCTCCGCGTCCTTCAGCCCGGTCGCCGGATCGATGATGACCTTGTGGATCTTCTCCGGATGCTTGGCGGCAACCTCCTCGATGTCGACTCCGCCCTCGGGCGAACCCATCAGGCACACTCGCTGGGTCTCCCGGTCGACCACCATGCCGAGGTAGTACTCCTTCTTGATGTCGGCGCCCTCCTCGATGAGCAGGCGCCGCACCTTCTGGCCCTCGGGCCCGGTCTGGTGCGTGACGAGGCGCATGCCGAGGATCTGCGACGCGAGCCCCTTCACCTCCTCGAGCGAGCGGGCCAGCCTGACCCCGCCGCCCTTGCCGCGGCCGCCGGCGTGAATCTGCGCTTTCACCACCCACACGGGGCCGCCGAGCTCGCGCGCCGCGTGCACCGCCTCGTCGACCGAGAAGCACGGCACGCCGCGCGGCGTCGGGACCCCGTACTTGCGGAGGATCTCCTTCGCCTGGTATTCGTGGATCTTCATGCCGCCTCGCTTCTAAACCACTTCGGATACCACTTCCTGACGGTCTCGCTCGTCGTCTCGAGGGCGTGGCACTGATCGAGCTGGAAGGGCTTCGTGCCGTCGTCGCGCTCCTCCTTCATCTCGCCGGCGAAGGTCTGGATCGCGGCGGTCGGCATGCCGGCGAGCATCTCGGTGAGGTGGGTGCAGCCCAGCACGCCGCCGAGCCGCTCCTTCGCCGCCTTCCGGAACCCTCGCGCCAGGTTGAGGCCGATCAGCTTGCGGTACGCGGGGGCGATCGCCTCGCAGCCGCCTGGGTACGGCACTGTGTCGGACGCCGCCATCGCGTCCACGACGTTGAGACCGCGGTCGATCGTGAGGCGGATCCACATCTCGTGGATCGGCTGCCCTGCCCGGCGCACACCGGTCATGAGCTGGTAGTCGTGGTTCTTGACGTCGGTGAGGTGGGCCTCGATGTCCCACAGGCCGTCGGCGCGCCGGTAACCCTCGAACCGCACCCGGCGCGTGTGAGTGTGCTCGCGTTCGATCTCGGAAATGGGGAGAGGCATAGGCGGCGGATTTTAGCATCCGCGCCGCGCGGAAATCTTAGGTCGCGCGGCTTCCCGACCGCGCCGGCACGTCAGCCGAACAACCCGCCGACCCGCGTCCCGGCGATGCGGTTGACCACCCACAGGCTCAGGGCGCACACCACGATCAGGATCACGCCGAGCGCGGCCGCCTGGCTCTGCGAGCCCGCGATGTAGAAGGTGAAGATGCCGAACGGGATCATCTCCCAGCCGCCGAGCGTGAGGAAGATGGTGGCCGAGGCCTCCTGGATCGAGGTGAGGAAGGAGAACAATCCCCCCACCAGGATTCCCTTCCACACCAGCGGCACCGTGATGTCCCGGAAGGTGCGCAAGCCGCTCGCGCCGACGTTCTGCGCGGCCTCCTCCATCGACCGATGCACCAGGAGCAGCGACGAGTAGCTGCCGCGCACCGTGTACGGCAGCCGGCGCACCGCGAGCACCAGCGGCAGGATGATCCACATGCTGGTCAACGCCACGTCGATGACCGGCAGCGGGAAGTTGAAGGCGCGGATGTAGGCGATGCCGATCGCGGTGCCCGGAATGGCCAGCATCAGCGTGGTGAGCGCGTCCATCGCGCCGCGCCCGGGTGCGCGCGTGCGGCCCATGATCCACGCCATCGGCACGCCGATGACGAGGCACAGGATCACGGCGAGCCCCGAGAACAGGAGCGAGTTGACGATGAACTTGGGCGTCTCGATGCTCACCTGCTCGAAGAACTCCAGCGTGTAGAGGATCGGGAACGGCGTCAGCGACCAGCCCCTTCCCACGGCGGCGAGCAGCACCCCGACCTGCGGGATGAACGCGACGAACATCAGGAGCGAGAGGAAGCCGACCGCGAGCCAGCGCGCGACCGGGCCCAGGCGGCGGCGCTCGACCTTCGAGTAGGTGAGCGAGCTGTAGTCCTTGATCGCGACGTACTGGCGCGCGGCGAGCACGAACGCGATGGCGAGAACCACGAGCAGCGCCGAGATCACGATGCCCATGCGGAAGATCCGCCGGTCCACGAACTGCACGATGTTGAGGTAGGCCTGCGGGGCGAGCAGGTCCTGCACTCCCACCACGAGCGGCGTGATGAAGTCGGCGAAGGTAAAGATGAATATGAGCAGCGCGCCGGAGATGTAGCCCGGCGTCGTCAGCGGCAGCGTGATGTCCCGGAACCTGCGCCAGCCCTTCGCGCCCAGGCCCTGGGCCGCCTCTTCCAGCGACGGATCGACCTTGGAGAGCGCGTCGAGGACGCTGAGCGTCATCAGGGGGAACAGGTGCACCGTCTCGACCAGCAGCACGCCCTGCATCCCGTACATGAAGTTGACCGGCGTCTGCAGGCCGAACCAGTCCATGAGCAGGATGTTGACCGTGCCGGCGCGGCCGAGGATGAAGACGAAGCCGAGCACCCCCACGAGCGGCGGCAGGATCATCGGCAGCATGGTGAGATACGAGAACAGGTTCCGGTACGGGAACTCGTAGCGGACGATCAGAAATGCCACTGCGATCCCGATCACCGATGTCGTGACGACCGCCGCCACGCCCAGAATCAGCGAGTTCCGCAGCGAGCGCAGGTAGAACGAGTCGGTGAAGAACTCCTGGAAGTTGGCCAGTGTGAACAGGCCGTCCTCGTTCGTGACCGCGTCGTAGAAGATCCGGGTGAGTGGATAGAGGACGAACACGATCAGGAACACCCAGATCAGGCCGAAGCCGAGGGCGGCCACGGAAGCGCGGGGCAGTCTCATCAGTCGGCCGGGATCGCCAGGGTACTGGTCACGGGAAAGCCGACACTCACGGCGCTCTCCATTGGCAGCTGCTCGTGATGCCACGGATCGCCAACGTCCGCCTTGAAAATGACACCCGATCCCAGGTCGACGTCGTAGCGGAGCGTGTTCCCCAGGTAGGCGGCGAACGCGATCCGGCCGCGCACGAGATTGCGGTCCGCTGAAGGCTCGCCGCCCACGGCCGCGTTCTCGGGACGGATGCACAGGAGGCATTTGCCGCCGACGCGCAAGCGCTCGTCGAGCAGCGCCGACAGCTCGCCGACCGGGGTCGCCACCCGCAGCCGGCGCTGCGTCGCGTCGACCGCCGTGACGGTGCCCTCGATCAGGTTGTTGATGCCGATGAAGTCAGCCACGAAACGGTTGGCCGGCCGCTCGTACAGCTCCCTGGGCGGCCCGATCTGGAACACCTTTCCCGCGTTGAACACCGCGATCCGGTCCGAAAGGGTCAGGGCCTCTTCCTGGTCGTGCGTCACGTAGACGGTGGTGATGCCGAGCTCCTTCTGCAGCTTCCTGATCTCGGCGCGCACCTGCACGCGGACCTTGGCGTCGAGGTTGGACAGCGGCTCGTCGAGGAGGAGGATCTTCGGGTTCAGCACCAGGGCGCGCGCCAGCGCCACCCGCTGCTGCTGTCCGCCCGAGAGCTGCCCCGGATACCGGTCCCCGAGCCCGGTGAGTTTCACCTTCTCGAGAACGCTCGCGACCCGGTCGGTGATTCGGGACCGGTCGATCTTCTGCAGTTTGAGCCCGTAGGCGACATTGTCGAACACCGTCATGTGCGGCCAGAGCGCGTAGTTCTGGAACACCATGCCGATGCCGCGTTCATGCGGCGGGACCTCGTTGACCCGGCGGTCGTCGAAGCGGATCTCGCCCCCGTCCGGGGCGTAGAACCCCGCGATCAGCCTGAGGAGGGTCGTCTTGCCGCATCCCGACGGACCGAGGAGGGTGAAGAGCTCGCCCTCCTCGATCGAGAAGCTGACCCGGCTGACGACCTCCAGCGGCCCGAACCGCTTGGTGAGGTCCTGAACCGTGATCCGCATGCCGCGGGTCGCCGGCGGTCGAGCCGCGCTACTTCTTCAGTTGGTCCCAGACCGACTCGATCTCCTTGCGGAACTGCGAGTTGACCTGCTCGTAGCGCTTCTGTGCGATGTCGTCGTCGTAGATGTTGTTCACCTCGACGTCGAAGTAGGAGCGCAGGCCACCCGTGAACTCGACGGCCATTTCCGCCCGGGATCCCGGCGGCCCCTGCACGCGGTACTTCGGCGTGATCGGGAACACGCCGCGTTCCATCGCCACCCGTTGCCCGCGCTCGGAGAGCAGGAACTCGATGAAGGCGCGCGCCGCCTTGGGATGCTTCGCGCCGGCGATAATCGCGATCGGCTCGGGGGTGATCCACGCGGTCTTCGGCGCCACGAACTTGATGTCGAAGCCGGCGAGCCGGTCCTCGAAGGCCATGTAGCTCGGCACGGCGAAGCCGGCGGCAAACTCGCCGCGGGCGACGACCGAGGGCACGTCACGGCTGCGGGCGGTGAAGATGCCGGTGTTCCCGCCGAGGCGCTTGAGCCACGCCCAGCCCTTGTCGTCGCCGTCGCGCTGCAGGATGACCTCGTAGGTCGCGTGGCTGCTCGAGGAGCGCGTGGGCGCGCACTGCGCGACGTTGCCCTTCAGCTTCGGGTTGAGCAGATCGTCCCAGTCCTTGGGTGGCTCGATCCCGAGGCGCTGGAACAGCCGCGGGTGATAGACCAGGCCGTACGGCTCGAGGACCGTGCCGATCCAGAAGCCCTTGGGATCCTTGAGGGGGATCGGCTTCGGCTTGCCGATGCTCGTCGGGATCGAGTCGACGACGTCCTTCGCCAGACCGTGCGGCGCGAGCAGCTTCTGCTCCGCGAGCTTGTCGAAGAGCGCGCTCTCGCCGCCCCAGAAGATGTCGGCCTCGGGCCGGCCCTTCCATTCGACGATGCGGCCGTAGGCCACCGGCGTGCCCGCCGCCAGCGCGGCGGTCTTGACCGTGATGTTCCAGCGCTCCTTCGCATACTTGGCGAACTCCGCCAGCGTCGGGTCGGTGAGGGTCTTCGCGACCGGGGTGATGAGGACGAGCTCATCCTCGATCGGCTGAGCCGCCGCGGGGCCGGCGGTCACGACGATCGCCGTCAGGGCCGCTCCGATCAGCTTCGCGATTCGAACCATTGCCTGTTCCTCCTCTCGACAAATATACATTCGGCAGCCTATCTTGTAGGTCCCGCGGCCCCGCAACTTGATGCGGATCAATCGGGGCGCCGGGCCGGGTCGAATCCTACCGGATGGGCAAGGAGCCGGCTGATGGCCTCGTCCAGGTCCGCGCCGTGGTTCAGCACCCGGTCGACGGCCGCCGTGATCGGCATTTCCACCCCATGGCGCCGTGCTAGCGCCGCCACCCCTTCGGCGGAATGGACGCCTTCCTGGACCGTCACGCGCTCGCCGAGGACGTCGTGCAGCTTGCGGCCTTCCCCGAGCGCGATGCCGAGCGACATGTTGCGCGAGTTGGGGCTGTGGCAGCTCAGGTCCATGTCGCCGATCCCGGCGAGGCCCATGAAGGTCTCCAGCCGCGCGCCCATCGCGAGGCCGAGACGCGCCGTCTCGGCCAAGCCGAGCGCAACGAGCATCGCGCGCGCATTGTTGCCGAGCTTCTTCCCGGTCACGACGCCGCAGGCGATCGCGAGCACGTTCTTGAGCACACCGCCCAGCTGGGCGCCGGCGACATCGTCCGTGACGAGGATGCGGAACCGCGGGTTCTGGATGTCCTGGGCGAGGCGCTCGCCGAGCGCCGGATCGGCGCATGCGAGGGCGACGGCGGTGGGCAGGTCGATCGAGATCTCGTTCGCGAACGACGGCCCCGACAGCACCGCGACCCGCGCCGCGGGAAGCGTCTCGGCGACCACCTGCGACATGAGCGCGCACGTGCCGCGCTCGATGCCCTTCGAGCACGTCACCACCGGCGTACCGTCCTGCAGATGCGGGCGGAGCTGTGCGGTCACGGCGCGCATGTGCTGCGCCGGCGGCGCGAGGAGCAAGAAATCGGCGCTGGCTGCCTGGCCGAGCTCGCTCGTGGCGACGATTCCGGGCACCAGCCGGACGCCCGGCAGGAAGACCGGATTGAGGCGATCGTTGTTGATCGCCGCGACGACTTCGGGCTCGCGCGCCCAGATCACGACCTCGTGGCCCGAGCGCCGGACCACGCACGCCATCGCTGTGCCGAACGCTCCTCCCCCGATCACGCCGATCCGCGCCATCGACCAAGGATATGGCGTTGGCCCGGGCCGCGCTTGACCAAGCTCAAGTCGGGGCGGTGCGCGGGAAGCGCCGCCCTGCGGTCGCAGCGGCCTGCTAGAATTTTTCGTGCGCTACGTTCTCGCCCTCGACCAGGGCACCACCAGCTCGCGCGCGATCGTGTTCGACGAGGAATGCGCACCGATCTCGGTCGCGCAGCGCGAGTTCCGCCAGATCTACCCGCAGCCGGGCTGGGTCGAGCACGACCCCGAGGAGATCTGGCGCTCGCAGATCGAGGTCGCGTGCGAGGCGATCGCCCATGCTCGGATGCGGCCGAGCGACATCGCGGCGATCGGCATCACCAACCAGCGCGAGACGACCATTCTCTGGGACCGCAAGACCGGCGTGCCGGTCGCGAATGCGATCGTGTGGCAGGACCGGCGCACCGCCGACGAGTGCGCGCGCCTGAAGCGCGAAGGGCACGAGCCGCGGGTCGCGGCGAAAACCGGACTCGTGCTCGACCCCTATTTCTCCGGCACCAAGCTCGCGTGGCTGCTCGATCACGTGGCGGGCGCCCGGTCGCGCGCGGAGGCGGGCGAGCTCGCGTTCGGCACGGTCGACAGCTGGCTCGTCTGGAAGCTGACCGGCGGCCGCCTCCACGTCACGGACCCCTCGAACGCATCGCGGACGCTGCTGTTCGACATCGACACCGGCGAGTGGGACGACGAGCTGCTGAAGATTCTGCGCATTCCGCGTGCCGTCCTCCCCGACATACGCCCGTCCGCGCACGCCGTCGGCGTGGTCGCGCCCGCCATCCTGGGTGGGCCCGTGCCGATCGCCGGCATCGCCGGCGACCAGCAGGCCGCGCTCTTCGGCCAGGCGTGCCACGCGCCCGGCATGGCGAAGAACACCTACGGCACCGGCTGCTTCATGCTGCTCCATACCGGCGGCGACCGGATCGCCTCGGCCCAGGGGTTGATCACGACGCGCGCCGCGTCGGCCACGGATCAAGCCGAGTACGCGCTCGAGGGCAGCGTGTTCGTCGCCGGAGCGGTCGTGCAATGGTTGCGCGACGGGCTCGGGCTGATCCGCTCGTCGGCCGACGTGGAGGCGCTCGCGGCGAGCGTGCCCGATCCCGGGGGCATCTACCTCGTGCCGGCATTCGTCGGCCTCGGCGCGCCGCACTGGGACGCCCATGCGCGCGGGGCGATCGTCGGCCTCACCCGCGGGACGACCGCCGCCCACGTGGCACGCGCGGCGCTCGAGGCGATCGCCTTCCAGTCGACCGAAGTGCTGATCGCGATGCAGCGGGACGCCGGAATCGAGCTCGGCGAGCTGCGCGTCGACGGCGGCGCGGCAGCGAACGATCTCCTGATGCAATTCCAGGCCGACCTGCTCGGCGTCCCTCTCGCGCGCCCGCGCGTGCTCGAGACCACTGCGCTCGGCGCCGCCTATCTCGCCGGCCTCGCGACGGGTGTGTGGCGGAACGCCGGCGAGATCGCGTCGCAGTGGCGGCGCGAGCGGTTGTTCGAGCCGCGCATGTCGCGCGACGAGGCGGAGTCGCGCCTCGCCGGGTGGCTGCGCGCGGTCGAGCGCGCGAAGAAGTGGGCTATCGAAGAATAGGCGGGACGCGCCGGGTCCCGTGCCGCGCCTACGCGGCAAACTGGTACACGTAGATCGGCGCTGCCGGCGTCGGGATGTTCTTGACCGGCACCGGTTGCCCCGGAAGCGGATAGGACCCCGTGCGCGTCACCATCCGGAACCGGAACTGCGCCGTCGGGTCGAGGGGGAGCAGCGTCACCAGCGTGCGCGGCTCGCCTTCCGCCTCCGGCACCGAGACGAGCCCGACCTGTGGCGTCTCGGTGCTCGGCCTGGCCTCGTGGTAGAGCACCGGCGCCCAATGCGCGGCCGGCTCGATCTCGGTCGCGCGCGGCCGCTGCCGGAACGCTCCGGCGAGCCGCTCCAGCAGCGTGCGGCCGCGATCGGCAAGACCGTTCAGCTGCCACTGCACGTCGGATCCGTAGAGGTACAGGTCGAGCCGGTCGCGCTCGGCCTCGTCCGTCCAGTCGAACCGGCAGCCGATGCACTTGACCCGGGTCCCGCCCGCGGTGCGCTGCTCGGTGCGGACGACCGCGTGGAACGGCACCTGGCCGGTCGGCAGGAAGAGATCGCCGTCGAGCTTCGCGCCGACGCGGAGCTCCTTCGGGGTCGGTCCGTAGAACTTGAAGCCCGACGAGGACACGTCGTCGAGAACACCGAGCACCGGCCGGGTGCCCTCGGCGCGGACGCGCACCGGGATCGGCACCAGGAACCGGTAGTCGCGCCGCCGGAAGCCGCCGACCCGCAGCGAGAAGTTCACGACGCTCGCCGCCAGCCACACGTTGAGCCCCGCCCAGACGACGTTGGCCGCGAGCGCGCCGAGCGGGAGCGTCTGCCACGCGTAGAGCGCCACGCCCACCGGGATGGCCGCCGCGTTCGTGAAGAGGACCAGATACTGCGGCCCGAGGTACCGCCGCGTCGCCGCCGTCAGCCCGAGCGCCTTCTCGGTCACGCGGAACTTCGCCCGCTTCCGCGCGAGCCCGAACGTCGCCCAGATGAACGCGGCGAACCGGGCCATGTTGTAGCGTCCGACCTCGAGCGTGTGCCCGAAGCCGCGCCCGACCTCCTCGTACACCCAGAACCCGAGCAGGTAATAGGGCAGGAACCGGATCCAGAATTCCTCGTTCAGCGCCGCGAGCGGCATCACGCCGGTCATCAGCACGACCACCGGGGCGAAGTAGAAGATTGCCTTCGCCCAGCCGTCGAAATAGGTGAGGATCGAGGCGAGGTAGCAGAGCTTCTGCCCGATGCTCAGCCGGCGGGACGTGAGGAGCCGCTCCCGCCGCCACACCTGCATCGCGCCGAGTCCCCAGCGCATGCGCTGCCGCAGGAACGACACGACGTTCGCCGGCGCGAGACCGAACGCGAGCGAGTGCGCGTGGTACACCGAGCGGTAGCCCGCCTTGTGCAGCCTGACCGACGTGTGCAGGTCCTCGGTGACTGTCGACGCGGCGAAGCCGCCGACCTTGTCGAGGGCGGCGCGGCGGAGCACCGCGCAGCTCCCGCAGAAGAACGCCGCGTTCCGGTAGTCCTTGCCGCGCTGGATCACCCGGAAGAACAGCGACTGCTCGGTCCAGACCACGCACCGCTCGCGCGCGCGGCGATGCTGGTAGGAGTCCAGGTTGTAGAAGTCCTGCGGCGTCTGCACGAACGCGACGCTCGGGTCCTCCAGGTAACCGATGGT
The DNA here is from genome assembly GCA_035286595.1 of Burkholderiales bacterium. Classification (GTDB taxonomy): domain Bacteria; phylum Pseudomonadota; class Gammaproteobacteria; order Burkholderiales; family SG8-39; genus DATEDA01. The sequence continues at coordinate 9,958 of DATEDA010000159.1, read as the reverse complement.
CTCGGTCAGGAACTCTCGCGCCGGCGCGTGGTCCGCGTCGAACACGGCGAAGAGCTCCGCGGTCGAGAACAGCAGCGCGTTGTTGAGGTTGCCCGCCTTGGCGTCGGTGTTGATGCGGCGCGCGATGTACCGGCACCCGAGCTCGGCGGCGAGCCGGCGCATCTCCGGGCGGTCGCCGTCGTCGAGCAGCCAGGTCTGGTGGGGATGGTCCATGTTGCGCGCGGCGAGCAGGGTGCGCCGGACCATCTCGACCGGCTCGTTGAAGGTGGTGACGAAGACGTCGACGGCGCGCCCCGGCTTTGGCGGTGGCGCCGCGCGCACGGTCAGCCGCCAGCACATGAACAGATGCAGCGCCGCGGTCGCGAAGCCGAACACCTCCGCCGCGTAGACGGTGATGGAGAACGCCATCGCGTCCGGGTTGAACGAGTCGAGCCGCCACCCGAGGTAGACGGCCGCGGCCGCGAGGAACGTCACGACGAGCGCCGTCCGCGCGACGCCCAGGCCCTCGGCCTCGAGGTGCTGCGGCGCGTCGCCGAAGATCGACGAGGCTGTTTCTAGCGGCGTCAGGTTGGGGTCGGCCGGCATCGCGACACGCAATCAGCTGCAGATAGTCGAGTCCGGGCGCGCGATGCGCGCGTCCGGGCAACCGACTTCTTCATCCGGAGGACTCCCTTGCCTGCTTCTCGCGCCCCTGGCGAGCGCTTTCTCGAGAGGTCGCGGGTGGGACCGCCCGCGCTGAAGAAGTGTTGTGATTGTTCTGCCCCTCGCGAATTCTCCGGGAAGGGGCGACGCGCTGTCAACGATCGCGGCGCGCGATGCGGGCGCGTAGAATCGCGGCTTCCCAGCTAAGCGCACGCTCGCCATGGAGGAGGCGCGTCATGACGACCTACCGCATCGCTGTGATCCCGGGCGACGGCATCGGCAAGGAGGTGGTCCCCGAGGGCCTGCGGGTGCTCGACGCTGCCGCGCGCAAGTTCGGGTTCGAGCTCGCGCTCGAGCACTTCGACTGGAGCTGCGAGAACTACCCCAAGCACGACTACTGGATGCCGCCCGACTGGAAGGACCGGATCGGCGGCCACGACGCGATCTACTTCGGCGCCTGTGGCTGGCCGGCGCTGGTGCCGGACCACGTCTCGCTCTGGGGCTCGCTGATCAAATGGCGGCGGGAGTTCGACCAGTACGCGAACCTGCGGCCGGTGCGGCTGATGCCCGGGATCCGGTCGCCGCTCGCCGACCGCAAGCCCGGCGACATCGACTTCTACATCGTCCGCGAGAACACCGAGGGCGAGTACTCGTCGATCGGCGGCCGCATGTTCGAGGGCACCGAGCGCGAGGTCTGCGTGCAGCAGGCGACGTTCACGCGCATCGGCACCGAGCGGGTGATGCGGTTCGCGTTCGAGCTCGCGCGCAAGCGTCCGAAGAAGCATCTCACCTCGGCCACCAAGTCGAACGGCATCTCGATCACGATGCCCTATTGGGACGAGCGCTTCGCCGCGATCGGCAAGCATTACCCCGACGTGCGCACCGACCAGTATCACATCGACATCCTGTGCGCGAACTTCGTGCTGCATCCCGACTGGTTCGACGTGGTCGTCGCCTCCAATCTCTTCGGCGACCTGCTCTCGGACCTCGGGCCGGCGTGCACCGGCACGATCGGCATCGCGCCGTCGGGCAACATCAACCCGGAGCGGAACCACCCGTCGCTCTTCGAGCCGGTGCACGGCTCGGCGCCGGACATCGCGGGCAAGGGGATCGCCAACCCCGTGGCCCAGATCTGGTCGGGGGCGATGATGCTCGACTTCCTCGGGCACCGGGACGCCCACGACGCGATCGTGCGCGCGATCGAGAAGGTGCTCGAGCCCGGCTCGGGCGCGCCACGCACGCCGGACATCGGCGGAAGCGCGCGCACCGCCGATCTCGGCAAGGCGATAGCGGGGAGTCTCTAGCGCTTGAACAGGTTGAACAGCCACTGCCCGAGGAGCCCCAGCACCGGCGGCAGCAGCACGGCGGGGATGAGGCGGGCGAGCGTCAGCGGCCAGCCGAGGAGTGGCGCCTCGTAGGTCAGCATGCGGATCGGGCTGACCAGCGTCTTCGCGGTGAGCAACGCGATGAGCGGGCCGGCCTCGGCGCCGTTCCGGAACAGGTTGGCGACGACCGGAAAGAACAGATAGGGTCCGCCCGGCAACACCAGGCCGGCCGCCCAGCCGACGAGGATCCCCTGGCCGAGCCGCTCACCGCCGAGCCAGCGCGCCACCACCGCTTGCGGGATCAGCACCTCGATCAGGCCCGCAAGGACGAAGCCGAGCGCGAGCTCGACCCACACGCTGCGCGCCAGGCGGCCGCTCGCCTCGAGCCCGCGCAGCGGCAGCGCCGCATCGCGCAGGAACGCCACGACGAGCGCGACCGCGACCAGGCCGAGGAGGATGTAGAGGGTCGCGTCCATGCGCCGCTTCGTCCGCTTCACGTCCGGACCCCGGCCCTGCGCGTACGGTATTCGAGCGCAACCGGCGCGGCTACGAGCGCCTCGCGGCGCGCCGCCTCGATCACCGCGTGGCTCGGCGCGAGCGAGCAGGCCGGGTCGGTGGCGGCGGCATCGCCCGTCAGATGGTAGGCCTGGCAACGGCAGCCGCCGAAGTCCGTCGCCCGGCGGTCGCAGCTCCGGCACGGCTCCGGCATCCACGCCTCGCCGCGGAAGGCGTTGAACGCCGGCGAGTCGCGCCAGATTTCGCCGAGCGGCCGGTCGCGGACGCTTTCCCACACGAGCCCGGGCAGCGTGTGCGCGACGTGGCACGGCAGGACGAGGCCATCGGGGCTTACGAGCAGAAACCGTCGCCCCCAGCCGTCCATGCAGGCGTTGGGAAACTCCACGTAATAGTCCGGCGTGACGAAGAGCACTTCCATCCGGCCCTTGAGCCGTCGCCGCGCCTCGGCGGCGAGTGCGCGCGCCTGCGCGAGCTGCTCGCGCGTGGGCAGCAGCGCACGCCGGTTGAGGAGCGCCCAACCGAGGTACTGCGTGTTCGCCAGCTCGAGGCGGTCCGCGCCCAGCGTTTCGGCGAGCGCGATCACTTCGGGGACCCGGGCGAGGTTCTCGCGATGCAGGACCGTATTCAGCGTGAGCGGCAGGCCGAGGTCCTTGATCCAGCGCGCCACCTGGAGCTTGCGGTCGAACGAGCGCCGCCCGGCGATCCGGTCCGACGGGCCGGCCGATACGTCCTGGATGGAGAGCTGGACGCTGTCGAGCCCCAGATCGCGGAGCCGCGCGAGCCGGTCGCGGGTCACGGGGATGCCGCTCGTGATGAGGTTCGTGTAGAGCTCGAGCCGCTCGCCTTCGGCGACCAGCGCTTCGAGGTCGTCGCGGGCGAGCGGCTCGCCGCCCGTCAGATTGACCTGGACGACACCGAGCGCCTCCGCTTCGCGCAGGACGCGCAGCCAGCCGGCGGTATCGACCTCGTCGCGGCGGCGGGCGTAGTCCAGCGGGTTCGAGCAGTAGACGCAGCGGAGCGGGCAGCGGTACGTCAGCTCCGCGACGAGCGTGTAGGGCCGGTACTCGCCTGCGCCCGCCGCACTCACGGCTCGCTCCGCACCAGCCCGCGATCCGCCAGCGCGTCGAGGAACTGGAAGACCTCGCGCTCGATCGTCGCGGGCGGCTGAGGCGCGTACTTCTCGGCCAGCCGCGCGACGATCTCGGCCACCGTCAGCTCGCCGGTGCAGAGCTGGACGATGTCGGCCGCCGTAGGGTTCAGCTCCATCCCCCGCTCGGGGTAGAGCAGCATGAACCGCTCGGACTTCGCGTCGAAGCGCAGGCGCACCTTCGGCGCAAGGCGTGGCCGCGCGTCGGCCGCGATCATGCGCGCGGACCGTCCGGACCCCAGCCGGGGTCGACGTAAGCCGCGTACGTCGCGTCGAGCAGGTGCCACAGAATCTCGGTCTTCCGGACGAGCGCGGCCAGGCACCGTTCCTGCAATTCGTAGGTCACGGCGTGGGCGACGACGAAATCGATCGCCTCCTCCGAGTCGCGCCGCGCGCGCGGCACGCGCGAGCGGAAGTAGGCGAGCGTCTCCGGCTTCACCCACGGATAGTGGGTTTCCCAGGCGAGGATCCGGCGCGACATCAGGTCGGGCGCGAAGAACTCCGTCAGCGAGGACGCCACACCCTCGAGCAGGCTCCGTTCGCGCGCGAGCTCGACATAGGCGTCGCATGCGAAGCGCACGCCCGGCAGCACTGAACGGCAGCTTCGCACCTCCTCCCGATCGAGACCCACGCCCGCGGCGAGCCGCAGCCACATCTCGAGGCCACCCTCGCCCGCAGCCGTACCGTCGTGGTCCTGGATGCGACGGATCCACAGGCGGCGGAACGCCGGGTCGTCCGACTTCGAGAGAAGGATTGCATCCTTGATGGGGATGCGGGTCTGATAGTAATAGCGGTTCAACACCCACTGCTGAACCTGAAGCCTGGTCAGCTTCCCGTCGTGCATGAGCACGTGGTAGCGGTGATGGTCGTGGTAGCGGCTCGCCCCCTCGCGTCGCAGCCACTCGATGAACTCCTCCCGGGACAGCGGTGGGCGGGAAGCGTTCTCGTCGATCGGCTTGCGGGACCCTCGATCCCGGCTCGCCGGGGCCGCGGTCACAGCTCGATCTCCAATCCGTCGTGAGCGACGGTCCACCCCGCGGCCTCGACCGCCGCCCGCTCCGGCGAGTCGTCGCGCAGGATCGGGTTGGTGTTGTTGATGTGGATGTAGACGCGTCGGCTCGCGCGGTGATCGGCGAGAGCAGCGAGGCTCCCCCCGGGACCGCCAACCGGCAGATGCGCCATGTCCTCCGCCCGCTGGCGGCCGAGACCGAGGGCAATCAGCTCGTCGTTCGACCAGAACGTCCCGTCGAAGAAGACGCAGGCGGCGCCCGCCACGGCGTCGCGCACGGCCGCCGTGACGCCGGCGACGCCGGAGAGATAGGCGATCACTCGACCCGTCGCACGCTCGCGGATCCGGAAGCCGACGTTGTCCTCGCTATCGGGCGGGGTGCGTCCCATGAGGTGAACCGGCGGCTTGCCCGGCAACGCGACGGCCTCGACCGCGAGCCCGCTCGGCTCGCCGCCCGGACCGACCAGCGCTTCCTCGCGGCCGGGCCTCAGCACCCGCCACGTCACCTGTCCCTGAAAGCGCTCGAGCGTCCGGTAGAGAACGTTGTCCTCGGTGAAGCCGCGCCGCACGCGGTCGGTCGCCCACACCGTGATGGGGTAGGACTCGCGCAGCGACAGCAGCCCCAGGCAGTGGTCGAGGTCGCCATTGGTCAGCAGGATGCCGGCGATCGGCGAGTCGCGCGGGCCGCGCGGGTGCAGCGCGGGAAAGCTCTCGATCTGGACGCGGATCTCGGGCGAGGCGTTGAGCAGGAACCACGCCTTGCCATCGGCGCTCACCGCCGTGCTCTCCTGCGTGCGTGCGGTCGCCGCGATCGCGCCCGCGCGGACCCCCCGGCAGTTCGGGCAACCGCAGTTCCACTGCGGGAAGCCCCCGCCCGCTGCTGATCCCAAGACCCTGACCCGCACTGGAATCGATCTCTCCGGCTCGCCAGACGACGGGGCTCGACGCCACGCTTCCCCGCTCGAGCGAGTGCCCCAGAAACGACGCAGCCCTTCGCCCGGCTCCGGCGCCGAGCAGAAGGGCTGGCGTGCTCTGCTGGAGCGCTCTGGCGGCTAGACGCCGTCGTCCCGATCGGGGGCGAAGTCGTCCTGGTAGGAATTGATCTCGGCGTCCATCTTGAGCTCTACGAAGGCCGGCGTCTCCCAAGTCATTGGTTCGTCTCCGGTTGAGAAGCGCTACGCAGAAGCGTAGGCGAACATTATTCGCCCGGCCGACGGCGATCGTCAAGGGGCCGGGTTACCGCCCGCTGGACACGCCGCGCCGCCGTTGGCATAAGATTCGCGGGCTAGGCAATCGCACCGCCCATTCCAATATCGCCTGCCCCGGCTCCGGGCGCGGGCACGAGTCGATCCTGAAGGAGGACAGATGGCGAAGTTCAGCACGGAGGCCCTTCGCACCGTCGCGCTCGTGGGTCACGGCGCGTCGGGCAAGACCACACTAACCGAGGCGCTGCTCAAGACCGCCGGCATGATCCAGACGACGGGCACGGTCGAGCGGGGCTCGACGGTGAGCGACTTCGACCCGATCGAGAAGCAGTACCTCCACAGCCTCCGGTCCTCGCTCGTCCACCTCGATCACGCGAGCACCCGCATCCATCTCGTCGACACCCCCGGCTACCCCGACTTCATCGGGCAGGCGATCGGGGCGCTCGACGCGGTCGAGACCGCGGCGGTCGTCGTCAATGCCCAGACCGGCGTCGAGATGATCGCGAATCGCATGATGGCGTGGGCGGCGAAGCGCAAGCTCTGCCGCCTGGTCATCGTCAACAAGATCGACGCCGAGAACGTCGACCTCCCGAAGGTGCTCGCGGCGATCCAGGAGGCGTTCGGCAAGGAATGCCTGCCGATCAACCTGCCCGCCGGGGGGGCCAAGCGCGTCGTCGACTGCTTCTTCAACCCGTCGGGCGAGGCCGATTTCTCCTCGGTCGGCGAGGTGCACCGCGCGCTCGTCGATCAGGTCGTGGAGGTGGACGAGGAGCTGATGTCGGTCTACCTCGAGAAGGGCGAGGTCGCGCCGGACGAGCTGCACGCGCCGTTCGAGAAGGCCCTGCGCGACGGGCATCTCGTCCCGGTGTGCTTCGTCTCGGCGCGGAACGGCGTCGGCCTCACGGAGCTCCTCGACGTCTTCGTGAAGCTGCTGCCGAATCCGGCGGAGGGCAACCCGCCGCTCTTCTATAAGGGCACCGGCGAGAAGGCCACCGAGTTCCGCTCGCAGCCCGATCCGCAGAAGCACGTGCTCGCGCATGTCTTCAAGGTCGTGAACGACCCGTACGTGGGCAAGCTCGGCATCTTCCGCGTTCACCAGGGCACGATCACCAAGGACACGCAGCTCTACGTCGGGGAAGCGCGGAAGCCGTTCAAGGTGGGGCACCTTTTCGTCCTCCAGGGGAAGGACCACACCGAGGTCAACGAAGCGGTCCCCGGCGACATCGCCGCGGTCGCCAAGATCGACGAGATCGAGTTCGACTGCGTGCTGCACGACTCGCACGAGGAGGACGAGATCCACATGCGGCCGCTCGAGTTCCCGACGCCGATGTACGGGCTCGCGATCGAGCCGAAGAAGCGCGGCGAGGAGCAGCGGATCTCGGATGCGATCCACAAGATCACCGCCGAGGACCCGACGTTCCGGATGGACCACGACGCGACCACGCACGAGACGGTGATCCGGGGCCTCGGCGACCTGCACGTGCGCTCGGTCCTCGAGCGCATGAACACGCAATACAAGGTCGAGGTCAACACCCGGCCGCCGCGGATTCCGTTTCGCGAAACGATCACCGCGCGGGCCGAGGGCCACGCGCGGCACAAGAAGCAGACCGGCGGCGCCGGCCAGTTCGGCGAGGTCTACCTGCGGGTCGAGCCGCTGGCGCGCGGCACCGGCTTCGAGTTCGAGGACGCGGTCAGGGGCGGCGTGATCCCCAACCAGTTCATCCCGGCGGTCGAGAAGGGCATCGAGCAGGTGCTCGCCTCGGGCGCAATCGCCGGCTATCCGATGCAGGACCTGCGCGTGACCGTCTACGACGGCAAGCACCATGCGGTGGACTCGAAGGAGGTCGCCTTCGTCTCCGCCGGCCGCAAGGCGTTTCTCGATGCGCTGGAGAAGGCGCGGCCGATCGTGCTCGAGCCGATCGTGACTGTCGAGATCATCTGCCCCGAGGCGAACATGGGCGACATCACCGGCGACATCTCCGGCAAGCGCGGCCAGATCACCGGCACCAACTCGCTCGCGCCCGGCACGGTGACGATCTCCGGCCTGGTGCCGCTCTCGGAGCTCAACGGCTACGCGAACCGGCTGAAGTCGGTGACCGGCGGCCAGGGATCGTACTCGATGGAGCTGTCGCACTACGAGGCGGTGCCGCCGAACGTGCAGGCGCAGCTCGTCACCGAGCACAAGGCCTCGCGGAAGCAGGCGGAAGAGGACTAGCGCCGAGCGATTCGCCGACGCCCCGTTCGAGACTGTCGGCGCGCTTGACAGAGGGTTGACCCCGTCGCGGGCGCCGAGCGCCGCCCGCGGGACATCGTCTTGACCACACGAAGGTTTTTCAGACACGCCCGCGCGTGGCACGGACGTTGCGTTCGGTTTTTTTCTCCCTCGCGAAGCCGCCCGGCACGCACCGGAGCCCGCGAGTCGAGCTCCCTGCGACAACCACAAAGGAGGGGTCCAGATGCTCACCGTCGTCAGCCGCTTCGCCGCGGGCGTTGCGCTCGTGATCAGCACGCTGTCATCGGCGCACGCGCTCGCCGTTTCCCAGATGTTCGTGTTCGGCGACAGCCTCAGCGATTCCGGCAGCGCCGCCGCGCTCACGCCGCTCGATCCGGCGCTGTTCGGCCCGAACGCGGCGTTTTTCCCGCCGAGCAATCCCAACCTGTTCCCGCCGATCCCGGTCCCGTATGCCTACCGCTTCTCGAACGGGCCGGTTGCGGCGGAGTATCTCGCGGGGTTCCTCGGAGTCCCGTCTGGCCCGGCGTGGCCTCAAACGCCGTCGAACGCCAATCCGAACTTTGCGGTCGGGGGAGCGATGACGGGCGCGGGCCCGGCCTTCGACGGCGCGCTGTGCTGCAACTTCAACTGGCTCGTGAACAGTCCCGCCCCGCTTCAATCGCTCCCCGCCGTCCAGTTCACCGGGATCAACAACCAGGTCGCGCTTTTCGACTCACGCAACCTTCCGTTCGATCCGGCCTCGGCGCTGTTCTGGATGTGGGGCGGCCCGAACGATGTGTTCCTCGCGCTCGCGCGCGCGCAGGCGCTGGGCCTCAACCCAGTGGATACGGCATTGTTCGTCGGGGGCTACGCGGCGAACGCCGCGGCGAACGTGGACTCGCGAATCCGCGACCTCGCGGATCTCGGGGCGACGCGCTTCCTCGTGCTCAACATGCCCAACCTCGGCGCGACGCCGTTCGCCGACGGCGCGGGCCTCGAGAGCGAGCTCGAGGCACTTTCGCTGGGGTTCAACGCGCTCCTCGACGGGTTCGTCGATTCCCTGCGCGCGAACGGCCTGGACATCATCGAGTTCGACTCGTTCGCCGCGCTGGAAACGCTGATCGCGAGCGGCGCCTTCAGCAACACGACCGAGCCGTGCTTCGACGGCACGGCAAGCTCGATCCCCACGATCCTGGGCGGCTGCCAGGGGTATCTGTTCTTCGACGGCGTTCATCCGACAACCGCCGTGCATCAGATCCTCGCCCAGCAGCTTCTGAGCGCGATTCCGGAGCCCGGGGCGCTGACGCTGCTCGGGGTCGCGCTGCTCGCGCTGACGTGGGCGCGACGCGCGAAATGGGATTGACGATCTCTCGGGCGCGTCCGCGTCGCTGGCGCTAACCGACCTTCTCGGGCGTCCGCTCGCGCTTCGCCGGGGTCCGGCGCGGCACGTGATACCACTGCCGGTGTGGCGAGAACGCCTTGCACGCGAGGCATTGGGTGTCGCCCCACTGCTTGCGGCAGCCCGGGCAGAGGCCGCGGGTCCAGAAGGTGTTCCACAGCGTGCCGCACTGCGGCTCGCACGCCCAGCGGTCTTCGGCCGCCGGCCGCCAGCTGCACTTCGGGCAGTAGATCTCCATCTCGTCGCGCATCGCGTGTCCTCCAGCAGAGCGCCCTAAACGCACGACCACCGCTCGGCGATGACAAGGGCTCTGGCCAGCGGCCTACCTAGGGCAGGCGGGAGAGATAGTGCCCCCGGCGCGGGTCGGCTACGGCCGGCCGCCGATGGTGTGCGGCAAGAGCTCGTCGAAGGCGAGCTGCGAGACCCTGGCAAACGCGCCGCTCGCGCGCACCCGCTGCGGCGACTCGTTCACCAGCAGGACGACGCCGAGCTTGCGCTCCGGG
>DATEDA010000158.1:0-66284 GCA_035286595.1 Burkholderiales bacterium | reverse complement strand
TAGTAGCCGTGGGCGATCCCGACCGCGTGCTCCTCGTGCAGCACGAGCAGCATCTGCGGCCGGTCGTTGCCGAGGAAATTGACGATGCTGTCGTGCAGGCCCCGGTAGCTCGCGCCCGGGTTGAGGGCGATGAACGGCACGTCGAGGGCGCGCAACGTTGCCGCGACGGCGTCGCTCCCCCAATAGCTCGTCGGCGCCGCGGCGGCGGGTTTCTCCTCGCGGAGGGGCAAGACCCCCCGCTCGCTTCGCTCGCCGCCCCCCTTATCAAGGGGGGCAGTCACTGCGCGTTTGTTCACGTCCATGTCACACCTTGAATGACGTCAGGACCTGGGGCGGAAACAGCTCTTCCGGCGAGAGCTTCCGGTGGCAGACGCCTTGCTCGAAGGCGAACTGCAGGAACGCTTCCAGCGTGCGGCGGTTCGGCTCGAGCCCGTACGGGAACGGGTCGTCGCCGAACACGCGGCCGAGCTGGGAGACGTAGTCGCCCAGCCAGGCAAGCGGAGCATGCGACGCGGTCACCTCGCCGAGGCGCGCGAGCGAGCGCCGTTTCGCTTCCTCGAACGCCTTGAGCAGGTTCATCGCGACCCAGGGATCGCGATCGAGCACCTCGCGCCGGAGCGCGAGCACGTGCATGATCGGAAACACGCCCGACTTGCGGAAGTGCGCTTCCTCGGCCTCGCGGTAGTTCGGGTACAGCCGCGCCATCTTTCCTTCGACGAACGCGCGGGGCGGGCGGGCGGAGAGCACTGCGTCGAGCTCCCCGGCGAGCAGCATCCCGCTGAGCGTCTTGTCCGGCACCGGGCGGAGCCGCAGGCCCGGCGGGAGCTTCAGCGCCACCTTCTCGACCCGGCCGGGCTCGTTGACGCCGGCCTGGACCCATTCGATGTCGGCGAGCCTCAGGCCCAGCTCGTGCGCGATGTAGCCGCGGCTGTAGATCGCGGCCGTCTGCGCCCACTCGGGCACGCCGATGCGCTTGCCGGCGAGATCGGCCGGCTTTTTCACCGGCCCGTCGGGGCGAACGTAGATCGAGGACAACCGGAACACGCGCGACGGGAAAACCGGCAGCGCAACGACGCTGGCGTCGTCCTGCGAGCGGAACGAAACGTATTTCGCGAAGGACAGCTCGGTGACGTCCCACTCGCGGTACTTCGTGAACCGGTAGAAGATCTCCTCGACCGGGAGGTTGAGCCAGACGAGCTCGATCCCGTCCGGGCGGACGGTGCCGTGGGCGACGTCGCGCGTGTGGTCGTAATCGCCGAGCGCGAGGGTGAGGCGCAGGCGGTTCATGTTCTCTGTCATTCCGGCGAACGCCGGAATCCAGGCGAAGAACTGGGTCCCGGCCTGCGCCGGGAGTGAGCCGGGAATTCGGCAGGCGTGCCTGCGCACGCCTGCCGCCGGCGAACGCCGGCGCCGATGCAGCGGCGCTGGCAAGCGTCGCGCACCGCGCTCACGCGGCCAACTTGCCCCGGTTGGTGCCGAATCCGACCTCCGAGCCGAGCAGCGCCGCCGGGTGCTTCAGGTCCTCCTGCCACAGCAGCGACTCCATGTAGATGTTGAGCGGCTGGTCCTGGACGGTGAGCTCGTAGACGTACTCGTCGTACGAGGCGTGGTTATGGACGGCCCAGCCCGGCGCCGAGAGCATGAGGTCGCCCGCCTGCCACTCGTAGCGGTTCCCGGCGACGATCGAGTAGCCGCGGCCGCTGAAGTAGTAGTTGATCGCCGCCGAGACGTGCCGGTGCGGCCGGTCGACGATCTTCGGCGGGCGGATCGTCATCGTCGCGAAGAAGTTCGGCGTGATGCCGTTCATCCGCCCGGTCATCGGGTTGTACATCATGTAGAGCCGCCGCCCGACGTAGTCGCTTCCGAGCGCCTCGAGCTTGTCGAGCTCGCGCTTCACCGTCTCCCACGGGAAGTGCAGCGGCTTCGATGCGACCGCCTGCGGGTTGATCAGGATCTCGTACGGCATCAGCATCCCGCCGTCCTCGCCGATCGGGAACATGCCGAACGGGCTACGCCGGCGCGGGTCATCCCGCTCTTTCGGGCTACGGGGGACCCCTTCCTTTCCCCCGTCGGCGTCCGACTCGCGAACGGCCTCCACCTCGGCTGCCGGGTCGAGCTCCGGCAGGTAGACCTCCATGTGCTGCAGCAGGGGAACGTTCGAGTACGTCAGCCGCACCTGGAGGTCGGCCCCGTCGTTCGCGTGCCAGTAGGTCGCATACGACGGGTGGTTCCAGACGTCGTAGCGCCGGAAATCGATGCGCCGGCCGGCCACGACCGTGTGCCCGGTCCCGCCGATGCAGAAGTTCACTTCGGTCGCGTTGTGCCGGAACGCCCGCGTCTTCTCGCCGGGCTTGAGCACCGAGAGCTTCACCTGGATTCCGGGCGCGAAGCCGGGCGTGTCGCCGGCCGCGAGCGGATGGACGATCAGCGACTCGCGCCGGCCGTCCGCGGGGGCAGCGAGGCTCGCGAGCCGCTCGACCTCGGCGTCGATCTCCCGCTTGGTGACCACGATCGGCGGCCAGAGGTTGTTCTCGCGCGGCCGCTTGCTCGTCGCATCGACGAAACGGCCGCTCAGCTGCTGGAACGGTTTGCGCAGATCGTTCATGGCTTGCTCCTCGTTCGTTCTCAGGCGTGGCTCGCGACCCGGATGCGCGGCTTCGCCCGCTGCGGGTGGGGAAACGGCCGGCCCTTGCCGGCCTTCACCGCCCGCGCGTAGATCTCGGCGCCGAGCGCAAGATCGGAGATGCCCATCCCCATCGCCTTGAACAGCGTCAGGTCGTCGCCGGCCTGGCGCCCGACGCCGCCCGCGATCACGCGCGAGAGCGGCATCACCTTGTCCCACCGCGGGCCGGGCGGACCGAACCGGGTCATGAACTCCCGCGCGAGCCGGTGCACCGCCGGCAGGCTGTCGACCGCGATCCGGCCCGCGCGGTCGAAGAGGTCCTGCGCGAACTCCTCGCGCTCCGGCGTGATGGCGCCGACCGCGTTCACGTGCGCCCCGCGGGCGAGCATGGCCGCAGCGAGGAACGGCTCGGTCGCGCGCGTCACGAGCGTGACGATGGGCGCGCCCTCGACCGCCGCCGCGACCGACCCGAAGTCGCGCGCCTCGAGCCCGAGCTCCGCGCGCACCCGGTCGGCGAACTGGCGGCGGCTCTCGGACCGCGGGCTGAAGACGCGCAGGCGCCGCAGCGGGCGCACGGCATGGACGGCGGCCACCTGCAGCAACGCCTGCTTGCCGGTGCCGATGATCGCGAGCTCGTCGGCTTCCTTCGCGGCGAGCCGGTCGGTCGCGACGCCCGAGATCCCGCCGGTGCGGAGCTGTCCGAGCGCGAACGCCTCGATGATGCACTTCAGCGAGCCGTCGTCCGCGTCGATCACGACCAGCAGCGGCGTCGCGCCGCCCGGGGTGTGCGCCCAGGTCTTGGTCGCCGCGAGCTTTGCGCCCGTGAACACCGCGCCGATCGCGTGCAGGTTGGCCTCGCCCCAACCCACGTGGGTCTTGACCATGTTCTGGGCGCGCCCGGCGGCTTCCTCCGCGAGCGCGCGCTCGAGCGCGACGATCGCGTCGCCGAGATCGATCAGCTCCACCACCTCGGCCTCGGTGATCCAGATCGGATCGCTCATCGCGCTGCCTCTTTGATCATCGCGGTTTGGAGTACTCTCACCTGCGGCGCCCGGTTCGCGCCCCGCGCCGGCCGGGGGGCTCCGTCGCGGCAACTATATACTCTGGCTGTCGTTGCGCGCGAGCGCGGGCAGAATACGTGCCGTGAACGCATAATCACGGCCATGGTGCGGCTCCCTTCCGTCTTCGTGTCCCACGGCTCGCCGACCCTCGCGCTCGACCCCGGCTCGACCGGCCCGGCGCTCGCGAGGCTCGCGGCATCGCTGCCGCGTCCCGAGACGGTCCTCGTCGCATCCGCTCATTGGGAGACGCCGCGGCCGATGGTGAGCGGGGCACCGCGACCGGAGACGATTCACGACTTCGGCGGATTCCCGCAGCCGCTGTTCGAGATCCAGTATCCCGCGCCCGGCGCGCCGGCGGTCGCGGCCCGCGCGCGCGAGCTGCTCGCCGCGTCGGGGTTCGACGCCGCGCTCGATCCGGAGCGCGGGCTCGATCACGGCGCGTGGGTGCCCCTGCGGTTCATGTATCCGCACGCGGACGTGCCCGTGACGCAGGTTTCGATCCAGCCGGGGCGCGGTCCCGCGCACCACCACCGGCTCGGGGCGGCGCTCGCCCCGCTCGCCGACGAAGGCGTGCTCATCCTCGGCTCGGGCAGCGCGACGCACAACCTGCGCGAAGTGCAGTGGCGCGCGCGCGCGAACGAGGACGTGCCGGCCTGGGTGCAGGCGTTCCGTGCCTGGCTCGTCGACGCGCTCGCGCGGCGCGACCTCGAGGCGCTGCTCGACTACCGTGCCCGCGCGCCGCACGCCGTGCGCAACCACCCGACCGACGAGCACCTGCTGCCGCTCTACGTCGCGCTGGGCGCCGGGGGCCGCGAACCGACGATCGACCACGTCCACGACGACGTGACGTTCGGTGTGCTCGGGATGGACGTCTTCGTCATGCGGCCTTCCCGTTCGGCGGAGCGCCTCGCCGCCTAGATGCACTTCCAGGACGTCATCCTCCGTCTCCAGCAGTTCTGGGGCGAACGCGGCTGCGCGCTGCTTCAGCCGTACGACATCGAGGTCGGGGCGGGAACGTTCCACACCGCGACCTTTCTGCGCGCGATCGGGCCGGAGCCATGGAAGGCGGCCTACGTGCAGCCTTCGCGGCGGCCAAAGGACGGCCGCTACGGCGACAACCCGAACCGGCTGCAGCACTATTACCAGTACCAGGTGGCGTTGAAACCCTCACCCGACGACATCCAGGATCTCTACCTCGAGTCCTTGCGCGCGCTCGGCGTCGATTCCGCCGCGCACGACATCCGGTTCGTCGAGGACGACTGGGAGTCGCCGACGCTCGGCGCCTGGGGCCTCGGCTGGGAGGTGTGGCTGGACGGAATGGAGGTGACGCAGTTCACCTACTTCCAGGAGGTCGGGAGCCTGCCCTGCAAGCCGGTGCTCGGCGAGATCACCTACGGGCTCGAGCGGCTAACGATGTACCTGCAGGGGGTCGAGAACGTCTTCGATCTCGCCTGGACGCCGGGCGTGACCTACGGCGACGTGTACCACCAGAACGAGGTCGAGCAGTCGAAATACAACTTCGAGGCCGCCGACCCGAAGTGGCTCCTCGGACAGTTCGGCGACTACGAGCGGGAGGCGCAGCGGTTGATGGCGGCGGGGCTTGCGCTGCCGGCGTACGAGATGGTCATGAAGTGCTCGCACACGTTCAACCTGCTCGATGCGCGCGGCGCGATCTCGGTGACCGAGCGGGCGGCGTACATCGGCCGGGTGCGAGCGCTCGCCCGGGCCGTAGCGCAGGCGTACTACGAGTCGCGCGAGAAGCTCGGGTTTCCGATGCTGAAGAAAACGGCCTGATGACTTCGTCGCTGCTCGTCGAGCTGCTGACCGAGGAGCTGCCGCCCAAGGCGCTGCGGCATCTCGGGTACGAGTTCGCCGATGCGCTGGTTGCCGGGCTGCGGGCGGACGGCTTCGCGCCCGCTGACGGGGCCTTCACCGTGTTCGCGACGCCGCGACGCCTCGGCGTGCTGGTTCGCGAAGTCGCGGAGAAAGCGCGAGATCAGGAGGTCGTAATAAAGGGGCCATCCGTCAAGGTCGGCCTGGGCGCCGACGGCACGCCTTCGCAGGCGTTGCTCGGCTTCACCAAGAAGCGCGGCGTCGCGGTCGAGAAGCTCGAACGAGTCCACGACGGGAAGCAGGAAGTGTTCGCCGTCCGCGAGCTGGTCACCGGCAGCGGGCTCGAGACGAGTCTCGACGCAAAGGTGGCGGACGCGCTTCGCAGGGCATCCGGGAATCTCAGGAACATGCGCTGGGGCGATCACGACGAGGCCTTCGTGCGGCCGGCGCACGGCCTGGTGATGCTCCACGGCGATCGCGTCGTCCCGGGCAAGGTCCTTGGTCAGGAGAGCGGGCGCAGGACGCGCGGGCATCGCTTCATCGGCAAGGGCGCGATCGAGATTCCCCGTGCCGACGACTATGAGGGACTGCTCGAGCGCGAAGGCAAGGTGATCGCGAACTTCGAGTTGCGCGCCCGGAAGATCCGCACGGACCTCGCCGCCGCCGCGGGCGGGGCGTCGATCGCCGCCGAGGACGCGCTCTATGACGAGGTCACGGCGCTCGTCGAGTGGCCCGCTGTGTACGAAGGCCACTTCGAGAAGGCGTTCCTCGAGGTCCCCCAGGAATGCCTGATGCTCACGATGAAGCAGAACCAGAAGTACTTTCCCCTGGTGGACGGACAGGGAAAGCTGCTCAACCGGTTCCTCATCGTCTCCAACATGGAGATCGCGCACCCCCGCAACATCGTCCACGGGAACGAGCGGGTGCTGCGGGCCAGGCTCGCCGACGCCAAGTTCTTCTACGACCAGGACCGGCGCGCTTCCCTCGAGTCGCGCGTGCCGGCGCTTGCGAACGTGGTGTTCCAGGGGAAGCTCGGCACCCAGCTCGACCGGGTGGCGCGAATCGAGCAGCTCGCCGGCCTGATCGCGCGGAAGCTCGGCGCCGATGAAAAGCTTGCGCGCCGCACCGCGCACCTGTGCAAGGCGGATCTCCTCACCGGGATGGTCGGCGAGTTCCCCGAGCTTCAGGGCGTCATGGGCATGCACTACGCCCGGCACGACGGCGAGCCCGAGGCGGTCGCCGCGGGCATCGAGGCGCATCACCACCCGCGCTTTGCCGGCGACTCGCTGCCGGGAGACCGCATCGGC
Source organism: Burkholderiales bacterium (assembly GCA_035286595.1). Classification (GTDB taxonomy): domain Bacteria; phylum Pseudomonadota; class Gammaproteobacteria; order Burkholderiales; family SG8-39; genus DATEDA01. The sequence continues at coordinate 59,460 of DATEDA010000158.1, read as the reverse complement.
GCCAGCGTTGCGCTCGCCGACAAGCTCGACACGCTGGTCGGGCTGTTCGGCATCGGCCAGCAGCCCACGGGCGACAAGGATCCGCTCGGGCTGCGCCGGCAGGCGCTCGGCGCGGTTCGCATCCTCGTCGAGCAGGGCCTGCCGTTGCCGCTCTCCGACCTGATAGCCGCGGCATTCGCGGTCTATCCGCCCGACGTGCTGGGCGACGCGCGCACCGATGTCGAGACATTCGTTCTCGAGCGCATGCGCGCCTATCTCCGCGACGCCGGCTATAGCGCGAACGAGGTGGAGGCCGTGCTCTGCATGCGACCCATGCGGCTCGATCTCGTCCCGCACCAGCTCGCCGCGGTGCGGGCGTTCGCCGGTCTCCCCGAGGCGGAAAGCCTCGCTGCAGCCAACAAGCGGGTCGCGAACATCCTCCGGCAGGCGGCCGCCAAAGGCGAATCGTTCCAGAACGCCGAGGCGAGGATGCTCAAGGAGCCCGGGGAGCGGGCGCTCTTCGACGCCCTCCGGACCGCGTCGCAGCAGGCCACGCCCCGTTTCGAGCGCGGCGACTTCACCGGCTATCTGAAGACCTTCGCCGTGCTCAAGACGCCGGTGGATGCGTTCTTCGACACGGTCATGGTCATGGTCGACGATTCGGCGCTGCGGCAGAATCGCCTGGCGCTGCTCGCGGACCTCCGGCAGGCGATGAACCGGGTCGCCGACCTCTCGAAGCTCGCCGCATGACCGCGGCAACGAACCGCGAAGCTGGATTAAACTTCGCCGCGTCGCCATCTCGCGACACCTGCCGGCCGTGAAGCTCATCATCCTCGACCGCGACGGCGTCATCAACTTCGACAGCCCCGGCTTCATCAAGGGTCCGGACGAGTGGAAGCCGATCGTGGGCAGCCTCGAGGCGATCGCCCGCCTCACGCAGGCCGGCTACCGCGTGGTCGTGGCGACCAACCAGTCCGGCATCGGCCGCGGGCTGTTCGACATGGCGACGTTGAACACCATCAACGCCAAGATGCACAAGCAGATCAACCAGGCGGGCGGACGCATCGAGGCGATCTTCTACTGCCCCGACACCGCGGAGTCGGACTCCCGCTACCGGAAGCCGAGCCCGGGGATGCTGGTCGAGATCGGCGAGCGGTTCGCCATGCCGCTCGCGGACGTGCCCGCCGTCGGCGATTCGTTGCGCGACCTCCAGGCCGCGGCGGCGGTCAAGGCCCTGCCGATCCTGGTGCTGACCGGCAAGGGCGCGAAGACCCTCGAGGCCGGCGGGCTGCCGGAGGGCACGCGGGTCTATCCGGATCTCGCCGCGGTCGCGGCGGTGCTCGCGCAGTGATCGCGCTCCGTTCCGCGCTCTTTCTGGCGATCCTGATCGCGTTCACGCCGTTCTACTGGGCGATCGTGATGCTGTCGGCGCCGTTCTCCCGGCTCACGCGCTACCACGTGATCATCGGCTGGAACCGGACCGCGCTGTGGCTGATCCGCCGGCTGCTCGGCATCGAGCACGAAGTGCACGGCCTGGAGAACGTCCCGCGCGAGCCGAGCGTCATCCTTTCGAAGCACCAGTCGGCGTGGGAGACGATCACCTACAGCTCGATCTTCCCGCCGCACGTGTACGTGATCAAGCGGGAGCTGCTCTGGATCCCGTTCCTCGGCTGGGGACTCGGCCTGATGAGCCCGATCGCGATCAACCGCGCGCACCGGAAGGTGGCGATGCAGCGGCTGATCGAGCTCGGCGGCGAGCGCCTCGGGCAGGGCTTCTCGATCATGGTGTACCCCGAGGGGACGCGCGTCGCGGTCGGCCGGCGCGGCATCTACAAGCTGGGGGGCGCCGTGATCGCGGTGAACAACGGGGCGAAGGTGCTGCCGGTCGCGCACAACGCCGGCCTCGTCTGGCCGCGCAACTCGTTCCGGAAGTATCCCGGGAAGGTCACCGTGGTGATCGGGCCCGCGATCGACACCGCCGGCCTCACGCCGGAGCAGGTGACGCAGCGCGTCGAGGACTGGATCGAGGGCGAGATGGAACGGCTCACGCCGCCCGAGGCGGCCGCGAACTCCCCCGCTTCGCTTCGCTATGCCACCCCGCTCGACAAGGGCGCCTGAGGTGCAGCTCGAGCTGCCGTTTCTGGCCGAGCCGGGCCGGCGCGAGCTAAAGGGGCCGACGCCGAAGGCGCCCGGGCGGCTTCGACACCTCCAGCTCGGGACCCGGGTGCTCCCCTACTGGTTCCGCCGCGCACGCCGGCGCACGATCGGCATCGCCATCGAGGAGCACGGCCTGGTGGCCGCGGCACCGCGTTGGGCGACGATCGCGGAGGTGGAGGCGTTCATCCGCGAGAAGCAGCGCTGGGTGCTGAAGCGCCTCGATGAGGTCCGTCGCAACCTCCGCCCGCCTTTTCTCTGGCAGGAAGGCGCCCGGCTCCCGTATCTCGGACGCGACATCGCGCTTGCCCGCACCGCTTGGGGTCGCACCCGGCTCGCCGGGGATCGCCTGGAGGTTCCGGCGATCGTCTTCGCGGCCGCTCCGCGCCTGCGCGAGACCGTGGTCGAATGGCTTCGCGCCGCGGCGCTCGCGCTGTATCGCGAGCGGATCGCAGCGCGCGCGCCGGCGATGGGCGTACTGCTCCCGGAAGTCGGGTTATCGAATGCCGCCTCCCAGTGGGGCAGCTGCACCCAGACGCTCGATGGCCGCGGGCGAGTGCTCCTCCACTGGAAGCTCGTGCACTTCGAGCCCCGGCTGGTCGACTACGTCGTGGTCCATGAGCTCGCCCACCTGCGGCACATGAACCACTCGGCGGCGTTCTGGCGCCTCGTCGGATCGGTGTTCCGCGATCACGAGTGGGCGCGGCGCGAGCTTCGCGATCGCGGGCAGCTGATTCCGGACCTCTAGAGGGGAACCACGATGCGAATCCTGCACACCATGCTGCGAGTCGGCGACCTGGACCGCTCGGTCAAGTTCTATACCGAGGTGCTCGGCATGAAGCTGCTTCGTACCACCGACCGCCCGGACCAGAAGTATTCGCTCGCGTTCGTGGGCTACGACGACGAGGACAAGACCGCGGTGCTCGAGCTCACCTACAACTACGGCGTGGAAAGATACGAGCTCGGAACCGCTTACGGCCACGTCGCGCTCGCCGTACCGGACGCCGCCAGGGCGTGCGAGGAGGTGAAGAAGCGCGGCGGCAAGGTCACGCGCGAGGCCGGTCCGGTCAAGGGCGGGACCACGGTGATCGCCTTCGTCGAAGACCCGGACGGCTACAAGATCGAGCTGATCCAGCGGGACTAGCCGCCGGCGCCCGAACCGAGCGCGTTCGCGATCGCCACGTATTGCGGGACCCCGAGGTTCTCCGGCCGCAACCGCGGGTCGATTCCAAGCGCGCGCAACCCGTCTTCATCGATGACCCCGGCGAGCGCATTGCGCAGTTGCTTCCGGCGCTTAATGAACGCGGCGGTGACGACCCGCGCGAGCGCCGCCCGGTCGCGCACCACGAGCGTCGCCGCCGGTCTCGGCACCAGCCGCACGACCGCCGAGTCCACCTTCGGCGGGGGGCGAAATGCCCCCGGCTTCACGTCGAAGAGCTTCCGCATCTCGAAGCGGTACTGGAGCATCACCGACAGCCGGCCGTACTCGGAGGTCGACGGCGCGGCCACCATCCGGTCGACGACCTCTTTCTGCAGCATGAAGTGCGCGTCGCGCAGCCGATCGGCGACCTCGACGAGTCGAAACAGGAACGGCGTCGAGACGTTGTAGGGCAGATTGCCGACGACGCGCAGCCCGGTCGGGAGCCGCGCGAAATCGAACTTGAGCACGTCGCCGCGGTGCAGGCGCAGGCGCGGATGCTCGGCCTCTAGCCGCGCGGCGAGATCGCGGTCGATCTCGATCGCTTCGAGACCCGGGACGCGATCGAGCAGCGGTCGGGTGAGCGCACCCGTTCCGGGGCCGACCTCGACGATCGCGTCGCCGGGCTGCGGATCGACCGCCGCGACGATCTTCGCGATCACGCCGCGGTCGTGGAGGAAATGCTGGCCGTAGCGCTTGCGGGGGACGTGCGTCACGCGCGGCGGCGCTCGTGCCGGGCCATTTCGACCGCCAGCTCGACCGCCTCGAACAGGCTGGACGGGTCGGCCTTGCCGGTACCGGCGAGATCGAGCGCCGTCCCATGGTCGACGGAGGTCCGCACGAACGGCAGGCCGAGCGTGATGTTGACGCCGCGGCCAAACGACGCGTGCTTGAGCACCGGCAATCCCTGGTCGTGGTACATCGCCAGCACGCAATCGGCGTCGCGCAGCTCGCGCGGCGTGAACAGCGTATCCGCGGGAAGCGGGCCGCGCACCGCGAGTCCTTCGCGCGCGAGCTTCTCGACCACCGGGGCGATGACGTCGATCTCCTCGCGGCCGAGGTAGCCGGCCTCGCCGGCGTGCGGATTGAGCCCGGCGACGAGGATGCGGGGCCGGGCGATGCCGAAGCGCCGGCGCAGCTCCGCCTCGACGGTGCGGAGCGTGCGCTCGAGCCCCGCGCACGTGATCTCCCGCGCCACGTCCGCGAGCGCGAGATGGGTGGTCGCGAGCGCGACGCGCAGACCTCCGCCCACGAGCATCATCACGACGTCAGCGCTGGCGCGCCCGGCGAGATACTCGGTGTGGCCCGTGAACGGAATACCGGCGTCGTTGATGACGCTCTTCTGGACCGGCGCGGTCACGAGCGCGTCGAACGTGCCGGCGAGGCAACCGTCGACTGCGGCGTCGAGCAGCGCGAGAACGTAGCCGCTGTTCGCCGGGTCGAGGCGTCCCGGGGTGACCGGCGCGGCCGTTGGCCGGTGCAGGACCTCGAGCGCCCCGGGCGACGGGGCCCTGGCGGCATCGAAGTCCGCGAGCGGGACGTCGCGATCGAGCCGGGCGGCGCGCGCGGCGAGGACCGCCCGGTCACCGAGCACCACGACGCGCGCGTCGAACGCGCGGTCGGCAAGCGCGAGGCAGACGTCGGGGCCGATGCCGGCGGGCTCGCCGGAGGTGACGGCGATGACCGGGGGACGAATCGTGGGGAGCGCGGGATCGGCCGGTGGTGCTGCGCGGCGCTTCGCTTTACCCATCACCGGGCATCACCGCTCTTCCAGCCGGTAGTCGACGTAGGAGCGGTCCCGGAGCTGCCGGAGCCATTCCTGGTACGCCTCGTCGGCCCGGCGGTCGCGCAGCACCCGGCGCGCCTCGATGCGCTTGCGGTCCGCGGCGAGGTCGGCGGTCCGTCGCTCCTCGACCTGGATGATGTGGTACCCGAACGGCGTGCGCACCGGTTGCGACAGCTCGCCGATCTTCAGCGCGTTCATCGCGCGCTCGAACTCCGGCACCAGGTCGCCGGGCACCGTCCAGCCGAGCTCGCCGCCCCGTTGCGCGGAGGCGGTGTCGTCGGAGTTCAGCCGCGCGAGCTCGGCGAAGCTCGTGCCCTCGGCGATGCGCTGGCGCAGCACCGTGATCTTGCGCCGCGCCTCGGTTTCGGACACGAGCTCGCTCACGCGCGCGAGGATGTGCCGCGCGCGCGTCTGCTCGGCCATGAACGACCCGCCACCGCCGCGCCGGTCGTTGAGCCTGACGATGTGGAAACCCGCGGGGCTGCGCAGGACATCGCTCACTTCGCCGGGCTTCAGCTTGACGAGCGCCTCGGCGAAGAGCTCCGGCAGCCGGTCGCGCTCGCGCCAGCCCATGCCGCCGCCCTTGAGCGCGTCCGGCGCATCGGAGTAGCTGACCGCGAGCTGCGCGAAGTCGGCGCCGCCGCGCGCCTTGGCGAGCGCTTCCTGGGCACGCCGCAGCCGCGCGTCGACCTGTTCCGGGCTCGCGCTCTCGGGGACGCGCACCAGGATGTGCGAGAGGTCGAACTGGGTGCCGGCGTCGCCCGCCTGCAGCTCCTGGAGGAAGTTCTCGATCTCGCTCTCGCCGATCTGGATCTTGCTGTCGACCTCGCGCTCGCGCAGCCGCGAGATCACGATCTCGTTGCGGATGTCCTCGCGGAAGCGGTCGAACGACACGCCCTCGCGCTCGAGCGTGCGGCGGAAATCGGCGAGCGTCAGCTTGTTGTTCTCGGCGATCAGCTGCATGGTGCGGTCGACCTGAAGGTCGTCGACGCGCACGCCGGTGTCGCGCGCGAACTGAATCTGCGCGCGGTCCATGATCATCCGCTCGAGGACCTGGCGCTCGAGCACTTCGGGGAGCGGCGGCGGCGTGCCCTGCCGCTTGAGCTGCGTTCCAACCAGCGTGATCCGTTCCGCGAGGTCGCGCTGCGTGATCACCTCGGTGTTCACGACGGCGACGATGCGGTCGATCAGCTGCGGCCCGCGGGCCGGCGCCGGCTTCGCCGGCACGGCCGGGCCCGGCGGGGCGGTCTGGAAACCGGGGACCCGGAACTGGGCCGCCGCGCCTCCCGCCAGGCACCCGAGCAGCAGCATTGAAAGCGCGCGCTTCATCGTCACTCGTAGGAACGGTACGCCGACGGCACGTCGGAGCGGATCGGCGACACCGACATCCCGGTCGCGGGGGGCTCGCCCGCACCGATCGCCCCGAGGTCGTACGTGCGGCTGTCGGGCGTCGACTGGTTGATGAGCGTGTACCCTGGAATGCTGCGGCGAAGCGCTTCGAGCGGGTTGGAGCCGATCCGGGCGAGCCCGTTGAACTCCAGTTGTATGTAGAACAGCGTCGTCTCCTGCGCCGTGGCGGTCTGGAAGCGGCTCGCCACCGCGCGGATGATCCAGCAGCCGGCATTATATTCGAGGCCCGCGAGCGACTCGACCACCTTCTTGCCGACGAAGTCGTAGTTGACCCGCGCGACGCCGTAGACGCCGCGGCCGAGCGGCCACTGCGCCGCGACATCCAGGCTCTGGATGTTCCCGACCCCGGCGGTGAGCTGCTGGTTGGTGTAGCGGTACGCCGCGCTCGCCACGGCGGCCGGGGCCGGTGAATAGCGGACGCCCACGACCGACTGCGCGACGCCCCCGGTGCTGCCGAACTGGTACTGCATGCCGACGTTCGCCGTCCAGTTCTGCGCGATCCGGCCGCTGACGTCCATGATGAGCGGCGAGATGTTCTCGGTGCGCACCGGCAAGCCGGGGATGAACACCTTCTGCGGGGTGAAATAGTAGCGCTGGCCGATGATCGCGCGGGCGAGCTCCTGGCCGTTGCTCGGACGAATGAAGCGCGAGGTCGCGGCGACCGACACCTGGTTCGCGTTCGAGATCCGGTCGCCGCCGACGAAGGCGTTTTCCTGGAAGAGCTGCGAGTAGTTGAAGTCCGCGTTGGTCGTGTCGAACACCGGGATCTGGGTCTGATCGCGGAACGGCACGTACAGATAATAGACGCGCGGCTCCAGCGTCTGGAGGTAGTCGGTCCCGAACAGGCGCGTGGGCCGATCAAAAAAAAGCCCGGTGTCGAGGCTCGCGATCGGCAGGACACGGCTCACCGACTTGTCCTGGAAGCCGCCGAGGGTGGCGAGGTCGTAGCCGGTGGCGCTCACGCCGACCTTCGGCGTGAAATAGCCATAGGAGGCGTTTTGCGGCCACGCGACATAGGGGTACGCCGTGGCCCGCTGCCCGGTCGGGACCAATGCGCTGTTGCCGAAGTACACGTACTCGCCCTGGAAACCGGCGTCCAGACCGCCGACCGTCTGCCGGAGCGCGTTCAGCGTGAGCTGCGGCTCGCGCCAGTAGGGGATCGGGACCGGGTTCTGCGGATCCTGGAGGGTCTGGAAGCGCTGGTAGTTCGCGGCCGTGCTCCACCAGCCGGAGGGCGCGACGTAGTTGACCACCGCCTGCTGCGGCAGGTTGGTCTGCGTGGCGACCGCGAGCCGCGTCGAGAGGTCGCGGAAGTAGTTGTCGTCGGAGACCCGCTGGTAGTTGATCAGCCCGTACCAGCCGTTCTGGAGGTTCCAGTTGGTGTCGAACCCGGCAAAGTAACGGTACTCGTTGAGGACCCTGTCGTCGGGCAGGAAGTCGTAGCGCGCGGTGCCCACGAACTGCGGCTGCAGGAAGCGGAACTCGTTGAGGAACTGGACCCCGCGCTGGGTCATGTAGCGGGTCGTGATCGTCGCGTCGTAGTTCGGCGCGATGTTCCAGTAGAACGGGAGAATGATCTGCGCCCCGGACGCGTTCTGCAGGCCGAAGCCCGGGGGCAGGAACCCGGTCTTGCGCTCGTTGTTCAGCGAGAAGTCGAACCACGGGATCTTGGGCGTCGTCAATCCGAGGAACGTGAGGCGCGCGTCGCGCGCGGTGCCGACCTCGCGATCCATGTCGAGATCGAGTTCGCCCGCCTGGATGAACCAGTCGTCCTGCCCGGGGCGGCAGGTCGTGAACGTGCCGTCGGTGACTCGATAGCGCTCCTCGCCTTCGAACCGGAACGCCTTCGCCTCGCCGCGGCCCTCCGTGGTCACGCGCAGGCCTGTGGCCTCGGTCGCGGTGGTCGTCGGCCCCGCGGGCAGACCCTGCTTGAGCCGCGAACGCACCTCGCGCGGCGCGAGCTGGAAGCTCGGGCTCTCGAAGATGCCCGTCGTGTCCCCGATCCGCAGCCGCAGGCGCGGACCGGTCACCTCGTCCTCCCCGATCCGGATGCGCACGTTGCCGGTCGCCTCCACCTCGTCGGTGTCCTGGAAGTACTTGAGGCGGTCGGCACGGAGCGACGTGTCGCCGCGCCGCAGCTCGACGTCGCCGATCGCCTCGACCTCGGCCGAGCCGAGCCCCTGGATGCGGTCGGCGGTGACGAACGTCGGGAGATCCTCGCCACGGCCGCTCGGTGCCGCGCCGAGCGAGCGCTCGAGCCTCAGGCCCTGCGCCTGCGCGTGCGCGCGCCCGCCCGTGGCCGCAGCGCAGACGAACGCGAGAACGGCCGCAGCCGCCGCGGCGCGAAGTACGGGAAGAGGCATCAACGCAACCGACCGGGCCCTTCTTTTGGCCGCTAAAATCGCACAATCGCCGAGCCATGGCAACGCCGATCGGGAATCTCGACGCCAGGATGGACCGCATCGCGCAGCTCGAGCGCTGGCTCGCCGGCCGTTACCCGGACACTCGCGTCGCGCTCACGCCCGCTTCGGCGGACGCGAGCTTCCGGCGTTACTTCCGCGTCGCGCCCGAGCGCGACGCACCCGCGACGTTCATCGTGATGGACGCGCCGCCCGAGCGCGAGGATTGCCGACCGTTCGTCCACGTCGCCGGGCTCCTCGCCGGCGCCGGTCTCAATGCGCCGCGCGTGCTCGCGCAGGACCTCGAGCAGGGGTTCCTGCTGCTCACCGACCTCGGCTCGACGACCTACCTCGAGTCCCTGCAGCGCGCCTCCGGCGACGCGCTCCCCGCCCGGCTGTTCGGCGACGCGACCGATGCGCTGGTCAAGTGGCAGCTCGCGACGCGACCCGGAGAGCTTCCGCCCTATGCCGCGACCCTGCTGCGCCGCGAGCTCGAGCTGTTCCCCGAGTGGTACCTCGGCCGGCACCTCGGGGTGACGCTGACGCCGCGGAGCCGCGAGGTGCTCGACCGCGCCTTCGCGCTGATCATCGGTTCCAACCTGGCGCAGCCGAAGGTCTACGTGCATCGCGACTACATGCCGCGCAACCTGATGGTCTGCGAGCCGAACCCCGGCATCCTCGATTTCCAGGACGCAGTGTACGGCCCGATCACCTACGACGTCGCGTGCCTCTTCAAGGACGCGTTTCTCAGCTGGGACGAGGAGCGGGTGCTCGACTGGACGATCCGCTACTGGGAGAAGGCGCGCCGCGGCGGCCTGCCGGTGGACCCGGACTTCAGCCGGTTCTGGCGCGACCTCGAGTGGATGGGACTGCAGCGCCACCTGAAGGTGGCCGGCATCTTCGCCCGCCTCGCGTATCGCGACGGCAAGCGGCAATATCTCGCGGACACGCCGCGCTTCCTCGGCTACGTCCGCCCGGTCGTGGAGCGCTACCGCGCGCTCGCCCCGCTCGCCCGGCTCCTCGACGAGGTCGAGGGGCGGACGCCCGAAGTGCGCCACACGTTCTGACATGAGAGTCATGCTCCTGGCGGCGGGTAGAGGCGAGCGGATGCGTCCGCTCACCGACGCGACGCCGAAGGCGCTGCTTCCGGCCGGTGGCAAGCCGGTGGTCGCGTGGCTGCTCGAGCGCCTCGCGGCAACGGGCTTCGAGGAGCTGGTGCTCAATCACGCCCAGCTCGGGTGGATGATCGAGGCGGCCCTCGGCGACGGCGCGCGCTTCGGCGTCCGCATCCGGTACTCCCACGAGCCCGAGGCGCTCGAGACCGCGGGCGGCATCGCAAACGCGATGCCGCTCCTGGGCGAAGCGCCGTTCCTCGCGGTGAACGCCGATCTCCACACCGACTTCCCGTTCGCGCGTCTGCGAGCGGTCCTGAACGACGACGCCCTGGCGCATCTGGTGCTGGTCGACAACCCGTCGCATCATCCCGGCGGCGACTTCGCGCTGTCGGACGGGCGCGTCGCGAACGCGGGCGCGCCGATGCTGACCTTCAGCGGCATCGGCGTCTATCGGCCGGCGCTCTTCGCCGCCGTCGCGCGCGGGACTCGGGCGCCGCTCGCGCCGCTCCTTCGCGAGGCGGCGGCGCGCGGTCGCGTCACCGGCGAGCTCTTTCGTGGCCGCTGGCTCGACATCGGGACGCCCGAACGGCTCGCGGCGCTCGATGCCGAGCTGAAGGCGGGCCGTGGATGAGCCGGCCCGGTGCACAGGATCACGCTGCGGGCGAACGAGCGGGCCGGGCTCACTTGCTCGGCAGCCGGCGGGGACCGAGAATTCGAAGGCTGGAGGTTTCGAGGTGACCCGAGAACCGATGACCGACATCACGCCCTACCGCGCTCGCCGCGCCGCCGTGCTCGAGCGCATGGGGGCGGGCATCGCGATCCTGCCCACGGCGCCGGAGCGGCTGCGCAGCCGGGACAGCGACTACCTGTATCGCTTCGACAGCTACTTCTACTACCTGACCGGCTTCCCGGAGCCCGAAGCGGTCCTCGTGCTCGTTGCCGGTGCCGAGCCGAGGTCGATCCTGTTCTGCCGCGAGAAGCACCCCGAGCGCGAGCTCTGGGAGGGCTTCCGGCACGGCCCCGAGGCGGCGCGCGAAGCGTTCGGCTTCGACGCCGCGCACCCGATCGCCAAGCTCGACGAGGAGCTGCCGCGCCTGATGGCGGATCAACCGCGGCTCCACTACGCGCCCGGCATGGACCCCGCGTGGGACGCCCGGATCCTGGGCTGGCTGAACGAGGTGCGCGCGCTCGCCCGGACCGGCGTCACGGCCCCCGCGGAGATCCGCGACCTGCGCGTGATCCTCGACGCAATGCGGCTCGTGAAGGACGAGTACGAACTCGCGGTGATGCGCCGCGCCGCCGCGATCTCCACCGGCGCGCACGTGCGCGCGATGCAGGCGGCGCGGCCCGGGATGATGGAGTACGAGATCGAGGCCGAGCTGCTGTACGAGTTCCGACGCCGCGGCGCGCAGTTCCCGGCCTACTGGCCGATCGTCGCGGGGGGCCCGAACGCCTGCGTCCTACACTATAGGAACAACGATCGGCGCCTCGGGGACGGCGAGCTCCTGCTGATCGACGCCGGGTGCGAGCTCGACGGCTATGCGTCCGACATCACCCGGACGTTCCCGGTGAACGGGAGGTTCAGCGGCCCGCAGGCCGCCATCTACGAGCTGGTGCTGGCCGCGCAGGCGGAGGCGATCGCGGCCGTCAGGCCCGGCGCCCCGTGGAACGCGCCGCATGACGCCGCGGTCAAGGTGCTCGCACGGGGGTTCGTGGACCTGGGCCTGTGCCAGGGCACGCTCGAGGAGGTGCTGGAGAAGGAGGACTACAAGCGCTTCTACATGCACCGGACCGGTCATTGGCTCGGGCTCGACGTGCACGACGTCGGCGAGTACAAGGAGCGGGGGGAGTGGAAGCCGCTCGAGCCCGGCATGGCGCTCACCGTCGAGCCGGGCTGCTACGTGCGACCGGGCGAGGGCGTGCCGGAACACTTCTGGAACATCGGCGTCCGCATCGAGGACGACGTGGTGGTCAACGCCGCGGGTTGCGAAATCCTGACCCGGGCCGCGCCGAAGCGCATCGACGAGATCGAGGCGGTGATGCGCGACACCCGCGGTCCGTCGTCGAAGGGGATCGCAAAGCGCAGCGGGGGAGTTGCCGCCTCGAAGGGGGCGGTGAAGTGAAACCCATCGAGAGCGCCGGCGAGTGCGATGTCCTGATCGCCGGCGGCGGGCCGGTCGGGGCCGCCGTCGCGCTCGGTCTGCGCGGGATCGGGCTCGACGTGGCGCTGGTCGAGCCCGCGGCGCGGCCGTCGGCCGCATTCCGACCGATCGCCCTGTCCCACGGCAGCCGGCAGATTCTCGAGGGCTTCGGGCTGTTCGGGCGGTTCGCCGCGACACCGATCGAGACGATCCACGTCTCCCAGGCCGGCGGCTTCGGGCGCACCGTCATCCGGCGGGAAGACCACGGCGTGCCCGCGCTCGGTTATGTCTGCGACGCCAGCGCGCTCGCTGCGGTTCTGGCCGAGGTCACGTCCGCGCAGCGCATCGCCGGGCACGTCGTCGGGTGGCGAGCCGAGGGCGAGGCGATCCGCGTGGTGGTCGACGCGGGCAACGGGGGAAGGGAGATCGCGGCGCGGCTGCTCGTGCTCGCCGACGGCGGTCACATCGCCGGCGACGATCTCGCGATGCGGGACTACGGTCAGACGGCCATCATCGCCCAGGTGCGCACCGAGATCGTGCGGCGCGGTACCGCCTGGGAGCGTTTCACCGACGACGGGCCGCTCGCGCTGCTCCCGGACGCCGACGGCGCCTCCGCGCTCGTGTGGACGGTGCGCGCCGGCGAGGCAGCCCGCCTGCTCGAGGCAAGTGGTGAGCGCTTCCTCGCGTCGCTCGGCGCGCGCTTTGGCCATCGGCTCGGCCGCTTCATCGCCGCCGGACCGCGCGCGGGCGTTCCGTTGCGGCTCGTGTTCCGGCGCTCCAATGTCGCCGGGCCGAGGGCGGTCGCGGTCGGCAACGCGGCTCAGACGCTGCACCCGGTCGCCGGCCAGGGACTCAACCTCGGGTTGCGCGACGCGGCGGAGCTCGCCGCACTGATCCGCCGCACGGCGCCGGCACTGCTGGGCGGCGAGGCCTTCCTCGCCGAGTATCGCGTGCGGCGGCGCGTCGACCGGCTCGCTGCGATCGGCGTGACCAACTTCCTGGCCGGCATCTTCGGCGATCCGAGCCCGCCGCTGCGCGCCGCGCGCGGTCTCGGGCTCGTCGCGCTCGATCTCGTCCCGCCGGCGCGCCGCCTGTTCGCCCGGCGGATGATGCTCGGCCTTCGCGGCGCGCCCTGACTCACCGCGCGCCGGCCGCGCGCCGCTCTCCATCGCGGCCGCGGAAAGCAATCATCGCGCCGACCTCGCGCGACCAGCGCAACTTGAAGACTCGCGCGGAAATCTCCGGTGAATCAGTATTTTCTTCGGATTGATGGACGCGGCCTGCGCGAGCGCGGCGCGCTCGTTAGCAGGCTGCGGTTTCTTGTCGCGCGGAGCGCACAATTTCGTTTCCAAGCGGAAAATTTTGAGCGTAGAATCGCGCTCCTCTCACAATAAATTCCCCCGTTTGACGCATGCGGATCGGCACGCACGTGCTGCGGAATAATCTTTTCGTCGCGCCGATGGCCGGTGTCACGGATCGACCCTTCCGCCGCCTCTGCAAGCGATTCGGGGCCGGGCTCGCGGTCTCCGAGATGGTGGCGTCGAACCCGCGGCTCCGCGCAACCGAGAAGTCGCGCCGCCGCACGGATCATCGCGGCGAGACGACGCCGATCTCGGTGCAGATCGCCGGCGCCGACCCGGAGATGATGGCCGCGGCCGCCCGCGACCAGGTCGACGGCGGGGCCCAGATCATCGACATCAACATGGGCTGCCCGGCGAAGAAGGTCTGCAACCAGGCCGCCGGGTCGGCGCTGCTACGCGACGAGTCGCTGGTCGCGAGGATCCTGGGGGCGGTCGTGAAGGCCGTCGACACCCCGGTGACGCTGAAGATCCGCACCGGATGGGATCCCGACCGCCGCAACGCGGTGCGCGTCGCGAAGATCGCGGAGGAGAGCGGCGTTCGCCTCCTCGCGATCCACGGCCGTACCCGGGCCTGCGGGTATGCGGGGCACGCCGAGTACGAAACCATCCGCGAGGTGAAGCGGACTACGCGACTGCCGGTGGTGGCGAACGGCGACATCACGACACCCGAGGACGCCAGGCGCGTGCTCGACTACACCGGGGCCGACGGCCTCATGATCGGGCGCGCGGCTCAGGGAGCGCCGTGGTTGTTCCGGGAGATCGAGCACTTCCTTGAGACCGGGCGCAGGCCGGCGCCGCCCACGGCGGGGGAGATCCGGGAAGCGCTGGTCGCGCACCTCGAGGAGCTCTACGAGTTCTACGGGCGCGAGACCGGCGTCAAGGTGGCGCGCAAGCACATCGGCTGGACCGCGAAGGGGCTCGCCGGCTCGGCCGAGTTCCGCGCAACGGTGAACCGGCTCGAGTCGTGCGAGGAGCAACTCGCGGAGGTCGAGCGCTTCCTCGCCAGGCTCGGGCAACAAGAACCATCCCCGTGCTACGACAATCAAAAGGAGTTGGCGGCATGAGGCAGACGTCGAGTGAGATCTCCGAGACCGTGCGCAAGTCGCTGGAGCGGTACTTCAAGGACCTGGACGGCGAGCGGCCGCGATCGATCTACGACATGGTGCTCAAGAACGTGGAGAAGCCGATGCTCGAGACGGTGCTCGACAAGGCCGAGGGCAACCAGACCATCGCTGCCGAGATGCTCGGTATCAATCGCAACACCCTGCGGAAGAAGATCCAGCAGCACAAGATAAAAGTGTGACGGTCGACGGATGGCGGGTGACGCGGGGCGCCATCCGCATTACCCTTCATCTGGGACCCGTCACCCGCGATGGACATCCGCATCAGGCAGGCGCTGATCAGCGCCTCCGACAAGACCGGACTCGTCGAGCTCGCGCGCTCGCTCGCGCGGCTCGGCGTCGGCATCCTCTCCACCGGCGGCACTGCCAAGCTGCTGTCGGCGAGCGGCCTCAACGTCACCGAGGTCGCCGACTACACCGGCTATCCCGAGATGCTGGACGGCCGGCTGAAGACGCTCCACCCCAAGATCCACGGCGGTCTCCTCGCGCGGCGGGACGTGCCCGACCACATGGCGGCGATCAAGGACGCCGGCGCCGAGCCGATCGACCTGGTCGTCGTCAATCTCTATCCGTTCCAGCAGACGGTCGCCCGGAGCGATTGCACCCTCGACGAGGCGGTCGAGAACATCGACGTCGGCGGCCCGACCATGGTGCGCGCGGCGGCGAAGAATCATGCCGGCGTGGCGGTGGTGACCGATCCGGCGGACTACGCGGCCGTCATCGCCGAGCTCGAGCGTCGCGGCGGTTCGCTTTCCGCCGCGACGCGGCTCGCGCTGGCGAAGAAGGCCTTCGCGCACACCGCCGCCTACGACGCGGCGATCGCGAACTATCTCACCGGCCTCGACGCCGGACTGAGGCTCGCGCCCTTCCCCGACCGTCTGACGCTGCAGTGGGAGAAGCTCGAGGACCTGCGCTACGGCGAGAACCCGCACCAGCTCGCCGCGTTCTACCGTGACCCCGCGCCGGCGGCCGGGAGCCTCGCCGGCTACCGGCAGCTCCAGGGCAAGGAGCTCTCCTACAACAACATCGCCGATTCCGACGCGGCCTGGGAGTGCGTGAAGACGTTCGAGCGGCCGGCGTGCGTGATCGTCAAGCACGCGAATCCGTGCGGCGTCGCTCAAGGCGCGGACCTCGTCACCGCCTATCGGCGCGCTTTCCAGACCGACCCGACCTCGGCCTTCGGCGGAATCATCGCGTTCAACCGCGCGCTCGACGGCGCGACCGCCGACGCGGTGACCAAGCAGTTCGTCGAGGTCGTGATCGCCCCCGAAGTCACCGCTGCGGCGTCGGCGGTGCTCGCCGGCAAGCAGAACGTGCGAGTGCTCGCGGTACCGATGGGGGACGAGGTCCAACGCTACGACCTGAAGCGGGTCGGGGGCGGCGTGCTCGTCCAGACGCCGGACTCGCGCAACGTCACCGCGGCCGACCTCAAGGTCGTCAGCCGGCGTCCCCCGACGCCGGCGGAGGTCGAGGACCTGCTCTTCGCCTGGCGCGTCGCGAAGTTCGTGAAATCGAACGCCATCGTGTTCGCGGGCGGCGGCATGATCCTCGGGGTGGGGGCCGGGCAGATGAGCCGCGTCGACAGCGCGCGGATCGCCTTCCTCAAGGCGCAGAGCGCGGGACTCTCGCTGGCCGGCTCGGCGGTCGCCTCCGACGCGTTCTTTCCGTTCCGCGACGGCGTCGACGTGGTCGCGCAGGCGGGCGCGAAAGCCGTCATCCAACCGGGCGGGAGTGTGCGCGACGACGAGGTGATCGGCGCGGCCGACGAGCTCGGGCTCGCGATGGTGTTCACCGGCGTCCGCCACTTCCGGCACTGACGCGCCTGGCGGTCCGCGAATGAAGCTCCTCGTCATCGGCGGCGGCGGCCGGGAGCATGCGATCGCCTGGAAGCTCGCGCAGAGCCCGCGCGTCCAGAAGGTGTTGGTCGCTCCCGGGAACGGTGGCACGGCGCGCGAGCCCGGCGTCGAGAACGTTCCCATCACCGACCACGGCGAGCTCGCCGATTTCGTTGCGCGCGAGAACGTCCAGCTCACGGTCGTCGGCCCCGAGGCTCCGCTCGCCGCCGGCGTCGTCGATCTCTTCCGCGCGCGCGGCCTGCGGATCTTCGGGCCGACCCGGGCCGCTGCGCAGCTCGAGAGCTCGAAGGCGTTCGCGAAGAACTTCCTCTTCCGCCATCGCATCCCCACGGCCGGCTATCAGAGCTTCACCGAGGCGCGCGCCGCGCACGCTTACGTCGACGCGAAAGGCGCGCCGATCGTCGTAAAGGCCGACGGCCTCGCCGCGGGGAAAGGCGTCGTGGTCGCGGCGACGACGGACGAAGCGCACGCGGCGGTCGACCGGCTCCTGGTCGAGCGTTCGATGGGCGATGCGGGGAGCCGGCTGGTGATCGAGGATTACCTGGACGGCGAGGAGGTGAGCTTCATCGTGCTCGCCGACGGCGAGGCGAGCCTCACCCTTGCGACGACCCAGGACCACAAGCGGCTGCGCGACGGCGACAAGGGCCCCAACACGGGCGGCATGGGCGCGTACTCTCCCGCCCCGATCGTCATGCCCGCGCTTCACGCGCGGATCGTCCGGGAGATCGTCACCCCGACCGTGCGCGGCCTCGCGCGCGACGCCATCCCGTACTCGGGCTTCCTGTATGCGGGGCTGATGATCGACGGCGCGGGGAACCCGAAGGTGCTCGAGTTCAACTGCCGGCTGGGCGACCCGGAGACCCAGCCGATCCTCATGCGGCTGAAGAGCGACCTCTTCGAGCTCATCGACGCCGCGGCCGCCGGCCGCCTCGACCGCGTCGAGGCCGTGTGGGATCGGCGCGCCGCGCTCGGCGTCGTGCTCGCCGCGGCGAACTATCCCGAGACGCCGCGCAAGGGCGACGCGATCGCCGACCTGCCGCCGGACGGCGAGGACCATCACATCTTCCACGCCGGCACCGCGCTCCGCGACGGACGGCTCGTGACCGACGGCGGGCGGGTGTTGTGCGTCACCGCGCTCGGCGACAGCATCAAGCTCGCGCAACGCCGCGCCTACGAGATCGCGTCCGCGATCCGCTTCGAAGGCATGCAGTACCGGCGCGACATCGGGTTCCGCGCCATCGCTCCCCGCAGGAG
This sequence comes from Burkholderiales bacterium, assembly GCA_035286595.1. Lineage (GTDB taxonomy): Bacteria > Pseudomonadota > Gammaproteobacteria > Burkholderiales > SG8-39 > DATEDA01. Next base: position 41,686 of record DATEDA010000158.1, on the reverse strand, counting down.
CTAGCCCGCGTCGCTGTGGTTAAATGCGGCGCATGAACGTCGTCGCGGTCAGGGACTACTTCACCGGTCTGCAGGATCGCATCGTCGCCGCGCTCGAGGCGGTCGACGGCGGGAAGTTCCGCCGGGACGCATGGACGCGCGCCGAGGGAGGTGGCGGCGATTCACGCGTGATCGAGGCGAGCGGCGTCCTGGAGCGCGGCGGCGTCAACTTCTCCCACGTTGCCGGAGCGCGGCTTCCGGCCTCCGCGACCGCCGCTCGGGCCGAGCTTGCCGGGCGCGGCTTCGAGGCGCTGGGCGTCTCGCTGGTGATGCACCCCGGCAATCCCTACGTGCCGACGGTGCACATGAACGTGCGCTGCTTCCTCGCAACGCGCGACGGCGAACCGCCGGTGTGGTGGTTCGGGGGCGGGATGGATCTCACGCCGTACTACGGCTTCGAGGAGGATGCGGTCCACTTTCATCGCACCTGCAAGCAAGCGCTCGACCCGTTCGGCGCCGAGCTACATCCCCGGCTCAAGCGCTGGTGCGACGAGTACTTCCATCTCCGTCATCGCGGCGAGCCGCGCGGCGTCGGCGGCATCTTCTTCGACGACCTGAGCGCACCGGACTTCGAGACCTGCTTCGCCATTGCGCGCAGCGTCGGCGACCACTTCCTGCCGGCGTACCTGCCGATCATCGAGCGCCGCCGCGACACGCCGTACGGCGAGCGCGAGCGCGAGTTCCAGGCGTACCGGCGCGGGCGCTACGTGGAGTTCAACCTCGTCTACGACCGCGGGACGCTGTTCGGCCTGCAGTCCGGCGGCCGCACCGAGTCGATCCTGATGTCGCTTCCGCCGGTGGTGAAGTGGCGCTACGACTGGGCCCCCGAGCCGGGAACGCCCGAGGCGCGGTTGTACGAGGTGTTTCTCGTGCCGCGCGACTGGGTCTAGTCAGCACCCGAGCTGCCGGGCGAGGTCGACGAAGTCCTTGGCGTTGAAGTCGAAGCGCGCCTCCGGCGTCACCTCCTGCTTGGTCCCGAACTCCATCGGCCGCCGGACGAGTGCCGTCCGTAGGCCCGTGCGCGCCGCCGCGTCGAGGTCGTCCTTGTGCGCGGCGACCATCATGACCTCGCCCGGCTCGAGACCGAGCAGCCGGGCCGCTCCCAGATAGACCTCCGGGTCCGGCTTGTAGTGGCCGAGAAGCTCGGCGGAGAGGATACAGTCCCAAGGCAGCCCGGCGTGCTTCGCCATGTTGGTCAGTAACGCGACATTGCCGTTCGAGAGCGTCGCGATCACGTACTTCTTCTTGAGCCGCCTCAGCCCGGCGACGGAATCCTTCCAGGGCGCGAGCCGGTGCCACGCGCGGTTGAAGTCGGCCTTCTCGGCCTCGGTGAGCCCCCCGATCCGGAAGCGCTCGAGCAGCTCGTCGAGGATCCTGCGGTGCAGGCCGTCGATGTTGGTCCACGGCAGCTCGCCCCGGCGCACACGGTCCATCGCGGGCCGGTAGCCGGCGCGCCAGGCGTCGGCGAGGGCCGGCCAATCGACGGCCAGCTTCTTCCGCCGTCCGAGCTTGCGCCCTTCGGCGATGATCGAGCCGCGCCAGTCGACGACCGTCCCGAACACGTCGAACGTGAGTGCCTTGACCTGCGCCGCGACGCGCTTCACGCCCGCTCCGCCTTCTCCCGCCGCGACTGCTCCGGCAGGAAAAGCTGCAGCAGATCGTTCAGGAATCGACGGCCGAGGTCGGTCGGGCGAATGCGCAGATGGTCGCGCGAGATGAGGCCCTTCGCTTCGGCTGCAGCAAGCGCTTTCCCGGCGACCGTGATCGGCAACCCGGTGCGATCCGCGAACGTCCCGATCTCGAAGCCCTCGGTGAGGCGCAGGGCGTTCATCATGAACTCGAACGGCAGCTCGCGCGCGTCGACCTCGCGTCGCTCGGCGACCTGCGTGCCGTCGGCGACGCGCCGCACGTATTCGGCCGGGCTGCGCGTGCGCATCTCGCGCACGATCCGGTCCGCGAACGAGACCTTCGAGTGGGCGCCTGCGCCGATGCCGAGGTAGTCGCCGAACCGCCAATAGTTGAGATTGTGCCGGGACTCGAGACCCGGCCGCGCATGCGCAGAGGTCTCGTAGTGCGCGTATCCCGCGCCCGCGAGCCGCGCGGCGACGAGCTCGTGGATCGCGGCCGCGGCGTCCTCGTCGGGCAGGGGCGGCGGATGCTTGTGGAAGACCGTGTTCGGCTCGATCGTCAGGTGATAGAAGGAAAGATGGGGCGCGCCGGTGGCGATCGCTTCCGCGACATCGGCCTCGGCCGCCGCGATCGTCTGCTCGGGCAGCGCGTACATCAGATCGAGGTTGAAGTTCTCGAAGTAAGCGCGTGCCACCTCCACCGCATGCCGCGCCTCGCGATCGTCGTGGATCCTGCCGAGCGCCGCGAGCCGCCGCGGGTCGAAGCTCTGGATGCCGACGGAGAGCCGGTTCACGCCCGCGGCGCGGAAGTCGCGGAACTTCTCGGCCTCCACCGTGCCCGGGTTCGCCTCCAGGGTGATCTCGGCGTCCGCCGCGAGCGGGAGCCGCGCGCGGAACGCTGACAGCAGGCGCTCGATCGCGGCGGCGGAGAAAAGGCTCGGCGTGCCACCGCCGAAGAAGACCGAGTGGACGCGCCGCCCCCAGACCGAAGGCAGCGCCGAGTCGAGATCCGCGACGACCGCGTCGACGTAGGCCGCCTCGGGCATCGCACCGCGCAGCTCGTGCGAGTTGAAATCGCAGTACGGGCACTTGCGCACGCACCACGGGAGGTGGACGTAGAGCGAAAGGGGCGGGAGCGCTCGGAGCGCCACCCGGGACCCCGAGCGTGGAGAGACGACTGCGACGGCCATGCGAAGGTCGGTTTGCGGGCCGGACTATAGCGCTGCGGCCGCAATCCGGCCTACTGCTGCGGCCGCAATCCGGCCTACCGCCGTCGCGGCAACCGGACCGGGGGTCGAAAGGAGCCTCCGCCCGAAGCGGAGGCTCAAGCCCACTGCGCTACCTGAGACGCTGCCGGATCAGGTAGATGAGCGCGAGGATGATCGCCAGGCCGATGAAGCTCGGCGTGGGCACGGCGTTCGCGAAGCCGGTGACGTTCTCCACGACCGAAACGACGAACCTGCCCGAGCCCTGGCCCAGGATCAGGTAGATCAGCACGATCGACAGGACCGCGAGGAACGCAAGCTCGACGAACGTCCAGAGGAACCGCTTCGCCTTTTCGAGGAAGTCGACCAAGGTTCACCTCCGGATTGCGGAAAAGGAAGGGGGTGGGGAGCCGCGCTCCCCGCCCAAGTCGCCTTGACGCGCGGCACCGTGCTCTTCGGCTCGGGTCGCCGCGCGCCGGTGTCGGCGTGTTGCGCTAGCTAGGCCGTCTGCTTTGAGAACAGCCAGAGGATGACGCCGAGCGCGATCAGCCCGGCCAGCCCTCCGTCGCCCAGCGTTTGGATCAGCGCCATCAGGTTCGGGACCACGTTTCCGAAGGCCCAAAGGCGGTCCGGCCCGACCAGGATCGAAGCGACGATGGCGAGCGCGAGAAGCGCCAACCCCAGCTGCGTGATTGCGCCGATCCAGCCTTTCGCAGTTGCTATGCCATTCATCGGATTCACTCCTCCCAAGAGTTGAGATGATGGGCCACGTCGTACTGCTGTCTTGAACGTGACGGGCGGACTCTAACGGAAGCGCCGCGGCATTACCACCCTTGGATATGCTGCATGGCGGAAGACGTTTGAATCGATGAGAGGTTTGCTCGCGCGCCGAGGGGTATAGTTGGCTGCAGGAGCCGATCCGCGCAAGCGCGCCATGCCCGCTGGGTAGCCGACCTCGAGGCGGTGGTCGATGCCGCCGGGTTCGAGCGCTTCGCGCTGTTCGGCGCCTCGCAGAGCGGCGCGATCGCGATTACCTACGCGGCGCGCCATCCCGAGCGCGTCACGCGCCTGGTCATCTACGGAGGTTTCCTCCGGGGCGCGATGCGCCGCAATCCCACGCCGGACCAGGTGGCAGATGATGCTCGGGCTCGTCGAGCTCGGCTGGGGGCAGGACGCGTCCCTGTGGACGTCATCTTCGCCGACACCCTTCCGCCGGCCGTGCGCAGCGTGATGCTGAAGGACGCGCGCCGTGCCAGCCTTCTCTAAGAGGACCAGCTCGCCGTCGTCGAGGAACTGCTGTGCGAGGTCGCGCGCATGGAGGCGGGCGAGAAGCGCTTCTCGGCGCGAAGCACGCTCGGCGGCTACGACCGGCAGCTGCGGCTCGCGGGCCTCGGGCAGCGCATCGTGCAGGCGTATGACCGACGGCGTGATTCTGGCCCCCGCGGTCGCCGGGGCGCCGCCCCTGACGCGGGCGACGCAAGCGAACGCAAGCGGCCTCAGGCGTGCAAGGCCCGGATCGCCGCTCTCGGATCGGCGGCGACGATCTTGAGTAGCGCGCGCGCTGGGCCGGTCGGGTGGGTACGTCCCTGTTCCCAGTTCTGGAGCGTCTTCACCGGCACCCCGATCAGACGCGCGAACTCGGACTGCGAGACGCCGGCGGCCTCGCGTAGCGCCTTGAGCCGCGGCTGCGCGAGCCTCCGCACGCGCGCCCCGCGCACCCTCTCGCCGCGCATGTGCGCGCCGAGGTGACGCACGCTCTTCACGAGATCCTTGAACATCGCGTCATCCATTCCCAACCTCCTCATCCATCACTGCCGCGAGCTCACGGAGCTGACGCCGCGTCAGGTCCGGTTGCGCGGTCTTGGGGTACGCGAACACGAGGTAGCAGCGGCTGCGGGGTCGCCACCAGTAGTAGATGACCCGCGCACCCCCGCGCTTGCCGCGACCACCCTGGCCGGCACGCAGCTTGCGCAACAACTATACGCTGGCAGCGTATCCGCGTCCAGCGGATAAGTCACGGTACCTCGATTCGACGTGGCGGTCTTCGGCGCCGGTTGCGGTGCGCGCGCGAGCGGGGCCGGCCTCACGCTTGCTCGCGGAGCAGCGCGAGCAGCCGCCGCAGTGCCTTCCCGCGATGGCTGACCGCGTGCTTCTCGTGGGGGCTCAGCTCGGCTGCCGTGCGGCCGAGGTCGGGTAGCAGGAAGTGCGGGTCGTAGCCGAAGCCGCCGGCGCCGCGCGGCGTGTCGATCACCTCGCCGTGCCAGCGTCCCTCCGCGATCAGCGGCTCGGGGTCGTCGGCGTGCCGGACCAGCACGACGACACAGTAATAGTGTGCGCGGCGGTCGGGCTGGTCCTTGAGGAGCCGGACGAGCCTCTCGTTGTTGCGTTGGTCGGACTTCGGCTCGCCGGCGAACCGCGCCGAATGCACTCCGGGCTCCCCATCGAGCGCCGCGACGCAGATCCCGGAGTCGTCGGCGAGCGCCGGCAGCTTCGCGCGTCGCGCGGCGTTCCGCGCTTTCGCGAGCGCGTTCTCGACGAAGGTCGCGTGCGGCTCCTCGGCGTCGGGCACGCCGAGCGCACCCTGCGCGACGACCTCGATCCCGAGCGGTGCGAGCAGCTCGCCGAATTCGCGGAGCTTGCCAGGGTTGGACGACGCGAGGACGAGCTGCTTCACTGAAGCTTCAAACGCCCAGCGCGGCGCGCTGCTTCACGATCAGCTCCCGGATCCCGCGCTCGGCGAGCGCGAGGAGCGCGTCGATCTCGGCGCGCGTGAACGGCTCACCCTCGGCGGTCCCCTGGACCTCGACGAACCGCCCGGCGCCCGTCATGACGACGTTCATGTCCGTGTCGCACGCGGAGTCCTCGGCGTAGTCGAGATCGAGCACCGGCGTGCCCTGGTAGATCCCCACGGACACCGCGGCGACGAAGTCGCGCAGCGGCGAGGTCGCGACGAGGCCGCGGGCGGCGAGCGTCGACACCGCATCGTGCAGGGCGACGAAGCTGCCCGTGATGCTCGCCGTGCGCGTCCCGCCGTCGGCCTGGAGCACGTCGCAGTCGACCTGGATCGTCCGGGGACCGAGCTTCGGGAGATCGCTCACCGCGCGCAAGCTGCGACCGATCAGCCGCTGGATCTCGAGGGTCCGCCCCGATTGCCGGCCGCGCGCGGCCTCGCGATCGGTGCGCGTGTTGGTCGCGCGCGGGAGCATCCCGTACTCGGCCGTGACCCAACCCTGACCCTTGTCCTTCAGGAACGGGGGCACGCGCTCTTCGATGGTCGCGGTGCAGACGACCTTCGTGTCGCCGAACTCGACGAGCACCGAGCCTTCGGCGTGCTTGGTGTAGCCGCGGGTGATGCGGACGGGGCGCAGCGCGTCGGGTTTCCGGCCTGACGGACGCATGACTGGCGACGGCGAGCTACTTCGAGTGCTTCTTGATCGCGTTGCGGATCTCGTCGATCGCGCGCTCGATCTCGTCGTCGGTGAGGTACCCGGTCTGCCCCGGCGGCGGCTTGGATCGTCCGAACTGCTCGATCGTGGTCTTCACATGCGTCGGGTCCATGCTGACGGTCGAAATCCAGTCGGCCCCGGCCCCCTCGAGCTCGTCGGCCCATTTCATTGCGACCACGGACGCGTTGTCGCCGTCCTTGCCGGCACGCACCTCGGCCATGTCGAGCAGGACCGGGATCGCGTGCATGATGTCGGCGCGGAGCAGTTCCTCGCAGAGCTGCCGCGACGTGAGGGGCCCCCAGAGCCCGTCGGAGCAGAGGAGCAGCGTGTCCTGGTCGCGGAGCGCCGTCCGGCGCGACAGGTCCACCCGCGGCGGGCCCATCTGCCCGAGACAGTTGAAGATCTTGTTGCGGTCGGGGTGAGCGGCGACCGCCTCCTCCCGGATCCGCCCAGCGTCGACGAGGATCTGCACCCGCGAGTGGTCCTTCGTCTGCGCTTCCACGCGGCCGTTGCGGATGAGGTACAGACGCGAGTCGCCCACATGCGCCCAGTACGCGAGCCCGTCCTGCACGATGCACGCGACGCAGGTGGTGCGCGGCGTCTCGAGCAGGCTGCGCACGTTCGCGTAGTCGACGATCGCGTGGTGCGCGGCCGTGATCGAGTCGAGCAGGAACTTGAAGGGATCGGCGAGGCGCGGCTGCGCCTCGCGCTGGAACGCCTCCGAGACGAACTGGGTCGCGATCTGCGCCGCCACCTCGCCGTGCAGGTGTCCGCCCATGCCGTCGGCAATCGTCATGCAGAGCGTATCGCGACTGTAGCAGTACGCGACCCGGTCCTGGTTGGACTTTCGCGGTCCCTGCCGGCTTTCCTGGTAGATCGAGAACTTCATCTGTGTCGCCCTCCCCGTCGGGCGTGCTCCACGACCCTCACCGTCGTGCGAGCTTGAACAGCGTGCCGCGCAGGTTCGCCACGAACGAGCGCTTGCTCGGCCCTTCCGGGTCGCGCTCGCGCAGCAGCACCTTCTGCAGCGCCATCACGCTCTGCGGCCGCTTCGCGTGGTCGAGCTGCAGGCACCAGTCGATCGTCTCAAGCAGCTGATTGGAGTACTTGCCGTTGAACAGCCTCGTCGCCGACACGTAGCGATCCTTCTCGGTGCGCAGATCCGCCGCCTGCGGCGCGGCGCCCGCGAGACACGCGAAGATGCTCGCGCCCACCGAATAGATGTCGCTCCACGGCCCGAGGAGCTCGCGCTTCTGATAGTGCTCCGGCGAGGCGAAGCCCGGCGTATACATCGGGTTCAGCTTGAAGCCCTCGGCGGTGAGCGTCTGGCGCGCGGCGCCGAAGTCGATCAGCACCGGGGTGATGTCGTTGCGGATGTAGATGTTCGCCGGCTTGATGTCGAGATGGAGCAGCTTGTTCGCGTGCACCTCGCGCAGCCCGTTGAGGAGCAGGGTGAACACGCGGCGGATGAAGTTCTCCTTCATCGAGCCGCGCCGGTGCTGGATGTGCTCCTGCAGCGTGCGTCCGCGCTCGTAACGCATCACCAGGTACACCGTCTCGTTCGCGCGGAAGAAGTTCAAGACCCGCACCACGTTCGGATGCGAGAGCTTGGCGAGCGCGCGACCCTCCTCGAAGAAGCACTTCATCCCGTAGCGGAAGGTCGCAAGGTTTTCCTCGGCGATCGACGGCAGCACGTCGCCCTCGCGACGGAGCGCGAGCGAGCTCGGCAGGTACTCCTTGATCGCGACCGGCTGGTCGGTTTCGTCGTGCGCCAGGTAGACCATCGAGAAGCCGCCCGCCGAGAGCACCTTCGTGATGCGGTAGTTCTGGAGCTGGTAGCCCTCCAACAGCGGGATGTTCGCTTGCGACGGCATGAGCCTCTGGCGTCCCGGAACCTCGGTTCGAGCGGTTGTTTGGTTTCTCGCGGGTTCCTGACCCGGCGAATTCACAAGGGGCGTCGCCCTCTTGTTCTCGCCTTCCCTTAAGATAGCGATCGAAGCCGGCTGATTTTGTGAGTATCTCGGCACAAAGTAAAGCGCCGACCCGCCTCTTGGAGCGAGGAAACCGATCGATGGTGAGCAGTATGACCGGCTACGCCGCCGCGACGCGCGAGCTCGCGGCCGGGACGCTCGCGCTCGAGCTGAAGAGCGTCAACAGCCGGTTTCTCGACGTCCAGTTCCGGATCGCGGAGGAGCTGCGGTCCGCCGAGCCGCAGCTTCGCGAGCTGGCGATGGCGAGCGTGGCGCGGGGCAAGCTCGATTGCCGCCTCGCATTCACGGCCTCGCCGCTCGCCCGCGGCGAGGCGGCGCTCAACACCGAGGTGCTCTCGCGTCTCGCGCGCCTGTCGCAGCTGGTGCGCGGCGCGCTTCCCGAGGCGCAGCCGCTCCGCGTCATCGAGGTGCTGCACTGGCCCGGCGTGCTCGGCGAGGACACGGCCGCGGCCGAAGCGCTCCGCGAGGCCGCGCTCGACGCGATGCGCGCCGCCCTGGCCGAGCTCTCGGCAGCCCGCGTCCGCGAAGGCGAGAAGCTCGCGCGGATGATCCGCGAGCGGGTCGCCAGGATTCGCAGCCGGCTCGCCGAGATCGAGCCGCTCGTCCCGCAGGCGGTCGCCGCCTACGCCGAGAAGCTCGCCGCGAAGCTGCGCGAAGCGCTCGCGAGCGCCGACGAGGAGCGCATCCGGCAGGAGATCGCGGTGTTCGGCGTGCGGATCGACGTCGCCGAGGAGCTCTCGCGGCTTGGTGCCCACCTCGACGAGGTGGAGCGCGTGCTCGCGGCCGGCGGCGCGGTCGGGAAGCGCCTCGACTTCCTGATGCAGGAGCTCAACCGCGAGGCCAACACGCTCGGCGCGAAATCGGTGTCGAAGGAGCTTTCGGCCGCGGTGCTGGAATTCAAAGTCCTCATCGAGCAGATGCGCGAGCAGGTGCAGAACCTCGAGTGACGGGTGACGGGTGGATGGTGAGAAGTAGCGCACGTTCATCCACGGCGCGCCCTCCGGCGCACCGGGACACGCATGCGAATATAGCGGGATTCGCAGGCGGGCAGGCGACGGCCCGGGGCGCCACCCTTACCCTTCACCTTTTACCCAGCACCCTTCACTAGCCATGCAGGGCCTGCTCTTCATCATCGCGGCGCCCTCCGGCGCGGGCAAGTCCTCGCTCGTCAACGCCGTGCTCGCCGACGATCCGCAACTCGTGCTGTCGATCTCGTACACGACGCGCGCGGCGCGGGCGGGCGAGGTCAACGGTCGCGAGTACCACTTCGTCAACCGGGCCACGTTCCAGCGCATGCTCGAGGCGGGCGAGTTCCTCGAGAGCGCGGAGGTGCACGGCAATCTCTACGCGACCTCGCAAAAGCAGATCGCCGACGTGCGCGCGCGCGGCCGCGACATCGTGCTCGAGATCGACTGGCAGGGCGCGCAGCAGGTGCGGCGGATCTTCCCGGACGCGGTGGGCATCTTCATCCTGCCGCCCTCGCGGCCCGAGCTCGAGCGCCGGCTAAGGGCCCGCGGCAAGGACACCGAGGACGCCATCCAGCGGCGGCTGGCGGCCGCCGCGGAAGAAATGGGCCACGCGGCCGAGTTCGATTTCGTTATAATCAACAAAGACTTCGAGGAGGCTCGCCGGGACTTGGACGCGGTCGTGCGCGCTTCCAGACTGCGCCTCGCGCACCAGAGCGCGCGCCATCCCGAGTTATTCCGACTGCATAATTAGGACTAGGAACCGCACATGGCCCGCATTACCGTTGAAGATTGCCTGAACAGGATCCCGAACCGCTTCCAGCTCACGCTCGCGGCGACCTACCGCGCGCGGCAGCTCGCCCACGGCGGGACGCCGCTCATCGAATCGACGCGCGACAAGCCGACGGTGATCGCGCTCCGCGAGGTCGCCGCCGGGAAGGTCGGGATCGAGATGCTGAGCAAGGTGCACCAGAACTAGCGAACTTGGACCACCGCGCCCGTGAGCTGACCACTTCCAGCCGTTCCGCACCGCCGCCGGCGGGCGGGTGCGGGCGCACCGCTTGCCGGAGGGCGGTCGAATGAGCCCGCCGGGCCGCCCCGAGCGCGAATCCTTGGCGCGAAGCGACAAGGTAGCCCCATGAGCGCGGTCGCCCCGCTCGAAGTCCTCCGGCAGAGCGTCGCCGGCTACCTCAAGCCCGCCGACCTCTCGCGCCTCGAAGAGGCGTACCACTTCAGCGACGCCGCCCATCACGGCCAGTACCGGAAGTCCGGCGAGCCCTACATCTCGCATCCGGTCGCGGTCGCCGAGATCCTGTCGGAGTGGCAGCTCGACGCCCAGACCCTGATCGCGGCGCTGCTGCACGACGTCGTCGAGGACACCGACGTGTCCAAGGACGACATCTCGAACCGGTTCGGCAAACCGGTCGCCGACCTGGTCGACGGCGTCTCGAAGCTCGACCGGATCGAGTTCCAGTCGCAGCAGGACGCGCAGGCCGAGAACTTCCGCAAGATGCTGCTCGCGATGGCGCGCGACGTGCGCGTCATCCTGATCAAGCTCGCGGACCGCCTGCACAACATGCGTACGCTCGAGGCGGTGAACCCGCAGAAGCGGCGCCGCGTCGCGAAGGAGACGCTCGAGATCTACGCGCCGATCGCGAACCGGCTCGGGCTCGACGGCCTGTACCGCGAGCTGCAGGAGCTCGGGTTCGAGCACATCCACCCGATGCGCTACCGGGTGCTCGCGAAGTCCGTGAAGGCGGCGCGCGGCAACCGGCGCGAGGTGGTGAACAAGATCCTGGAGGCGATCGGCAAGCGGCTCACCGAGGCCGGGATCGAAGCGACCACCGCCGGACGCGAGAAGCACGTCTACTCGATCTACAAGAAGATGATCGAGAAGAAGCTCTCGTTCTCCGAGGTGCTCGACATCTACGGGTTCCGCGTCGTCGTCAAGGACGTGGCCTCCTGCTATCTCGCGCTCGGCGTCCTGCACGGGCTCTACAAGCCGGTGCCCGGCAAGTTCAAGGACTACATCGCGATCCCGAAGGTCAACGGCTACCAGTCGCTGCACACCGCGCTGGTCGGCCCGTACGGAGTGCCGGTGGAGGTGCAGGTCCGGACGCACCAGATGCATCGCATCGCCGAGACCGGCGTCGCCTCGCACTGGCTCTACAAGGACGAGGAGGGCACGCTCTCCGAGGTGCAGAGCCGCACGCACAAGTGGCTGCAGTCGCTGATCGACATCCAGAACGCGAGCGGCGACTCGGCCGAGTTTCTCGAGCACGTCAAGGTCGACCTGTTCCCCGAGGAGGTCTACCTCTTCACGCCGAAGGGCAAGATCATGGCGCTGCCGCGCGGGGCGACCGCGGTCGATTTCGCGTATGCCGTACACACCGACATCGGCAACCGCTGCGTGGCGGCGAAGGTGAACTACGAGCTCGTGCCGCTCAGGACCGAGCTGAGGAGCGGCGACCGCGTCGAGATCATCACCGCGGCGCACGCCCACCCGAACCCGGCCTGGCTCGCGTACGTCAAGACCGGCAAGGCGCGCTCGCAGATCCGGCACTTCCTGAAGACGATGCAGTTCGAGGAGTCGACGGCGCTCGGCGAGCGGCTGCTCGGCCAGGCGCTGCGCGGGCTCGAGTCCGATCCGCTGACGATCGAGCCCGAGCGCTGGGAGAAGCTCGTGCGCGAATCGGGCGCGAAGTCCCGCGAGGAAGTGCTGGCGGACATCGGTCTTGGCAAGCGGCTCGCGGCGATCGTCGCCCGTCAGCTCCTGGCGCTCGCCGACCACGCGCCGACCGACGCAAAGATCCAGGGCTCGATCGTCATCCGCGGCTCCGAAGGGATGGCGGTGCAGTTCGCGCGGTGCTGCAGGCCGATCCCCGGCGACCCGATCGTCGGCTTCATCAAGAAAGGACAGGGGCTCGTCGTCCACACCCACGACTGCCCCACCGCCGCCAAGGCGCGCGGCGACCCCGACAAGTGGATCGACGTCGAGTGGGCCGCGGAGACCGACCGCACGTTCGACGTCGGGGTGAAAGTCGACGCCGCGAACCAGCGCGGCGTGCTCGCCAAGGTTGCGGCCGCGATCGCCGAAGCCGGCTCGAACATCGACAACGTGAGCATCGACGAGGAGCGCGGACTCTACAGGACGATGCTCTTCACGATCCAGGTGCAGAACCGGCTGCACCTCGCGCGCGTGATGAAGTCGGTGCGGCGGATCCCGGAGGTCGTGCGGCTCGCGCGGGTCAAGGATTAAAGGGAGGAGCAGCGCGTGAAAATCCGAGCGAACGGCATCGAGCAGTACTACACCGTTGAGGGCGCCGGCCCCTGGCTCGTCATGAGCCACTCGCTCGCTTGCAACTCCGCGATGTGGGGCGAGCAGGCGGAGCTCCTGGCCAAGCGCTTCAAGGTGCTGCGCTACGACACGCGCGGCCACGGGCAGAGCGATGCACCGGCGGGCGCCTACACCCTGGAGATGCTGGCGGACGACGCGAAGGGGCTGCTCGATGCACTCGACGTGCGCGAGGCCCACTGGATCGGGATTTCGATGGGCGCGATGATCGGACAGACGCTCGCGCTCAAGCACCCCGGTGTGCTCCGGAGCCTCGTGCTCGCGGACACGACCAGCCGCAACCCGCCGGAGGCGTGGCCGATGTGGAAGGAGCGCATCGAGGTGGCGGAGGCGAAGGGGATGGAGGCGACCGTCGAGTCGACGCTCGCGCGCTGGTTCACCGAGCCCTACCGCAAGGCGCGGCCGGATCGGATCCAGCCGATCGCAGGCATGATCCGCGCGACGCCGGTCGCGGGCTACGTCGGCTGCTGCCATGCGATCCCGAAGATCGACCTCACCGCGCGCCTGAAGGAGATCCGGGTGCCGGTGCTCGCGATCACCGGCGCCGAGGACGTCGCCGCGCCGGGCACGCGCGCGATCCACGAAAACGTGCCCGGCTCGGAGCTAGTCGTGATTCCGTCGGCCTCACACATCTCGAACATCGAGCAGCCCGAGGCCTTCAACCAGGCGCTCACCCGCTTCTACGACCGGATCGGCGCGTAGGCCGCCGGCGGCACGGCCGTCGCCATGAGCGCGCCGGCCGCCCCAAGCGCGAATCCTTGGCGCGAAGCGACAAGGCAGCCCGATGAGTCCGCCCCTTGCAGACCAGCATGCGATCGTCACCGGCGGGGGGCGCGGGATCGGTGGCGCGATCGCCGCAGCGCTTGCCCGCGAAGGCGCGACGGTCTCCGTCCTCGGCCGCGACGGTGGCCGGCTCGCGGCGCAGGTCGAGGCGCTGGGCGGCCCGAGCCGCGCCCAGGCGGTCAGCGTCGACGTCGCCGACGAGGCGTCGGTACGGGCGGCGTTCGCCGCGGTTCAGGGGCGCTTCGGTCGGGTCGACATCCTCGTCAACAACGCCGGCCAGGTCGAAAGCGCGCCCTTCGCCAGGACCGACTCCGCGCTCTGGCAGAGGATGCTCGCCGTGAACCTGACGGGCACCTATCTGTGCACGCGAGCGGCATTGCCGGAGATGGTCGCGCGCGGCGCCGGCCGCATCGTCAACGTCGCGAGCACCGCCGGCCTCGTGGGCTACGCCTACGTCGCGGCCTACTGCGCCGCGAAGCACGGCGTCGTGGGTCTCACGCGCGCGCTCGCGCTCGAGTGCGCGAAGAGCGGCGTCACCGTGAACGCGGTCTGCCCCGGCTACACCGAAACCGATCTCATCCGGGAAGCCGTCGCCGGCATCGTGCAGAAGACCGGCCGATCTGAAAGCGAGGCGCGCGCGGCGCTCGTCGCGCGCAACCCGCAGGCCCGCATGGTGCAGCCCGCCGAGGTCGCCAACGCCGTGCTCTGGCTCTGCCTCCCGGGATCGGAAGCGATCACCGGGCAGGCGATCGCCGTCGCCGGCGGCGAGGTCATGGGATGATGGCGACGGTCGTCACGATAGGGGACCCGCATGAGCATGGCCCACCACAAGCGCACCTTCGCCGGCTTCCGGCCCACGCACTTCGCCTGGCAGGCCGAAGGCAAGGTCGGGGTGGTCACCATCAACCGGCCGGAGAAGAAGAACCCGCTCACCTTCGACTCCTACGCTGAGCTGCGCGACCTCTTTCGCGGCCTGCAGTACGCTTCGGACGTGAAGGCCGTCGTCGTCACCGGCGCCGGCGGCAACTTCTCCTCCGGCGGCGACGTGCACGAGATCATCGGCCCGCTCACCAGGATGACGATGCCCGAGCTCATGGACTTCACCCGGATGACCGGCGATTTCGTGCGGGCGATGCACGCCTGCCCGCAGCCGATCGTCGCCGCGATCGACGGGATCTGCGCCGGCGCCGGGGCCATGATGGCGCTCGCTTCCGACTTCCGCTACGGCACCGCGCAGTCGAAGACCGCATTCCTCTTCACGCGGGTGGGGCTCGCCGGGTGCGACATGGGCGCGTGCACGCTCCTGCCGCGGCTGATCGGCCAGGGCCGCGCGGCGGAGCTGCTCTACACCGGTCGTTCGATGTCCGGCGACGAGGGGCTCGCCTTCGGCTTCTTCAACAAGCTCTGCGCGCCCGACAAGGTGCTCGACGAGGCAAGAGCGCTTGCCCGGTCGCTTGCCGACGGCCCGACCTTCGCGCACGGCATGACCAAGAAGATGCTGCACCAGGAGTGGAGCATGGGCCTCGACGAGGCGATCGAGGCCGAGGCGCAGGCGCAGGCGATCTGCATGCAGACCCAGGACTTCCGGCGCGCGTACGAGGCGTTCGTGGCGAAGCAACCGCCGAAGTTCGCCGGCGACTGATGCCCGACCGCACGTTCCTCGACTGGCCGTTCTTCGACGACGCGCATCGGACGCTCGCGCGGAGCCTCGATGCCTGGGCCGCGGAGCGGCTCGCCACGGGCCACGAGCACGTCGACGTGGACCGCGCCTGCCACGACCTCGTCGCGATGCTCGGCGAGGCGGGCTGGCTCGAGTACTGCGTGCCGAAGCGCTGGGGTGGCCGGCTGGAGGAGATCGACTCCCGTTCCGTGTGCCTCGCCCGGGAGACCCTCGCGCGCCGCGACGGGCTCGCGGACTTCGCGTTCGCGATGCAGGGCCTCGGCTCGGGCGCGATCTCGCTGTACGGATCCAACGCGCTCAGGGAGCACTACCTGCCGCGGGTCGCGCAAGGCGAGGCGATCGCCGCGTTCGCGCTCTCCGAGCCCGACGCGGGCTCCGACGTCGCGGCCATGTCCACCCGCGCGAGAGAGACTCGGGGCGAGATCGTCCTCGACGGCGCGAAGACCTGGATCTCGAATGGCGGCATCGCCGACTTCTACACCGTGTTCGCCCGCGAGACCGACGCCCCGGGCGCGAAGGGGATCAGCGCGTTCGTGGTCGACGCGGATGCGCCGGGCCTCACGGTCGCCGAGCGCATCAACGTGATCGCGCCGCATCCGCTGGCACGGCTCGAGTTCCGGGACTGCCGCTTTCCCGCGTCGCAGCGGCTCGGGCCGCCCGGCGAGGGCTTCAAGGTCGCGATGCAGACGCTCGACATCTTCCGCGCCTCGGTCGCCGCTGCGGCGCTCGGGTTCGCGCGCCGGGCGCTCGACGAAGCCATCGCCCGCGCCGCCTCGCGCCGCATGTTCGGCGAGACGCTCGCCGACTTCCAGCTCACCCAGGCGGCGATCGCCGACATGGCGACCGGGATAGACTCGTCGGCGCTGCTCACGTACCGCGCGGCCTGGCTCCGCGACGCGAAGGGGGTGCGCACGACGCGCGAGGCGGCGATGGCCAAGATGGTCGCGACCGAGACCGCCCAGGCCGTCATCGACCGCGCCGTGCAGATCTTCGGGGGGCTGGGCGTCGTGTCGGGCCACCCCGTCGAGAAGCTCTATCGCGAGATCCGGGCGCTGCGCATCTACGAGGGCGCGACCGAGGTGCAGAAGCTCGTCATCGCCCGCGAGACGCTGAAGGGAAAGGACTAGGCGGCGCCCTATGGCCTACACCGCTCACGTCGACACCTTCGTGCGCGACAACCTGCCGCCGCCCGGCGACCTGCCGGGGTTCCTGTTCGAGCTGCCCGAGCTCCGGTATCCCGACCGGCTCAACTGCGCGGCGGAGCTGCTCGACCGGATGGTTGCGGCGGGCCACGGCGACCGCCCGATGCTGCACGCCCTGATCGAGGGAAAGCGGTACTCGTGCACGTATCGCCAGCTCCTCGCCCGCGCGAACCGGATCGCGCACGTGCTCGTCCAGGACCTGAAGCTCGTGCCCGGCAACCGGGTGCTCCTCCGCGGGCCGAACAACCCGATGATGGCGGCATGCTGGTTCGCGGTGATCAAGGCGGGCGGCATCGCGGTGGCCACCATGCCGCTGCTCCGCGCGAAGGAGCTCACGCAGATCATCGACAAGGCCAGGGTCGGGGCGGCGCTCTGCGACGTGCGGCTCCGGGACGACCTGGAGCTCGCGGGAGGCCAGTCCCCGTCACTCAAGCAGATCCTCTACTTCAACGACGGCGGGCCGGGGTCGCTGGAAGCGGCTCTCGAGCCGAAACCGGTCGCGTTCAAGAACGTCGACACCGCGCTCGACGACCCGGCCCTGATCGCCTTCACCTCCGGCACCACCGGCCAGCCGAAGGGCTGCATCCACTTCCACCGCGACGTGATGGCGATGTGCGACTGCTTTCCGCGCTCCTGCCTCAAGCCGAGGGCGGACGACGTCTTCTGCGGGACGCCGCCGATCGCCTTCACCTTCGGGCTGGGCGGGATGCTGTGCTTTCCGGCGCGCTACGGGGCATCGACCGTCCTGAGCGAGCGGCCGACGCCCGATGCTCTCCTGCAGACGATCCAGGACTTCCGCGCGACCGTCTGCTTCTCCGCGCCGACCTTCCTCCGCCAGATGGCGCCGCTCGCGGGCCGCTTCGACCTCTCGAGCCTGAAGAAGTGCGTTTCCGCGGGCGAGGCCCTGCCCGACGCCACGCGCCAGCTGTTCAAGCAGGCCACCGGCATCGAAATCATCGACGGCATCGGCTCGACCGAGCTGATCCACATGTTCATCGCGCACACGCCGGAGCGCGTCCGGCGCGGCGCGACCGGCTACGCCATTCCCGGGTACCGCGCGACCGTGCTCGACGACGCGGGTCGCGTGTGCCCGCCCGGGGTCGTCGGGCGGCTCGCGATCAAGGGCCCGACCGGCTGCAAGTACCTCGCGGACAACCGCCAGAAGGTCTACGTCCAGAACGGCTGGAACGTCACCGGCGACGCCTACTCGATGGACGCCGACGGCTACTTCTTCTATCAGGCGCGCACCGACGACATGATCATCTCGGCGGGCTACAACATCGCCGGCCCCGAGGTCGAGTCGGCGCTGCTCACGCACGCGGCGGTCGCCGAATGCGGCGTCGTCGGCGCGCCGGACGCCGAGCGCGGGACCATCGTGAAGGCGTACGTCGTCCTGAAGCCGGGCTTCACCGGCGACGCAGCGATGGTCAAGGCGCTCCAGGATCACGCCAAAGCGACGATCGCGCCGTACAAGTACCCGCGCGCGATCGAGTTCCGCGATTCGCTGCCGCGCACCGAGACCGGGAAGCTGCAGCGGTTCAGGCTGCGGATGGAAGCCGCGGCGGCCGCGGGACTGCGGCCTTGAACGCCGCGAAGGCTGGCGCCCCCCGGGCGCGTGACCAATTTCTCGCGCCTGCTGTCGCCGTCACCCGACACCGGTCGACGGATCGGGACTAATCCCCGCCGCGCGCGGTGACGCGCTCGTCACCCGGATCGGTCTGCGGTCGAATGATCGCCATCGAACCGATCCCGGAGGACCGATCATGCACCCTGACCTCCCGCGCACCCGGCTCCGCAAGGCGCTCTGGGTTGGCGCGCTCGCGATTGCCGTCGCGGCCCCGCAAGCGTTCGCTGCCCCGCCGGATCACGCGCCGGCGCACGGCTGGCGCAAGAAGAACGACCCGAACTACGTCGGCTACACCGGCAAGAAATGGGAGAAGGACTACGGCGTGATCGGCGGGCGCTGCAACCGCGAGGCGGTGGGCGCCGTGCTCGGCGGCGTCGTCGGCGGCGCGATCGGATCGAGGGTCGGCGAGGGTGACGGCCGCACCGTCGCGATCGTCGTGGGCTCCGTCCTCGGGGCGGTGATCGGCGCCAAGATCGGGCGCGATCTCGACGAGGCCGATCGCGGCTGCGTCGGCCACGCGCTCGAGCTCACGGCCGACGGGAAACCCGTGACCTGGTCGAACGCGAAGACCGGCATGAGCTATGCGGTAACGCCGACTCGCGGCTTCAGGCAGAACGGCCAGAGCTGCCGCGAGTTCACCACCGTGATCACCGCGAAGAGCCGCAAGGAGACGGTCACCGACCGCGCCTGCCGCGCCGGCGACGGGACCTGGCAGATCGTGTCGTAGGCGGAGCCGGGACCTCGCGCTCCGTACCCCCTTCGACAGGGGGCTACGCGGGCTTCCGCAGCAGCCGCTTCACACCGTCGCTCATCACCACGCGACCCTCGCGCGCGTAAGCCTCGTGGTTGTCCTCGATGTCGTCGAGCTTGTACAGGTAGTTCACCATCATCCCTGCCGACTGCTTGATGCCGCGCGGTGAGGTGTCGGCGAGCCAGTTGATCCGCTCCAGCCGCGCGCCGTTGCCGAGGTGGAAGCGCGCCACCGAGTCGAGCGACCGCTCCTCGTCCTTCGCCTCGACGAGGTACTGCGCGCAGAGGCGCGTGAGCGTCGGCCGGAGCGACTCCGGCGGCTGCGCCTCCATGGCGAAGCCGCGCAGCAGCAGCTGCGCGAGCGCCTCGTGCGGATCGCGCACCGCGGCCTCCTCGCACAGGCGCGCGCGCTCCTTCGTGCCGAAGAACTCCGGGTTTTTCGCCCGCGCCTGCGCCTCGAGCCACTGCCGGAACCCCGGGACCGGCGAGAGCGTCGCGAACGTCCGCAGCCGGGGGAAATCGGCCGAGAGCGTCTCGACGACGCGCTTGATGAGGAACCCCCCGAACGACACGCCGCGCAGGCCCGCCTGCGAGGTCGAGATCGAGTAGAAGACCGCCGCCTGCGCCGCCTGCGGATCGAACGCCGGCGCCGACTCGTCGAGGAGCGAGTGGATGTTGTCCGCCATGTCCTTGCCGAGCGCGATCTCGACGAAGACCAGCGGCTCGTCGGGCATGCGTGGATGGAAGAACGCGTAGCAGCGCCGATCCGAGTCCAGGCGGTTGCGCAGATCCGCCCACGACTGGATCTCGTGCACCGCCTCGTACGAGATCAGCTTCTCGAGCAGCATCGCCGGCGAGTTCCAGCTGATGCGCCGGAGCTCGAGATTCCCGATGTCGAACCAGCTGCCGAGGAGCGAGTAGAGCTCGTCGCCCAGCACCCCCAGCTCGCTGCGCTCCCCGACGTAGCGCAGCACGTCGGCGCGCATGTCGACCAGGAGCTTCACGCCGTCGGGGAGCAGGTTGAACTGCTTGAGGATCCGGATGCGCGGGCTGCCGAGCGCGAGCCGGAGCTCCGACTCGGCGTGGCGCCGCGCCGGCCCCCGGGCATCGAGATATCCCTGGATCGCGCGGTTGATCTCGAGCTCGTCGGGGCCGAACTCGTCCGCGAGCACGCCGAGCAGCTCCCGCCGGCCATCGTCGTTCAGACTGCGATAGAGCGAGCCGAGCGTCGCGACGCGCTGGCGGGCCGACGCCTCGCCGCCGATCCCCGCCAGGATGTCGCGGAAGATCGCACGCGCGAGCTTGAGGTCGCCGGCCGAGATCGGCTGCGCGCCGCGCGGTCCGGCGCTCCGGGTGAGCCAGTTCCAGAACGCGCGCACGCGCCCCGGCTCGCCGCGTGCCGGTGCCGTCAGGGAAGTGTCGACGGCCCTGTTCATCGGTCCGATTCTAAGGGATCACTCTCGCGCCGCCGGCGCGCCCATGGGGTATCTTTGCGGCTGCCATGAACTACGTCACCGGGCCCGGGTGCGGAACAGCGAAGCTGAGGGGTCGATTCCCGCTGCTCAAGAGGGCCATCGCGTTGGCGGCGGGGGGATTCGTGGCGCTCGCGCTCGCGCCGGCGGCCCCGGCCCAGGACAAGTGGCCCGCGAGGCCGATCCGCATGATCGTCCCGTTCCCGCCGGGCAGCTCGCCCGATCTGATCGCGCGGATGCTGACCGACCGGCTCGGCGCCGCGCTCGGCCAGCCGGTCGTCGTCGAGAACAAGCCCGGCGCCGGCGGCATGGTCGGCACCGGCCAGGTCGCGAAGGCGGCGCCCGACGGCTACACGATCGGACTCTCGATCCCGGGTCCGCTCGCGGTGAACACCGTGCTGATGAAGAGCATGGAGTACGACCCGTTCAAGGAGCTCGCTCCGATCACGGTCGTTGCGGCGAGCCCGAACCTGCTGGTCGTCGACCCCAGGCTCGGCGTGGACAGCGTCCAGGACTTCGTCAAGCTCGCCAGGTCGCAGCCGGGCAAGCTCAACTACAGCTCGGTCGGCAACGGCAGCGCTTCGCACCTCACGATGGAGCTGCTCAAGCAGCGCGCCGGTCTCGACCTCGTGCACGTGCCCTATCCCGGCAGCCCGCAGGTGAACACCGCGATCCTCAACGGCCAGATCGCCGGCGGGTTCGTCGTGCCGGCGACGGCGATGCCGCTCGTCCAGGCCGGGCGGCTCAAGGCGCTCGGCGCGACCACGACGTCGCGGAGCGTCGTGCTGCCCGGGACTCCGACGATCGCCGAGCAGGGTTTCGCCGGCTTCGAGTCCACGGCCTGGATCGGCGCCGTCGCGCCGGCGAGAACCCCGCCGCGGATCGTCGACCGGCTGTCGGAGGAGCTCGTCCGGATCATCCGCAGCGACGACGTGCGGCAGCGGATGATCGCGATCTACTTCCAGCCCGTCGGCACCGCACCGGAGGCGCTGCGCATCCTGATGCGCGGCGAGGCCGACCGCTGGGGCAAGGTGATCAAGGCGGCGGGAGTGAAGCCGGGCTGAGCCTCGCCTGGCCCATCATGCGTCTCCTCCTGAAAGTCGGCGCGGTCCTGCTGGCGAGCCTGGTCACGGCTCACCTGGTCCTGGCCGCGCTGGTGAAGCCGGTTCCCCAGCATCCGTTCTGGGCCGCGACGACGGAGCCCAGGG
The DNA here is from genome assembly GCA_035286595.1 of Burkholderiales bacterium. GTDB lineage: Bacteria > Pseudomonadota > Gammaproteobacteria > Burkholderiales > SG8-39 > DATEDA01. The sequence goes on along the minus strand of DATEDA010000158.1, from coordinate 20,334 downwards.
TGATCGCCCATCGCGGTGGACGGGGCCTTTGGCCCGAGAACACGCTGCACGCGTTCCGCAAGGCGGCCGATCTGGGCGTCGACGTTCTGGAAATGGACATCCGCCAGACTGCGGACGGCGTGCTCGTGGTCCTTCACGACGAGACCGTCGATCGAACGACCGATGGCAGCGGGCCGGTTGCGGCGCTGACGCTGTCGAGACTCCGCGAGCTCGATGCCGGTTACCGCTGGAGTCCGGATGGCGGTAAGACTCACCCCCATCGGGGCGAGGGCCTCACCGTCCCTACGCTGAACGAGGTCTTCAAGGCCCTTCCCCAAGCGCGAATAAACCTGGAGATCAAGGCGCGGGGACCGACGCTGTCCGAGCCCCTTTGCGCGCTCATCCGCGAGCACGGCATGGAACACCGCGTGGTGGTGGCGTCGTTCGGGCAGGAACCCATGGACGCCTTCCGCGCCGCGTGCCCGCAGGTCGCGACAGCCGCGACGGCGGACGAGGCCCGTCAATTCTTCCGGCTCACGGCCGTGTTCCTCGACCCGCTGTTCGAACCTCGCGCCGAGGCGCTTCAGGTCCCCGAGCGCCTCGGGAGTGTCGAGGTGCTCACCCCCAGATTCGTGCGCGCCGCGCGGCGACTCAACCTGAAGATCGACGTCTGGACCGTCAACGAGCCGGAAGACATGAAGCGGCTCATCGCACTCCCGGTCGACGGGATCATGACCGACTACCCGGACCGCATGCTCGCGCTGATCCGGAAACCAGGCGCGCCGCGGTAAGGGCGATTGGTCTATCCTTCCTGCCCCCCATTCCCATCCGGCCGCAGGAGGACGAACGATGAGCTCGAACGGCAAGGTCGCGATCGTGACTGGTGCAGGCTCCGGCATCGGCAAGGCGACGGCGCTCGCACTGCTGAAAGAAGGATATTCGGTCGCGCTGGCGGGACGCCGGGCGGACGCGCTGGAGCGGGCGGTGAAGGATGCCGGCGCGGCGGCGTCACGCGCGTTGGCGGTTCCCACCGACGTGAGCGATCCGGTGTCCGTTCGCGCCCTCTTCGCCAAGACCAAGGAGAAGTTCGGCCGTCTCGACCTCGTCTTCAACAACGCCGGTCAGAACGCGCCCGGGATCCCGCTCGAGGAACTGACCTTCGAGCAGTGGCAGTCGGTGGTGAACGCCAACCTCACCGGCGCGTTCCTGTGCACGCAGGAAGCGTTCAAGGTCATGAAGAGCCAGACGCCTCGCGGCGGGCGGATCATCAACAACGGTTCCATCTCGGCGCACGCGCCGCGGCCCAACTCCTCGCCCTACACGGCCACCAAGCACGCGATCACCGGCCTCACCAAGTCGACCTCGCTCGACGGGAGGAAGTACGACATCGCGTGCGGCCAGATCGACATCGGCAACGCGCTGACCGAGATGGCCGAGCGGATGGCGAAGGGCGTGCCGCAGGCAGACGGCTCGATCAAGGTCGAGCCGCTGATGGACGTCGCGCACGTCGCGAAGACGGTGGTCTACATGGCGAGCCTGCCACTCGACGCGAACGTCCAGTTCGTCACCGTGATGGCGACCAAGATGCCGTTCGTCGGGCGGGGCTGAGCCTTTTCGGCACTCCTCCCGCGGTCGCGCTTGACGTCGGCGCCGACTCCCTCAGGCCGTGGCCTTTTGCGGGCCCCCAGCCTTCTGCGCTCGCAGGCGCGCCGTGAACGCCTGCTGGGCGGCTCGCAGCCGCTCGAGCGCTTCCGCAAGCCGCACGAATTCGGCGACACCTTCGGCGCTGAATCGCTTGTCGAGCTGACCCTTGCTCAGCTCGTCCGCCGCGGCGGCGAGCGATTCGATCGGCCGCCGGGGGGGAGGGGGGAAAGCACGGGAGTCCAGCTGCTTTCGAGGGGAAACAGCGGAAATTTTCACGCCGCAGAGCGCCCCGCGCCGCGACGCCGTTCAGGCGGTCACGGTCAAGCGCAGCTATGCGGCAGTCGCCGGGCGTCGGCGCGGGGACGGTGCGGTCATTTCACCGACCCTTGCTTCTTCCATGCCTCGGTATCGACAGGATGGGTCGCGCCCCGGGCGACGTCGGCGTCGGGCTAGCGAGGAGAGCCAGTTGAGGCGGCGAACGCCCGGCGCGCGAATTCGCCGTAGAGCCGCTCGCCGAGACGCTTTCTCCGCTCGAGCGGTCCGATGCCCGCCGGCAGCGAAGCTTCAATCAGGTGACGCGCCGTTTCGAACATCTCGGCGCAGAGACGGACCCGTTCCTCGGGCGCCATGCGCCGCAGACGCTCCGCGACGAGCCGGCGGAACTCAGGCGTCGTGTCCTGCATCGCGGCAATGGTCCAGGAGATCGGCGACCCCGAGCGGGGCCGCCCGCACGCCCGCGCGGTCGAGACGCGCTACGGCGTCGCGCAACACCTCAAGTTCGGCAGTCACCTCGTCGGCCGTTCCCGCTGGCTCAGGCCGCCCTCTGCGCCACCGCGACGTCGGGCTTCGGCGGCTTGACCTGCCCGAGCTTCTGCTCGGCTTCCTCCCGCGCGCGGCGCTCGAGCAGGTAGAGCTGGTCGCGGCCCGACCAGTATTGCTTCGGCCACGCAACCCCCTGGAGGGCGTAGCCGAGCGCCTGGTACCCGGCCGCCGCGTGCAGCGTGAAGTACGGGTCGGCGAGATGCGGGCGCGCGAGGGCGCAGAGGTCGGCGCGCCCCGAGGCGACGAGCGTGTTCACCTGGTCGGCGGTCGTGATCGCACCGACCGCCATGGTCGCGATTCCGACCTCGTTCCGGATCTGCTCGGCGAACGTCGCCTGGTACATCCGGCCGTACACCGGCCGCGACGACGGGTCGGTCTGGCCGCTCGACACGTCGATCAGGTCGCAGCCGAGCGCCTTGAAGGCGCGGGCGATCGCCACCGCGTCGTCGCCGGTGTTCCCGCCCGGAATCCAGTCGGTCGCCGAGATCCGCACCGACACCGGCTTCTCCGCCGGCCAGACCCGCCGGCAGGCGTCGAACACCTCGAGCGGGAACCGCAGCCGGCTCTGGAGGCTCCCGCCATACGCGTCCCGGCGCCGGTTGGTGATCGGTGACAGGAAGCTCGCCAGCAGGTAGCCGTGCGCCATGTGGAGCTCGAGCATGTCGAAGCCGCACTCGATGCCCATCCTGGCGGCCGCGACGTGCTGGTCGCGGACCCGATCCATGTCCTCGCGCGTCATCTCCCGCGGTACCTGCGACACCTCCGGGTAGTACGGCAGCGGCGAGGGGGCCACGATCGGCCAGTTGCCGCTCGCGAGCGGGTGGTCGCTCTCCTCCCAGCCGAGCTGCGTCGAGCCTTTCCGGCCGGAATGGCCGATCTGCAGCCCGATCCTGCAGTCGCTGTGGAGATGCACGAACTGCACGATCCGCTGCCACGCGGCCAGGTGCTCGGGCTTGTACATGCCGGTGCAGCCGGGCGAGATGCGCGCATCGGGTGCGACGCACGTCATCTCCGTGAACATCAGGCCGGCGCCCCCGACCGCGCGCGCGCCGTAATGGACGAAGTGCCAGTCGGTCGGCGTGCCGTCCTCGGCGCAGTACTGGCACATCGGCGACACCACGACGCGGTTCATCACCGTCATGCCGCGCAAGGTGAAGGGCGAGAACATCGGCGGCGGTGCGGCGAAGTCGGCCGGCAGCCGGATGCGCTCCGCCTCGGCGACCTGCCCCGCCCACCACCGGTCGACGTCCTCGACCACGGTCGCGTCGCGCTTGCGCAGGTTCTCGTAGGTGACCTGCTTCGAGCGCGACATCAGCGCGAAGTTGAACTGGATCGGGTCCATGTGCCAGAAGCGGCGGACGTTCTCGAAGAACACGAGCGAGGTGTTCGCCGAGTGCGTGATCCGGTCCGCTTCGACGCGGCGCTCGCCCTCGTAGGCCTCGAGCGCGGCCCGCGGATCCCGCGGCTGGCGCGTCACCGCCCCGTGGAGCGCGATCGCGTCCTCCAGGGCGAGCTTCGTGCCCGAGCCGATCGACCAGTGCGCGGTATGGGCGGCGTCGCCGAGCAGCACCACGTTGTCGTGGTGCCAGGTGGCGCAGCGCACCACCGGGAACTGCCGCCAGAACGAGCGGTTGGTGAGCACCGGCGCGCCGTTGAGCTCCTCGGCGAAGAGCTTCGCCACGTAGGCCGCGGTGGCCGCCTCATCCTCCACGCCGAGGCCGGAGGCCTTGAACGCCTCGTCGGTGGTCTCGACCACCAGCGTGCACTCGCCCTGCGTGTACATGTAGGCGTGGAGATTCCAGATCCCGTGCTCGTTCTCGCGGAAGCTGTAGGTGAAGCCGGGGAGCGTGGTCTTCGCGCCGAGCCAGACGAAGCGATTCGACCGGGTCTCGGTCGCCGGCTTGAAGTGCCCGGCGAGCGTCTCGCGCACCCGGCTGTTGATACCGTCGGCGCCGACGATCAGGTCGGCGTCCTGGTGTGCCGCCACGCCCGGGTCCTCGGCCTGATACCGGACGCGCACGCCGAGATCGGCCGCGCGGCGCTGCAGGATCTGCAGCAGCGTCAGCCGGCGGATGCCCGAGAAGCCGTGCCCGCTCGACTTCAGCACCCGGCCCTTGTAGTGGGTGTAGATGTCGTCCCAGTAGGCGAAGTTCGCCGCGATCTCGCGGTAGCTCATCTCGTCGGCCCGGCGCAGGTTCGCGAGCGTCTCGTCGGAGAGCACGATGCCGAAGCCGAACGTGTCGTCGGCCCGGTTGCGCTCGACGACGTTGACCGCGGTGCCGGGGTGGCTCGCCTTGATGAGGATGGCGAAGTACAGCCCGGCCGGGCCGCCGCCGATGACGTCTACTCGCATTCGCTTCTCTCCCGCTGCGCGTCGCGCGCTGGCCGCGGTCATTTTAGGTGCAAAGCATCGGGGGCGGCGGCGGCTGGCAGCCCTTTCGCGTAGACTGGGAGACCTGCCGCAGAGGAAGTCCACATGAGAATATTTCTGGTGCACGTCCGGGATCCGCAGTTCTACGCGATCCCCGACAAGACGCGCGCCAGGAATGGCCGCATCCGGATCATGGGATTTCCGCCCATCGGCATCATGTCCCTCTCCTCGGTCCTGAAGCAGGCCGGCCACGAGGTCACGATGTTCGACCAGGCCAACCCCGAGACGCCGAACGATGTGATCATCGACGAGATCCGGCGCCAGCGGCCGGCGCTCGTGGGCCTGAGCTTCCTGTCGACGACGAGCTATCCGTACGCGAAGATCCTGGCGCGCCAGATCCGCGCGGCCGATCCGAAAGTGAAGATCGCGTTCGGCGGCGTCTTCGCGTCGCTCAACCCGCAGCTCGTCAAGCTGCAGGTCTCCGAGATCGACTTCGTGTGCCGCGGGGACGGCGAGCAGCTCATCCTCGACCTCGTGGAGCGGCTCGACGACCCCGACACCGTGGCGGGCGTCACCTGGCAGGAAAAGGGCGGGAAGCTCCGGCACAACGCCAACCGCACGCTCGAGCGCCACCTCGACCAGTGGCCGTTCCCGGACCGCGAGAGCCTGGCGCTCGACTTCGTGGAGTCGATGCCGCTCGACGTGCCGGCGGTGCTGTCGCTCGAGCGCTTCACCACGATGCAGACCTCGCGCGGCTGCCCCTGGCCGTGCGTCTTCTGCGACATCCCGATCTTCAACGAGGGCAAGTGGCGCTCCCGCAGCCCGGAGCACGTCATCGCCGAGTTCAAGCAGCTCCAGGCCGACGGCTACGGGGCGGTGTACTTCGTCGACGACCACTTCCTGCTCCAGCCGAAGCGGATCCAGGCGATCTGCAAGGGCATCAACGACAACGGCATCGACATCCAGTGGGGCTGCGAGGGGCGCGTGGACTCCACCTGCATGGAGCTCTTCCCGGCGATGGCGAAGGCCCACTGCCGCACGTTGATGTTCGGCATCGAGAGCGGCAGCCAGAAGATCCTGGACCGGCTCAAGAAGGAGCAGACCCTCGAGGAGATCGAGACCGCGGTCAACAAGGCGAAGGACGCCGGGATCGAGATCGTCCACGGGTTCTTCGTGGTCGGCAGCCCCGACGAGACCGAGGCGGACATGCGTCAGAGCTTCAAGTTCGCGTCGAAGCTCAGGATCGACACCTTCGGCTTCAACCGTCTGTGCGTCTACCGCGGGACGCCGCTCTGGCAGGAGTACGTCCGCCGCGGGCTGGTGAACGACGCGACCGACTGGTACAAGTACTTCAAGTGCTCCTCGATCGATCCCACCGTGCTGCCCGGCGAGGTGATCCACCGGATCCGCAGCGAGGAGATGCGCAAGCTCATCATCTACAAGCTGACGCGCCACACCCGGCAGGCGCTGAAGCTGCTCTACCGCTTCTTCCGCTACATGCCGGCCCGCGATGTGCTCTACCTGCTCTTCAAGCCGTTCCTCGGCCAGAAGAAGGGCGCGACCAAGGCCGAGATCATCTCGCGCGCCGTGGAGCACGCGGACCTGAAGGACGCCGCCGCCGCCATGACCCAGCTCGCCGACGAGGCGCTGGACCACGCGATTCGCGAGTCGCGGGCGGAGCGGGCCCGGATCCAGGCGGCGGCCGAGGCCGAGCGGCAGGCCGCGTAGCCCGGTCGGCCCTCGCTCTAGCGCCGGGGAGGTTTCTCGACCCCATGAGCGCATCAAAGGAGGATCGGGCGAAGCGCCGCTCGCGCGTCGCGGTCGAGGGCGTGGACCGCACCCCGCACCGCACGTTCCTGCGCGCGATGGGGCTGGACGACGCGGCGATCGCGAAGCCCTTCGTCGCAGTCGTCAGCACGCACGGCGAGAACACCCCCTGCTCGATGTCGCTGCGCCCGCAGGCCGAAGCCGCGAAGCTCGGCGTCGCCGCCGCGGGCGGAACCCCGTTCGAGATGACCACGATCTCGGTCTCGGACGGCGTCGCGATGAACCACCGCGGCATGCGCATGAGCCTCGTGTCGCGCGATCTGATCGCCGACTCGGTCGAGCTGGTCGTGCGGGGGCACGGCTACGACGGGCTGGTCGCGTTCGCCGGCTGCGACAAGACGCTGCCCGGGATGATGATGGCGATGGTGCGCCTCAACTGCCCGAGCGTGTTCATGTACGGCGGCTCGATGCTCCCGGGCGTCTGGCGCGGGCGCGAGGTGAGCGTGCTCACCGCCTACGAGGGCGTCGGCGCGCTGTCGATCGGCGAGATGACCGAAGCCGAGCTCGCCGCGATCGAGCGCGAATGCGCCCCGACGCTCGGCGCCTGCCCGGGGCAGTTCACCGCCAACACCATGGCGATGGTGTCGGAGGCGCTCGGCCTCGCGGAGCCGGGGTCGGCGATGCTGCCCGCGGTCTACTCCGACCGGCTCGCGCTCGCGCGCCGCGCGGGCGCGACGGTGATGAGGATCCTGCGCGAGGGCGGCCCGCTGCCGCGGGACCTCGTGACCCGCCGGAGCCTCGAGAACGCCTGCGCCGCGGTCGCCGCGACCGGCGGCTCGACGAACGCGGCGCTGCACGTGCCGGCCATCGCGCACGAGGCCGACATCCGCTTCACGTTCGACGACGTCGGCGCGGTGTTCCGCCGGACGCCGCTGATCGCGGACCTGCAGCCGGGCGGCAAGTACCTCGCGCGCGACCTGCATTACGTCGGCGGCGCGCGCGCGGTGCTGAAAGCGCTGCTCGACGGCGGCTTTCTCCACGGCGACTGCCCGACGCTCTCGGGCCGGCCGCTGCAGGAGGCGCTCGCGGACGCGCCCGGCGCCGACGGGACGGTGATCCGGCCGGCCGCCGCGCCGATTCATCCGTCGGGCGGCCTGGTCGTGCTGAAGGGAAACCTGTGCCCCGACGGCGCGCTGATCAAGATCGCGGGGCTGAAATCGCTCCGGTTCGAGGGTCGCGCGCGGGTCTTCGAGTGCGAGGAGGACGCGGCATCCGCGGTGCGCTCGCGCGCGTATCAGGCGGGCGAGGTCATCGTCGTCCGCAACGAAGGCCCGGTCGGGGGTCCCGGCATGCGCGAGATGCTCGGCCTGACCGCGCTCCTCTACGGCCAGGGAATGGGAGAGCGGGTGGCGCTGTTGACGGACGGCCGGTTCTCCGGCGCGACGCGCGGGCTCGCCATCGGCTACGCTTGCCCCGAAGCCGCGGTGGGCGGGCCGATCGCGCTGGTCACGGACGGCGATCGCGTCCGCATCGACGCGAACGCCTGTACGATCGAGTGGCTCGTCGACGCGGCCGAGATCGCGCGCCGCCGCGCCGGGTGGCGGCCGCGGCGGGCCGAGCCGCTCGCCGGTGCCCTCGAAAAGTATGCGAAGCTGGTCGGATCGGCGAACCTCGGCGCGGTGACGCATTCGGGCGCGGTCGACTGGCCGAACGAATGAGGCCCCTCAAGGGAGTTGAACGTGGCAACTGAGAAACCGACCCTCGCCTTCCTCGGCCTCGGCCTGATGGGGCTGCCGATGACGCTGCGCCTGCTGCAGAGCGGGTACCGCGTCCACGTGTGGAATCGCAGCCGCGGCAAGCTCGCTCCCGCGCTCGAGCGGGGCGCGATCGAGGCGGCCACGCCGCGCGACGCGGCGAAGGCCGCGGACATCGTGATGCTCTGCCTGCTCGACACGCGCGCGGTCGAGGAGGTCGCGTTCGGGCCCGACGGCGTCGCCGAGGCGGAAGGCCGCGGCAAGGTGCTCGTCGACCACTCCTCGATCCAGCCCGACGCGACGCGCACCTTCGCCGAGCGGCTCGCGAGCCGGAGCAGCATGCAGTGGGTCGACGCCCCGGTCTCCGGGGGCGTGAAGGGCGCGCAGGAGGGGACGCTCGCCATCATGTGCGGCGGGCATCCGGAGGCCGTCGACCGGGTGCGGCCGGCGCTCGTGGCATACGCCCGCAACATCACCCACATGGGGCCGGCCGGTGCGGGGCAGACGACCAAGCTCTGCAACCAGGTGATCGTCGGGAGCGCGCTCGCCGTGATCGCGGAAGCGGTGACGTTGGCGCAGAGCGCGGGCGTCGACGCCAGCCGCCTTCCGGAGGCGTTCGCCGGCGGATTCGCCGATTCGATGCCGCTGCGGATCTGGGTGCCGCGGATGGTGAGCGGCTACGCGGAGCCGATCGGCGCCGCGAACCTGTTCCTCAAGGACCTCGACAACGCGGCCGATCTCGCGCGCTCGACCGGCACGCCGCTGCCGATGGCCGGGCTCGCGCGCGAGCTGTTCCGCGTGCTCGCCGCTCAGGGCCGGGGCGATGACGATCCCGCCGTGCTCGTGACGCTGTACCGGAAGCCGCGGAACTGACCGCCGCGCAGGCCCGCTCCCGGCGTCGCAAACTCGACTCAACGTGAACGATTCTCGCTGACGCCGCGAGCGCGCGGCGTCGCAGCGTGAATGCGCCACATCGCCACCCGGCCGATGCGGCATGGTGCCTTCCGTCCCGCTCGTCCGCCTGCGTACACTGCGTGGAGCCTCCGGCCGCCCGGATGCCCCGGCGCGAGCGCGAGTGGCCTTGCGAGCATCGAGCAGAGGACTATTTCGTGTCGGCCGCCGCCACCCTCGACCGGGGGTCCGTCCTGATCCAGTGCCGTGCCGCGGCGGAGAAGCATTTGGGCGGCGAGCTCCAGCAGCTCCTCGACGCCCTGGCCCCCAAGCTGAGTGACACCGGCCAGCACAGCCGCGACCGGGAGGAGCGGGAGCAGTATCTGCGCGCTGCGCAGTCTCTTTTCCACGAGCGTGAGCAGTTCCTCCCGGCGTTCCGGAAGGAGTTCGCCGCGCGGTTCGAGGAGCGCGTGCGCGCGCTGCAGGGGAAGGGGATGCTCGCGCGGGACCTCGACCGCGGCGAGCTGCAGGCGCTCAAGACCAACGTGCTCGAGAACGAGGCGGCGATCGGCCGGCTCAGCTCCCGCCTGAAGGAGCACGCCGGCGCGGAGCTCGGCGAGCTCTCGGCACGCTTCGCCACGCTCTTCCGGCACCCCGCGATCAACGACGGCGACAACCCGCTCGGCCCGCTCACGATCGCCCGCGCGGTGTTCGCCGGCTTCGCGGCCGTGAAGATCGAGGGCCGGGTGTTGCGCGCCGTCCGCCAGGAGCTGGAGCAGCGTCTTGCGCAGCCGGTCCTCGACGTGTACCGCGCGGTCAACAAGGCGCTTGGCGGGCTGGGTGTAGCGGCCGCGGTGTCGAGATCCGCGCCGGGGGCTGCGACGACGCCCGCGAGTCCCGCAGGCGCATCGCCGGCAGCGTCGTCCCCGCCGGCGGCGAAGTCCCCGGACGCCGAAGCGGTGGCGGCGCGCGCAGTCGAGACCGAGCTCGCCGGGGCGAGTCTGCCACCCGCCGTCGAGATCTTCGTGCGGCAGAGCTGGCACGGCGTGCTCGTGCGCGCGCATGCGGGCGGCGGCGCCGAAGGCGCGTCCTGGCAGGAAGCGGTCGGAACGCTGCGGGAGCTCCTCTGGAGCCTGCGTCCCAGGCTCGAGGCCGGCGAGCGGGCGCGCCTGGTGACGTTGCTGCCGCCCCTGCTCAAGAAGGTCACCCTCGGGATGGACGCCGTGATGCTCGATCCGGAAAGCCGCAAGGCCGTCCTCGATGCGCTCATGGCCCACCACCGCGAGCTGCTTCACGGCCAGCCCGCTGCACGCCAGGGCTGACCGGCCTTTCAGCGGTCTCCGGATTCCCTTCCGTCCTCCCGCCTGCGCGGCTTGAAGCCGGGCGGGGGCAGGATGCGCGCCTAGAGCGCGGCTGCGTACCCCAGGACCACCCACACCAGGCACGCGAGCCCGCCGAACATCAGTCCTACGGCCGCGATCCGCGTGGCGAGCTCGTCGCGAGCCACGAGCTTGCGGGCGCGCCCGGCGATGCGGCGAAAGGTGAGCGTCATAGCGCGCGGAGCGGAGATCGCGAGGCCGAACGGGATCGATTCACCGGCGAGGAAAATGGCGTCCTGGGTTTTCATGGCGGCTCCTGTGGATCGTTGATGTTCGCGAGCTCAGACTAGAGGAGCCGCGCCGCCCGGGGTGGGGAGAAGCTCCGAACGGCTTGTGACGAATTCACCTCTGGTACAGTCGCCCCCATGAGCCCGATCGACATTCATGCCCACTTCTATCCGGCCGAGCTCATCGCGATCTGGAAGGCCGAGGGACCGCGCTGCGGCGGCGAGGTCGGCGAGGTCGAAGGGAAGCCGGTGCTGAAAGCGGGCCCCATCCAGGCCGGTCCGCTGAACCCGCGCTTCACGAACGTCGATGCCCGGATCGAGGCAATGAACGAACAGGGTGTCGCGCTGCACGCGATGTCCCTGTCGCTCCCGATGGTGTACTGGGCGGACGCCGCGCTCGCCCAGAAGCTCTCCGAGGCCTACAACGACTCAGCCGCGACGGCACACCAGCGCCATCCCGAGCGGCTGGTTTCGCTCGCGATGCTGCCGATGAACTACCCCGAGGCGGCGGTGAAGGAGCTCGAGCGCGCGCGCCGGCTCCCCGGCACGCGCGGCGTGTACATGGCGACCGCGATCGCCGGGCGCGAGCTCTCGGATCCGATGTTCTTCCCGGCGTACGAGGCGATCGAGGCCGCGGGCCTGCCGGTGTTCCTCCATCCGAACACGGTCATCGCGCCCGAGCGATTGAAGGCGCACTACCTGCAGAACCTGCTCGGGAACCCGTTCGAGACCGCGATCGCCGCCGCGCACCTCATCTTCGGCGGCGTGCTCGACCGCTTTCCGAAGCTCGCGGTCTGCCTGCCGCACGCCGGCGGCGCGTTCCCCTACCTCGTCGGCCGGCTCAACCGCGGCTGGGAGAAGCGCCCGGAGCTCGCGCACCACAAGACGTCCCCGCTCGAGTATCTGCGGCGTTTCTACTACGACACCATCAGCTATCACGGGCCGGCGCTCGACTATCTGAAGACGCTGGTCGGCGCGGACCGCGTGATGATGGGCAGCGACTACTGCTTCCCGATCGCGCTCGAGCGGCCGGTCGAGATCGTGACCGACCACCCTGGCTTCACGGCCGAGGAAAAAGCCCTCGTGGTGGAGGGCAACGCGCGGCGCTTGCTCGGGCTCTGACCGGCGCGAGCCGGTCAGGACGTTCCGTAGGCCCTCGCCGTTCGCAAGAGCGGCGTCAACGCGATCAGCCCCAGGATCGGCCCGGGCGTCAGCACCAGCAGGAGGTACGCCGGGCCGGTGACGCTCGCCAGGGCGTTCACGAGCTGGATGCTCACGATCGTGATCGAGAAGCCGATGCAGTTGGCGATCGTGAGCGCCGATCCCACCAGCTCACGCGGGGCATTCCGCGCATTCAGCGCCGAGAACTGGGGCGAGTCGCCGACCACCACCACCCCCCAGAACAGCAGGAACGCGAGAAACACCGGCGTCGGGGCGTTGAACAGGAGCGGCGAGACCGCGCAGCAGACCCCGGAGGACGCGAGCTGCGCGAACGCGACGCGCGCGCTGCCCCAGCGGAGCGAGGCGAGCCCGCCCCCGGCGCAGCCGAGGAAGCCGGCGCCGATGACGGCAAACGACCACAGCGAGATGTTGAGGTTCTGGGCGCTCGCGGCGGCATGCGTGGCGAGGACCAGCGGCACGAACGCCCAGAACGCGTAGAGCTCCCACATGTGGCCGAAATAGCCGAACGCGGACGCGCGAAAGAGGCGCGAGCGAAAGATCACCGCGAGGGCCTTCGGATCGAACTTCGTCCCCTTCGCGAGATAGGGGCCGTCGGGAACCAGCGCGAGCATCAGCAGGCCGCCAAACGCCGCGACCGCGGAGACCGCGAGCAGGACCGCCTCCCAGGGAAAGGCTTGCCCGAGCCCCTTCAGCAGATGCGGAAAGGCCGTGCCGACGACCAGCGCCCCGACGAGGAAGCCGAGTGCATTCCCGAGATCGCTCCGGTACCAGCCGGAGGCGATCTTCATGCCGACCGGGTAGATGCCGGCGAGAAAGAATCCGGTCGCGAACCGAAACGCGAGGAGCGACCAGAAGCCTTCCGCGAGCGCGTAGACCCCGAGGTTCGACAGCGCGCCGAGAATCGAGCAGACGAAGAACACGATCCGCGGCGACAGCCGGTCGGACACGGCGAAGAACGCGAAGGCCAGCGTCCCGGCGATGAAGCCGAGCTGCACCGCGGAGATCACGTAGCCCAGCGCCTCGGCGGCGAGACCCCATTCCCGCTGCAGGTCGCCGAGCACCGCGTTGCCCGCGAACCACAGCGCGGTGCCGGCAAACTGGGAAAAGATGATGACCGGCAGGATCCAGGGGACGCGCGTCTGCGTCGCGGCCGGCATCGATCCGCGGCTGGTCACGACCCGCGGCCCAGCCATCCCTTCGGCCCGAGCCCCTGGTCGGGCCCGAGCATCGCGTACCCGCCGTCGACCGCGACGTCCTCACCGGTGACCCAGGAGGCGCCGTCGGAGCAGAGCCAGACCACCGCGTTCGCGACTTCTTCGGCGTCGCCGATCCGTCCGAGAGGGTGCAGGCGCGCCCCCACCCTGTCGGCGTGCTCGCGGCTGTCGCCGGAGAGCGTCTTCAGCGGGTCGGACCAGGTCCAGGCGGGCGACACGCAGTTCACGCGGATGCCGTGCGCGGCGAGGTCGATCGCTTCGTTGCGCGTGATCTGCCGGATCGCCGCCTTCGACGCCGGGTAGAGCATGCGGCCGGCGTTCGCGAACTTGCCCGCGATGCTCGAGAAGTTGACGATCGCCCCGCCGCCTCGCGCCTGCATGATCGGTGCGACCAATCGCGTCAGGATGGCGCCGCTCGCCACGTTGACGTTCAGCGCGTGGAGCCATTCCTCGCGCGTCGACGCGAGACCGTTGTCCAGGAAAGTCACGGCGCTGTTGATCAGGAAGTCGATCCCCCCGAAGCGGTCGCTGGCGGCGGCCACGAGCGCGGCCAGCTGCGCGTCGTCGGTGATGTCGGTGCGGACGAACAGCGCCCGTTCGCCCAAGCGGCTCGCTGCCGCCGCCCCGCGCGTCTCGTCGACGTCGGCGATGACCACGGCGGCGCCCGTGGCGTGGAACGCGCGCGCGATCGCCGAGCCAAGCAGCGACGCGCCGCCGGTGATCAGCGCGACCTTGCCGGTGAAGTCGAACCGCACGTTGCTCATGGCCCTGCCCTCCCGCGAGCCGTGATCGTACACGCGCGGTGCGGACTTGATCCCGACCGCGCGGGGCGCTATGTTCCGGACTCCGACAGTTCCCCGCATCCGGCAATCCCCGGTCCTGGAGGCAGACGTGCTGCACGAGCGCATTCCCAACCTCAAGGCGCTGGTCGAGCCCGACCGCGTTCACCGGCTCTGCTACACGGACCCGGACATCTTCGAGCTCGAGCTCGCGAGCATCTTCGAGAAGTGCTGGATCTACGCCGGGCACGAGTCGCAGGTGAAGAAACCCGGCGACTTCTGGACGTTCCAGGTCGGCCGCCAGCCGCTGGCGATGATCCGCGGCCACGGCGGGAAGATCCACGTGCTCTACAACCGCTGCCCGCACCGCGGCACGCAGATCTTCGGGGCGCGCTACGGCAACGCCGGCGACGCGCTCACCTGCTCCTACCACTCCTGGCGCTACCACTACGATGGCACCATCGAGTCGGTCCCGCTCGCGCGCGGCTACGAGGGCACGACCTTCGGGAGCTACGACTGCAACATGCAGCGTGCGCCGCGCGTCGAGGCGTACCGGGGCTTCGTGTTCGCGAGCCTCGCCGAGCAAGGGCCTTCGCTCGTCGAATGGCTGGGACCGGCGAAGATCGCCTTCGACGACATCTGCGACCGCTCGCCCGAGGGCGAGGTCGAGGTGGTGATGAACTGCTACCGCGTCGTCCAGCGCTCGAACTGGAAGTTCTTCATGGAGAACCAGCTCGACGCGGTGCACCCTTCCGTCACCCACGAGTCGACCGGCCGCGCCGCCGCGGACGTCGAGTTCCAGATCCAGCGCCGCACCGGCGAGAAGCCGCTGCACTACCACATGCTGTCGGCGTTCGTGATCCCATTCGAGAAGTGGGACAGCCTCGAGACCTTCGGCTATCCGTACGGCCACACGATCCTCGGCGGCTACATGGGCCTGCGGCCGCAGGATCCGGACACCCTCGAGTACGAGGGCATCCTCGCCAAGGCCTACGGCGAGCAGAAGAAGGACGAGTACCTGTCGCGCAACATCCACCACACGCTCGTCTATCCGTGCCTCTCGGTACAGTCGCCGCTGCAGCAGCTGCGCGCGATCCGGCCGATCGCCCCCGACCGCACGCTCTCCGAGATCTGGCACTTCCGACTCAAGGGCGTCCCCGAGCCGATCTACCGGCGCTCGCTCTGGTACTACAACCTCGTCAACTCGCCGGCGACGCTCGTGAACGCCGACGACCTCGAGAATTGGCAGAAGGGCCAGTGGGGGCTCGCGTCGCGCGGCGGCGACTGGGTGAGCTTCCACCGCGACTACGGCCGCGACCGGATCGAAGGCAGCGTCACGAAGTCCTCGAGCGGCTGCAGCGAGATGCCGATGCGCGCGCAGTTCCGCGCGTGGCTCGAGTACATGACCGGCGGGAGCTGACCATGGCGGCGAAGAAGGCGAAGCGCGCGGCCGCAAGCAAGCCGGCCGCGCCGGCAGTCAAGAAACCGAACGGCGCCGGCCAGGATCTCCAGCGCGAGGTCGAGCAGCTCCTCTACCGGCAGGCGGAGGCGCTGGACAACAAACAGTGGCAGGCGTTCATCGAGCTCTTCACCGCCGACGGCATGTACTGGATGCCGCCGGCGCCCCATTACACGACCTGGGACGGCATGCCGGCGATCTTCGCCGAAGACCGCGACCTGATGACGGTGCGCATGAAGCGGGTCACGCACCCGCATGCGTGGTCCCAGGCGCCCGAGTGGGGCACGAACCACGTCGTGTCGAACGTCGTCGTCGAGAAGGTCGACCCGAGATCGGGCGACGTGCATGTGCGGTCGCGCTTCCACATGGTCGAGCTCCGGCGCGACGAGCTGCGGCACTTCGCTGGCGCGTACCGCCATCACCTGAAGCGGACCAAGGACGGGTTCCGGATCAAGCTCCAGCGCGTGGACATGATGAATTCGCAGGCGCCGTACGAGTACGTGCTGCAGGCCTGGGTCTAGACGCACTCCCGCGGCAGCGCGCGCTGGGCTTTACCCCAGCGGGGAGGGCCTGCACGAACGGCGGCACGTCGGAAGGCCTTACATTCCGGGAGCGCTACTCGAACTTTTCGCACGCATCTCATTGAATTTCAACGCGTGGCACGCCTGTTGCTCTGCACCAGAGCATGCGGGGCGTCGCTAGGTGTTTGACCAGCGTCCTTCTGAGCCCCGGCACAACGCAAGGAGGGGAATGTGCGAACAACTACTACACGAGCTGTACTCATCGGCCTGGGGATCGCGCTAGGTGCCAGTAGCGCCTCGGCGGGCACCCTGTTCGTAGGTGCGGATGTCGAGGAGTTCACGCCTTTCCTTCCGGATCGGCTCGGCAAGGTCACCACGAACGCGGGTGCGTTCGTGAGCCAGATCATCATTCCGCTCGGCAATCTGCCGAGCGGTGCGCCCATTCTCCTGAACGGGATGGCCGATGGGGGAGGATTCCTGTTCGCCGGCACCCCTGGGCTGAACACGCTTCATCGCTTGGACTACAACGGCAATTTGATCTCGTCGATCAACGCGCCGGACATTCCAAGCGGAACTTGCTGCAACGAGGAGATGCTGTTCGCCGCCGACGGCAAGTTCTATCACGCGCACTACTCGGACGTGATCCGGCAGATTGACCCGGTCACCGGCGACCAGCTGGCGATCTTTTCGCAGCCCGACGTGGTAGGCATGGCGTTGGTCGGGACGGAGATCTGGATCTCCAAGTGGAACGGAGAGTCGTTCGGAATCTGGGACCCGGCGACAAACACCTACACTGCGAAGAAGGAATTGGGGGTGGGTGTGGACGTAGCGAACGTAGGCGCACTCGCGTATGACCCAGGCGCGAACATCATGTGGGTCGGGCGCCAAGGCGGACTCGTCGAAGCCTACGATCTTTCCAGCCCCACCATCGACCTCATCCCCGGCTCGGGCTTCCAGCCGTTCGGGAACATCCCCGACACCATCGACGGGCTCGTGTTCCTCGGCGAGGTGCGGGTTCCCGAGCCCGGCTCGCTCGCCCTCCTCGCAGTGGCCCTGCTGGGGTTCGGTTTCGCGCGGCGCAAGGTGCAGTAGACACCGCGTCGCAGCGCCAAAACGCGGCCGGAACCCGGCCGCGTTTTCTTTTCTCTTCCCCGCCGACGCGCGGCTAGAATCGGTCACACCGAGGACCTGACCGAGGAGAAGCCGTCGTGTTCGAGACCACCATCGCCGGCAGCCTGCCGAAGCCCGCCTGGCTCGCCGAGACGCACAAGCTCTGGCCGCGCTGGAAGCTCGAGGGCGACGCGCTCGCCGAGGCGAAGCGCGACGCGACGCGCCTCTGGATCAAGGCCCAGGAGGACGCCGGCATCGACATCGTCAGCGAGGGCGAGCAGTCGCGCCAGCACTTCGTCCACGGCTTCCTCGAGGCGGTCGACGGGATCGACTTCGCGCGCAAGGTCGAGCTCGGCATCCGCAACAACCGCTACAAGGCGCTCGTGCCGACCGTCGTCGCGCCGCTGCGGTTGAAGGGCCGGGTGCACGAGACCGAAGCGCGCTTTGCCCGGGCGCACACCGGGCGGAAGCTGAAGTTCACGCTCCCCGGCCCGATGACGATCGTCGACACGATCGCCGACTCGCACTACGGCGACCGGGTCAAGATGGCCATGGCGTTCGCCGATTGCCTCAACCAGGAGGCGCGCGCCCTCGAAGCCGACGGCGTCGACACGATCCAGTTCGACGAGCCGGCGTTCAACGTCTACATGGACGACGTGAAGCGCTGGGGCATCGACGCGCTGCATCGCGCGATCGACGGGCTGAAGTGCAAGACCGCCGTGCACATCTGCTACGGCTACGGCATCAAGGCGAACGTCGACTGGAAGCAGACGCTGGGGAGCGAGTGGCGGCAGTACGAGGCGATCTTTCCCGCGCTCGCGAAGAGCCGCCTCGACCAGGTCTCGGTCGAGTGCGCGAACTCCCACGTGCCGGCGGCCCTGCTGCGGCTGCTCGAGGGCAAGGACGTGCTGGTCGGCGTCATCGACGTCGCGACCGACAAGGTGGAGACGCCGGAGGAGGTCGTGGCGGTCATCGCCGAGGCGATGAAGCACGTGCCGAAGGAGCGCATCCAGCCGTGCACGAACTGCGGCATGGCGCCGATGGACCGGGCGGTGGCAATGCGCAAGCTCGCGGCGCTCGGGGCGGGCGCACGGCTCGCGCGCGAGCGGTTCGGGTAAGCCACCGTCCCCGCGCTGCTATATTCGAACTCCTGTTGCACCGCAGGAGGTCTCCCTTGCCGTCCCGAGCGACCGAGTCCGCCCCCGCCGCGACGCTGCGCTTCGAGCGTCGCGGCGAAGTCGGCGTCCTGACGTTGAGCCGCGCCGCAAAGCGCAACGCGCTGGACGATCCCACCGTCGAGGCGCTCGGGGCGTTCTTCGCCGCCCCGCCGGAGGGCGTGCGCGCGGTCGTGCTCGCCGGCGCCGGCGAGCACTTCTGTGCCGGACTGGATCTGAGCGAGCTCGCTGCCCGCTCGGCGGCGGAGGGCGTCCATCACTCCCGGACGTGGCATCGGGTGTTCGACTGCATGCAGTTCGGCAAGGTCCCGATCGTCGCCGCGCTGCACGGTGCCGTGGTCGGCGGCGGCCTGGAGCTCGCCTGCGCAGCGCACGTGCGCGTGGCCGAGCCCTCGACGTTCTACGCGATGCCCGAGGCCCAGCGCGGCATCTACGTGGGCGGTGGCGCGTCGGTGCGCGTCCCGCGGATCATCGGCGTCCACCGCATGACCGACCTGATGCTCACCGGCCGCAGCTACTCCGCCGAGGAGGGCCAGGCGGCGGGCCTCTCCACCTATCTCGTCCCGCCAGGCGAAGGGCTCGCCAAGGCCGTCGAGCTGGCGCAGAGGATGGCCGGAAATGCCCCGTTCACGAACTTCTCGATCATGCACGCGCTGCCCCGGATCGCCGAGCTCGGCCAGGACGCGGGGCTCTTCATGGAAGCGCTGACCGCCGGGATCGCCCAGAGCGAGCCCGAGGCCAAGGCCCGGATGAAGGACTTCCTCGAGAAGAAGACGGGCAAGGTGCGGCGGGAGTGATGAACGTCGACCAGCTCATCGCGATCGACACCCACACCCACGCCGAGGTGTCGTGCTGCCAGCCGCCCGAGCTCTTCGGCAAGGAGTACGACGAGGCGGCGGACAAGTACTTCCGGACCGCGCTCAAGGGCGGGCGCCGGCCCACCATTCCCGAGACGATCGCCCACTACCGCGAGCGCCGGATCGGGCTGGTCATGTTCACGGTCGACGCCGAGGCCGAGATGGGGCGCCGGCGGATCCCGAACGAGGAGGTCGCGCAAGCCGCGGCCGAGAACAGCGACATCATGATCGCGTTCGCCAGCATTGATCCCGCGAAGGGCAAGATGGGCGCGCGCGAAGCGCGCCGTCTGATCGAGGAGCACGGCGTCAAGGGCTTCAAGTTCCATCCCACGGTGCAGGGGTTCTTCCCGAACGACCGCAAGGCGTATGTCCTCTACGAGGTGATCGCCGCGGCGAAGCTTCCGGCGATCTTCCACAGCGGCCACTCGGGAATCGGCACCGGGATGCGCGGCGGCGGCGGCCTGCGGCTGAAGTACTCCAATCCGACCTACCTCGACGACGTCGCGGTCGACTTCCCCGACATGCCGATCATCATCGCGCACCCGTCGTGGCCCTGGCAGGACGAGGCGCTGTCGATCTGCCTGCACAAGCCGAACGTGTACATCGATCTCTCCGGCTGGTCGCCGAAGTACTTCTCGCCGCAGCTGGTGCAATATGCAAATACGCTGCTGAAGGAGCGGATGCTCTTCGGCTCGGATTTCCCGCTGATCACGCCCGACCGCTGGCTGAAGGACTTCGAAGCCGCGGCCTTCAAGCCCGAGGTCCGTCCGCTGATCCTGAAGGAGAACGCGATCCGGCTGCTCGGGCTCCGCGCGGCAGCGACGTAGGCGAACCCGCGACCTGGGCGGCACCGCCGCGACGATGGAGTTCGCGCGGGCGGTCGTCGCGCGGTTAGGTTAGCTTGCCATCCGCTCGTGGACCCAGCGCGCCGCGGCAAGCGTGCGCGTGTCGTCCGCGAAGCGGCCGATCACCTGCAACCCCACCGGCAAGCCGCTCGGACCGCGCGCGACCGGGACCGTAACGCACGGCACGTGCAGCAGCGTCCAGACGCGGTTCATCACTGGGTTGCCCGTGGAGTCCAGGCCCTCGGGGGCCTCGCCGGTCGTGCTCGGGGCGAGCAGCACGTGGCACTCGTCGATCGCGCTCGAGAACGCCATCCGGCAGGCGCGGGCGAGGACGCGCGCGCGGTCATAGCGCTCCGGC